>NZ_JAUCDY010000004.1:0-206788 GCF_030362935.1 Thiopseudomonas acetoxidans
TGTTGACTATCATCCAATACCACAAGCACCCACACGAATTGCTTGATTAAAATGTTAAAGAACTGTTCAGAAGCTTTGCGCTAAGTGCGTCGCTGCATCTGAGGTGGCGTATACTAAAGTGTTACTCTTAGTCTGTCAAGCGTGAATCTTAAAAATCTTTTTAAAAATCAAATGCTTAGTCGCGTTTTAGTTAGGTATACGCCGAACGAGTTGCGTATTCTACAGAGTTTAATTTACTTGTAAAGCCCTATTTAAACTTTGCACGGTTTTCTAGCATTTACCTACTGCGAGCTGCTATATCATCTTTTAATACTGGGGCCCGCACGGTACCGACTGACTTTCTACAAGCCGCTCCCCTTGTTCGTTTTGTAGCCAAACCCTGGCGGTGTAGCCTTTAGCATAGGCACGTATGCTATATTTTTCTGTGGCTCTAAAATTTGCATAGGCTATTTCTGCAAGACAATGCCGCCAACCTGAATAACCTATTTGACCGCCGCGCTCATAGCTTAAGCGAACACTCAGCTTGTGCTGACCGGGCTCTAAAATAAAAAAGCGCCCATCCGTAACTTTTTTGCCGTCTATTCTCTGTGCCGATAAATGATGTCCAGCTCGGCTTTCAACTAGCACTAGCGCTTTATTGCCTTCATGCTCCGCAAGTACAGCATTACAGGCACTAACTTGGCTTAGGAGTAGACAGGCTATGGTTGCTTTTTTTCTGTTCATTTATTCAACCAAAAAACCAATAGCACACACTGATGGCAGCTATTACTCCTGCCAGCTCAGCAAGTAATGCACAGCCTACGGCATGGCGTACGCGCTGGATATTGACTGCACCAAAGTACACCGCCAGCACATAGAATGTAGTCTCCGTACTGCCTTGTACTGTTGCTGCAGCAAGTGCTGCAAAACTATCTACACCTTGCGTTTGCATCGTTTCAATCAGCATAGCCCGTGCGGCACTGCCTGAGAATGGTTTAACTAAGGCTGTAGGCAGTGCATCTACAAAGCGGGCGTCCCAGGATAAATATTCAACCAGCCAGCGAATACCATCTAAACCGAAGTCCAGTGCTCCTGAGGCTCTTAATACGCCTATTGCACATAGCATGGCAATTAGGTACGGCAGCAAGTTTTTCGAAACATCAAAACCTTCTTTTGCGCCCTCTACAAAGGCCTCATACACCTGTACTTTTCGGAATGCGGCAAATACTAAAATAAATAAAATGATGCCAAATAACGTTAAATTGCCCAGCAGAGATGATAACGATGCGAGCGCTGCTCCCGTCAAGCTGGCTAATAACGCCATAAACAAAGCCAGTACTAACACGGCCGGAAGCAAATAAGCCAGTACTACAGGATGCCAAATTTTCAAACGCTGCATAAAGGCTACAGACACAAGCCCCACTAACGTTGAGGCGCTGGTCGCTAAAAGGATTGGTAAGAAAACGAGCGTTGGATCAGCAGCACCTTGCTGAGCTCGGTACATAAAGATAGTAACGGGCAATAGCGTCAAGGAGGATGCGTTTAGTACTAAAAAAAGGATTTGTGCATTACTAGCTGTGGTTAACGAGCTATTTAAACTTTGTAACGAGCGCATCGCCTTTAGGCCAATAGGTGTTGCGGCATTATCTAGGCCTAGACTGTTAGCGGCAAAGTTCATGGTTATTAAACCCAAAGCTGGGTGTCCGCGTGGCACTTCAGGCATGAGTTTGGAGAATAAAGGCGATAATAGTCTTGCTACACGTTCTACCAAACCCGCCTGCTCCGCTATACGCAGAAACCCTAACCAAAGAGTAAGCGTGCCAAACAGTAAAATCATTACTTCAACTGACAGCTTAGCCATGCTGAACAGGCTTTCTACCATCGCCGCCCACACCGTGGCATCACCTTGAAGCCACTGGGTCAAGCCGGCTACAGTGGCTACGATAAAAAAGCTTAACCAAAGCGTATTTAGCATTATTTTTCCTGTGCCTGTTTTTGCTGCTCTGTAAGCGATTGAAGGATAGCCGCCGTTTCAGCATCTGCTGTGCCTGAAAAGTCACTAGGGCGGTACTTCATCTGTAGTACGCTTATGACGCGCTGTGTCTGCTCATCAAATTCTGCGCTCTGGTGTATGGCATAACCCAATGCCGCTAGTTGTTCTTGGAACCACAATGCATCGGGCAGCTCAACAAGAAATATCGGCTCGTAAAAATCAATGTCAGTTGTTAATGGCCAGCGAATCATGCCTTCTTGCGCCAGTCTTGACCAAGGAAACTTAGGGCCAGGGTCTACTTTACGCTGTGGCGCTATATCACTATGACCAATAACGCTTTCAATGGGTAACTGGTATCTGTACAAAATATCGTGCAAAAGAACAATCAGACTGTCTATTTGCTCGGTTGACCAGTCATGCCAAATCCGCTCCCCTGCCTGCTCAGTATAGCCCGGATGCACCAACTCTATGCCTATACTGGTTGCATTTAACCATGTGCGACCACGCCATGAGCTATCCCCTGCATGCCAAGCGCGATTACTTTCGTCGACTAATTGATACACTTTAACGGGCTGTTCACTGATTAAATAATGGCTGCTGACAGCTGTATTTGTTAACAGGTGCAAGGAGTCCTCAAAGTCGGCTGAGGTATAGTGCAGAACGATCCACTGTATTCTGTTGTCATAGCTGTTGCTGCGATATTTTTTCTCTACATTAATTGCTGAACAGCCGGTTAGGTACAGCGTAAACACACACAGAGCTACTCTGAATATTTTAGACATTATTGTTAACGCCCATCTTATGAATTACTCACTACGAAATCACACACCAGTCTTTGGATATCTACTGTGGATCTTTGGTTTTATCGGCGCTCATAGATTTTATTATGGTCGCCCTATCACTGGGACTATCTGGTTTTTTACCCTTGGATTGTTTTTTGTGGGCTGGATAATTGATTTATTCCTCATTCCCGCAATGAATCGCCAAGTTAATCAAACCTACTTATCCGGTCGCTACAACTACAACCTAGCTTGGTTACTGCTCACGTTTTTAGGTGTTTTTGGTATTCACCGCTTTTACCTAGGTAAATGGCTCACCGGTATTTTATATCTGTGTACAGGCGGCCTATTTTTACTAGGTATTCTTTATGATTATTGGACCCTAAACCGCCAAATTGCTGAAAATAATCAAGTTTTTTACTGAGCATCTAGCTCTTTTTTTGTGGCCTTGCCCAGTTTGCAATATTGCGCTGTTTACTCCGGCCAATCGCTAAGGTGTGCGCCGGAACATCTTGAGTAATTGTTGAACCAGCACCTGTAGTAGCTGCATCGCCTAGGGTTATTGGGGCAACAATGGAGCTATTTGAACCAATAAACACATCCTCGCCCATAACCGTTCTATGTTTATTAGCACCGTCATAATTACAGGTGATAGTGCCTGCGCCTATGTTGGTACGCGCACCGATTTCGCTATCACCTAAATAGGTTAGATGCCCTACTTTCGCGGCTACACCTAAATGCGTGTTTTTAAGCTCCACAAAATTACCCACATGGGCATTTTTCTCAAGCTTGGTGCCTGGGCGTAATCGAGCAAATGGTCCACAGTCTGCTTCTGGACCAACCTCACTACCTTCTATATGGCAGTTGGCTTTGATTATCGCGCCACTTCTTAAGATAGAATTTTTAATGACGCAATTTGCACCAATACTGACGTTATCCTCAATCTCAACATTTCCTTCGAGAATAACGTTGATATCAATGGTGATATCGCGACCAACCTTTACTGTGCCACGAATGTCGAGGCGTGCTGGATCCAGCAAGGTAACACCCTGCGCCATCAGCACGTTAGCTTGTTGAAATTGATAAAAACGCTCAAGGCTTGCTAGTTGCTGGCGATCATTCGCACCTTGAACTTCCATAGGCTCTGTAGCTGTTTCTGTGTGTATCGCCACACCATCCGCGACGGCCATCGCGATAATATCGGTTAAGTAATATTCTGCTTGGGCGTTATGGTTTGATAACCTACCTAACCACTGCACCATATGCTGGCGTGATGCTGCAAGGATGCCCGTGTTACCCTCGCAAATTGTCAGCTGTTCTGGCGTGGCATCTTTGTGTTCAACAATGGCTGTTACCTGCTGTTGATTATCGCGAACAATGCGCCCGTAACCTGCAGGATCGCTTAAATTAACCGTCAGTAAGCCCATTGTATTTTCGGTCACGCCCTGCAAAAGTCTGCTTAAGGTGCTGGGATGTATTAACGGTACGTCTCCGTAGAGAACTAACAGGGTATCGGCGTTAAGGTTAGGTATTGCTTGCGCTACAGCATGGCCCGTACCCAGTTGTTCTGTTTGCATGACAAAAGTGACATCATCAGCAGCTAATTGTTGGGTAACCTGCTTTGCACCATGCCCAATGACAACCTGAATGCTATTGGGCTGTAATGCTCTTGCCGCATCAATTACATGAGCCAGCATAGGTTTGCCAGCAATGGGGTGCAGTACTTTGGGGAGGGATGAGCGCATACGCGTACCCTGGCCCGCAGCTAGAATGACGATATCCAGAGACATAAAAAAACTCCTACGTATGCTGCTTGATTGTTTGGACTAGTATAAATAAAAAAGGGCAGCTATATAAATAAGCTACCCTTTTCTTTTCACAGCGAAGACTAAAACCTATTAGCGGCCTACTTTTCTACGTAATTCATGGATAGTACGTAGTTGCGCCGCAGCTTCAGCCAAGCGCGCAGATGCTGCAGAATAATCCAAGTCAGCAGAATGGTTAAGTATTGCTTTTTCAGCTGCTTTCTTAGCTTCCATCGCTGCAGCTTCATCAAGATCCGCTGCACGGATGGCTGAATCAGCTAGCACTTTAACCATATTGGGCTGGACTTCGATAAAGCCACCAGAGATATAAAATACCTCTTCCTTTCCGCCCTGCTTAATGACGCGCACAGGACCTGGCTTAATCGTTGATAGCAATGGCGCGTGACCAGGCAAAACACCTATGTCACCCATATGTCCATGGGCAATCACCATTTCAACCAAGCCGGAGAACAGCTCTTCTTCTGCACTAACAATGTCACAGTGGACTGTTATGGCCATATTAATCGCCTCAGAGTGCTGGTAGCGACTTATACAGTCGCCACCAAATTACTTTTGCTAAAAGGTTCGCAATTACAGCTTGCTTGCCTTTTCAATAGCTTCATCAATGGTACCTACCATGTAGAACGCCTGTTCTGGCAAATCGTCATAGTCACCATTGAGGATACCTTGGAAGCCACGGATGGTTTCTTTCAAGGAGACATATTTACCTGGTGAACCAGTAAATACTTCAGCTACGAAGAACGGCTGAGATAGGAAGCGCTGGATTTTACGCGCACGCGAAACCAGTTGCTTATCTTCTTCAGACAATTCATCCATACCCAAAATAGCAATAATGTCTTTAAGCTCTGTGTAGCGCTGCAATACATACTGTACGCCACGAGCACAATCATAATGCTCTTGACCAATAACCAATGGATCCAACTGACGTGATGAGGAGTCCAGTGGGTCGATGGCTGGGTAAATACCCAACGAAGCAATGTCACGTGACAGAACAACGGTGGCATCCAAGTGCGCAAACGTAGTAGCTGGGGATGGGTCAGTTAAGTCATCCGCAGGTACGTAAACAGCTTGAATAGAGGTAATGGAGCCTGCTTTAGTAGAGGTAATACGCTCTTGCAGAACACCCATCTCTTCCGCCAATGTTGGCTGATAACCTACCGCTGAAGGCATACGGCCTAACAGTGCAGATACTTCAGTACCAGCGAGGGTATAACGATAAATGTTGTCGATAAACAACAGTACGTCACGACCTTCGTCACGGAATTTCTCCGCCATGGTCAAACCTGTCAGTGCAACACGTAAACGGTTACCCGGTGGTTCGTTCATCTGACCGTAAACCAGTGCTACCTTGTCAAGAACGTTGGAATCCTTCATTTCGTGGTAGAAGTCGTTACCCTCACGAGTACGCTCACCTACACCAGCGAATACTGAATAACCACTGTGCTCAATAGCAATGTTACGGATCAGCTCCATCATGTTTACGGTTTTACCAACACCGGCACCACCGAACAGACCAACTTTACCACCTTTAGAGAACGGGCAAACAAGGTCAATAACCTTAATACCTGTTTCTAGAATTTCATTACCACCGGCTTGTTCTGCATAAGTAGGCGCTGAACGGTGAATACCCCAACGCTCTTCTTCGCCAATAGGACCGGCTTCATCAATTGGGTTACCTAGTACGTCCATAATACGACCTAGGGTTTTAACACCCACAGGTACGGTAATTGGGCCGCCTGAGTTAACTACTTCTAAACCACGTTTTAGACCTTCGGTCGAACCCATGGCAATAGTACGTACTACACCGTCACCCAACTGTTGTTGAACTTCGAGTGTAGTTTCAACGCCCTGAACTTGCAGTGCGTCATAAATGTTCGGCACATCTTCACGTGAAAACTCCACGTCGATGACGGCGCCGATAATTTGAACGATACGTCCGCTACTCATATCTGGTCCTCTGAATATTTGAA
The DNA here is from genome assembly GCF_030362935.1 of Thiopseudomonas acetoxidans. Lineage (NCBI taxonomy): Bacteria > Pseudomonadati > Pseudomonadota > Gammaproteobacteria > Pseudomonadales > Pseudomonadaceae > Thiopseudomonas > Thiopseudomonas acetoxidans. Next base: position 6,548 of record NZ_JAUCDY010000004.1, read on the forward strand.
CCGTTCTTAAACCGCGGCTGCGCCGCCAACGATTTCAGAAATTTCTTGGGTAATAGCTGCTTGACGAGCCTTGTTATAAACCAACTGCAGGTTATCAATAAGGTCACCGGCGTTGTCAGTCGCATTTTTCATCGCGATCATACGAGCTGCTTGCTCACAGGCAGCATTCTCTACTACCGATTGGTAAACTTGAGATTCGATATAACGAACGATTAGTGCGTCAAGTAACTCTTTAGCACCTGGCTCATATATATAATCCCAACTACCTAAACGGCTGTTTTCGACTTTCTCATCTACGGCCAAAGGAACCAGCTGCTCAACAGCAGGTTTTTGGGTCATGGTGTTGATAAATTTATTCGACACCAAATATAGACGATCGATGCGACCTTCCATAAAACCATCTAGCATAATTTTAATACTGCCGATCAAGTCATTAATTTCAGGTTCTTCACCTAATCCACCGACTGCAGCTGAAATTTTTACGCCGTAGCTACGGAAAAAACTAGCACCTTTATTACCTATTACACAGAACTCAGCTTCTACGCCTTGTTGCTGCCACTCTTGAAAATTGCTAATCAAGTTTTTGAACAGGTTAAAGTTCAGACCACCGCAAAGACCACGATCAGTTGACACGAGTATATAGCCTACGCGTTTCACTGGACGCTCAACCATGAATGCATGCTTGTATTCGGTATTAGCTTGAGCCAGATGGCCAACTACTTGTCGAATACGTTCTGCATAAGGACGACCAGCACCCATGCGCTGCTGTGCCTTGCGCATTTTGCTGACCGCCACTTTTTCCATGGCGCTTGTAATCTTTTGCGTATTTTTGATGCTCGCAATTTTTGTGCGAATCTCTTTTGCGCCTGCCATTTGACACCCTTCTGGTTAGCAGAAGGAGGCTAAAAGCCTCCGCTGCGAATTACCAGCTTTGAGTTGCCTTAAACTTCTCGATACCTTCTTTCAAGGCAGCATCGATTTCTTTAGTAAAGGCCGCTTCTTTATTCATGGTCGACACTAGGTCGGCGAACTCACGCTTAAAGAAGGCTAACAAAGCCGCCTCAAATGCACCTACTTTATTGACTTCTACATCTTCTAAGAAGCCACGTTCTGCTGCATACAGAGAAATTGCCATATCAGCGATGGACATAGGCGCATATTGCTTTTGTTTCATCAGTTCAGTAACACGCTGACCATGCTCTAGCTGTTTACGTGTTGCCTCATCCAAGTCAGAAGCAAACTGCGCAAAAGCAGCCAATTCACGATACTGTGCTAAGGCTGTACGAATACCACCAGACAGTTTCTTAATCAGACCCGTTTGTGCCGCACCACCTACACGAGATACCGAAATACCCGCGTTCACCGCTGGACGAATACCTGAGTTAAACATTGCTGACTCAAGGAAAATCTGACCATCAGTAATAGAAATTACGTTGGTGGGTACGAACGCAGAAACGTCACCTGCCTGGGTTTCAATAATAGGTAAAGCGGTCAATGAACCGGTCTTACCTTTAACTTCGCCCTTGGTGAACTCTTCAACGTACTCTTCAGATACACGTGACGCACGCTCCAATAAACGACTGTGGAGATAGAAAACATCACCTGGGTAAGCTTCACGTCCTGGTGGACGACGTAGCAACAAAGAAATCTGGCGGTATGCAACAGCTTGCTTAGAGAGGTCATCATAAACGATTAACGCATCTTCACCACGGTCACGGAAAAACTCACCCATGGTGCAACCTGCGTACGGAGCTAAGTACTGAAGCGCAGGAGATTCTGAAGCACTGGCTACCACAACAATGGTGTTGGCCAACGCGCCTGTTTCTTCTAGCTTGCGTACGACGTTTGCAATGGTCGATTGTTTCTGACCAATAGCCACGTACACACATTTAATACCACTGTCTTTCTGGTTGATGATGGCATCAATCGCCAGAGCCGTTTTACCGATCTGACGGTCACCAATAATCAACTCTCGCTGACCACGACCTACTGGAATCATGGAGTCGACTGATTTATAACCCGTTTGAACAGGTTGGTCGACTGACTTACGCCAAATAACACCAGGTGCTACTTTTTCTACCGCGTCAGTTAGCGTGGTGCCTAAAGGACCTTTGCCATCAATAGGGTTACCTAAAGCATCCACAACGCGACCTAGAAGTTCGTTACCAACTGGAACTTCCAAAATACGGCCGGTACATTTGGCGCTCATACCCTCTGTTAAACCTGCGAATGAACCTAGAATTACAGCACCGACAGAGTCACGCTCTAGGTTCAATGCCATACCAAAGATTCCACCAGGGAATTCAATCATCTCACCGTACATTACATCGGCTAGGCCGTGAATACGTACGATACCGTCAGATAAGCTGACGATAGTGCCCTCGTTACGGGCTTGTGCAGAAACATCAAGCTTTGCAATACGCTGCTTGATAATCTCACTAATCTCGGAAGGATTCAGTTGCTGCATGCCATTTGTCCCTCAAATCAGGATTTCAACGCTTCGGCTAACTTATTTAGTTTGCCGCGGATCGAACCGTCTATTACTAAGTCACCAGCGCGTATGTGTAAACCGCCAATTAAAGCGGGGTTAACAGTCGCTTTGGGATGAACGGTACGATCAAGCCGCTTAGATAAGGCGGCAGCTAGTGTTTTTAATTGTGCTGCGCTTAATTCAAATGCAGATTCTACTTCAACGTCTAATGAACGATTTTTATCTGCCTTCAATTCAGTAAAAATCTCATAAATTGTTGGTAACAGAGTCAAACGATCATTTTCACCCAAAAGATGGAGAAAATTCGAAAACTCGTTATCTACATTGCCTTCGCACAGCTGTATAAGAAACGTGACCTTACCTTTTTTATTAAGCTCAGGATTACCTAACTGCTTAACAACCTCAGCTTGCGCAACCGCAGTTGCTGCAAAAGATAGCATGTTACTCCATGCTTCTTCTTTGCTTGCCGTAGCTGCGTATTCAAAAGCAGCTTTTGCGTAAGGTCGTGCAAGCGTATTGGAATTCGACATCGCTTGCCTCGCTTAAAGTTCTGCGGCCAATTGCTCGACCAAATTATTGTGTGCTTTCGCATCCACGGTAGCACCGAGGATTTTTTCTGCACCTGCCACTGCAAGGACTGAAACTTGTTTGCGAAGATCTTCTTTAATGCGATTCACTTCTAAATCGATTTCAGCTTTAGCGCCTGCAATTAGGCGTTCGCCTTCATTGCGTGCATGCTGTCTTGCTTCTTCAACAATATCGTTTCCAGTCTTGTTGGCTTTCTCAATAATCTCAGCAGCTGCTTGCTTAGTTTCACGCAGCATTTCTGCTGCCTTTTCTTGAGCAAGTTTAAGGTCGCGCTCAGCACGTCCTGCTGCATCTAAGCCTTCAGCAATTTTCTTCTGGCGCGCATCCATTGCGTTCGTGATGGGTGGCCATACGAACTTCATGCAAAACCAGGTGAAAATAGCGAAGGCAATCAATTGACCTATGAGAGTCATGTTAATAGCCATTGATGCACCTCATGCCATTTCATTGTTTATCCAAAGATAACATCCTACGTCAGACAAACTTTGCTGCCGTACTAATGAAATCGCGTGATTAACCAGCCATTCCTGGTGCTACAACGAAGATCAGGTACATAGCAATACCAACACCAATCATTGGAACGGCGTCAAGTAGACCAGCCATAATGAAGGTTTTGGTTTGCAACTGTGGAGCCAGCTCAGGCTGACGTGCTGTTGATTCCAGTAATTTGCCGCCCAGTAAAGCAAAACCAATACCAGTGGCCAGTGCGCCCATACCGATGATGATCGCTGCTGATAAAATTACGAGTTCCATAGTTACTCCTAGAGTTTCAAAGTTAAGTTATAGTCTAAGGTTAAAATTAACGCTCGCTTTCGCGTCAATGGCTTTCGTGGGCTGCGCTCAAGTATACGATCGACAGCACCATGAAAATAAAGGCTTGTAGCGGAATTACCAGAATGTGGAAAATCGCCCAAGGCCCGTATAGCGACCACTGAATCCAAAATGGCAGTAGCGCAATCAAAATAAATACAACTTCACCCGCATACATGTTACCGAACAAACGCAGCGCAAGGCTGAATGGTTTGGTTAACAAACCTAGTATTTCAAGAACCAGGTTTACAGGAATGAGTGACCAGTGGTTAAAGGGTGTGAACGCTAGCTCTTTACTGAAGCCGCCCACGCCTTTAACTTTGATACTGTAAAAAATAATCAGCATAAACACACCAATCGACATGCCAAACGTAGCGTTTGGATCAGCGGTTGGGACGTATTTAAAGTTTGGAATGCCTATTGCAGCAGCGATGCCTGGGATTACATCGACTGGGATCCATTTCAGGCTGTTCATCAGCAAGATCCACATGAAAATAGTCAATGCTAACGGTGCTATAAGCGGGCTGCGGCCATAGAAGGTATCGCGAACCATGTTTTGTACAAATTCCACGATGACTTCAACGAAGCCCTGCATACCTGTTGGCACGCCTGAGTTGGCGCGTTTTGCTATTTTTCTGAAGATAAACAGAAACACAAAGCCCATCAAAAGTGACATGGCCATGGTATCAAGATGGATAGCCCAGAAACCCATGTCTAGTGCTTCTTGTTGTGTTTCAGCAATTCGCCATGTGCCGTCGATTTTGCCAAAAGTTAAGTTTTGTAAGTGGTGCTGGATATACTCAGCATTGCTATTTGCCATATATGCCTCAAACCCGGACGTTTACAAATTTTTGCTAAAAAAGAGTGTAACCACTGAAGTCAGCTGAATCAAAATGTAACCCAAGAACAACTGTACTACGTTTAAAGGTTTCACTGCTATAAACACCAGCGCAAAAAGCACTGCCGTCATAAACATTTTTCCTACCTGTCCAGCCCAAAATGACTGGAGAATAGCGGACACTGAGCGCGCCCCAAAATACTTAAACGCTTTGTACGTGAAATAGGCGTTGGCTAATAAAGCTATCGAACTGCCTAAAAACACTGAGTACGCTGCGACAACTCCAAGAGTTATTGCGCATACGACAACCAATAGTGCAGTGACAACGGCTTGTGCCATGAGCACGCGAAACATGCTTAAACGATAAAACGGTGTTTTGTTACGTATAGCCACTGTTTCTATCGCCCTTGGTCTGAATTGTTGTGCTTACAATTCGTCACTACAAAATTGCGCTGAGAGTATAGGTGTCTGTGTCGCTTCTATCAACTCAAATGTAGGCTATTAATAATAATATTTGATTTACATCTACTGAATATGCGCCAAAACACCCTGTAGCTCGTCAAGTGAGCCGTAATTAATCACTAATTGACCCTTACCTTTGTCGGTATGTTTGATTTTCACATTGGCGCCTAGGCGCTCAGCAAGCTTTTTTTCTAAGCGTTGAATATCTGGATCCGCTTTTGGCGTGGTAGGTTTTGCTTTGGGTTTTTGCAGGCTGCGTATATAGGCTTCGGTTTGTCGTACATTTAAGCCGGTTGCGACAACATGACGCGCCGCCAACAACAGTTGCGGCTCTGCAAGTCCTAGCAAAGCCCGCGCATGACCCATTTCTATATCGCCATGTGCCAACATAATTTTTACTTCTTCCGGCAGGTTTATCAGTCGCAGTAGGTTGGTTACTGTGGTCCGTGACTTTCCTACGGCATCAGCGACTTCTTGCTGAGTCAGCTCATACTCGTGCTGCAACCTCTGTAAAGCAATGGCTTCTTCTATAGGGTTAAGATCTTCACGCTGAATATTTTCTATTAATGCCATGGCAATAGCTGCGTCATCAGCTACTTGCTTAAGCAGGGCAGGCACGGTTTTAAGCTCAGCTAATTGCGCTGCACGCCAACGTCTTTCACCGGCAATAATTTCATACTTATTACTGCCAACAGAGCGTACAACGATAGGCTGCATAATGCCCTGCGCTTTAATCGATTTTGATAGCTCTTCAAGCGCGGCTGGATCCATATCGCGGCGCGGTTGGTATTTGCCCGGCTGGATGCGATCGATTGCTATGTGTAATAGCTCATTCTCTTGGGCTTCGTGGTATTGGCTGCTTGCGTTTGCGCCACCTAATAAAGCATCCAGCCCACGACCTAAGCCACGTTTTTTAACTGCCATACTGATTCCTTACAAAACGGTTGCGGTGCGCTGCTTATTACGGTGGCGTCTGGCCAACTCTCCTGCTAATGCAAGATGTGCCAACGCACCCTTTGATTGTTTGTCATAAGCCAGCACAGGCATACCATAACTGGGCGATTCTGCTAAACGTACGTTTCGCGGTATTACCGTATCAAAAAGTTTTTGCCCAAAGTGTTGTTTTAACTGCTCTGACACATCCATGGTCAGACTTAAACGCGGATCATACATCGTCCTTAGAATACCTTCTATTTCTAAGTCCGCATTGAGATTCGCGGTAATGCGTTGAATACTTCCGATTAAATCTGTCAGCCCTTCCAGTGCATAGTATTCACACTGCATAGGTATTAGTACTGCATCGGCAGCCACTAACGCATTAACCGTCAGCATATTAAGGGAGGGTGGGCAATCAATCAGGATGTAATCGTAGTTATCACGAACGGGCTGCAGCGCATGTAAAAGCCTTTTTTCACGATTTTCTAACTCCAGTAGCACAACCTCTGCGGCAGTGAGATCTCGGTTTGACGGCAACACTTGATAGCCGCCATGCTCTGATATTTGAATCACATCCACCAGATCGGCTTGGCCGGTAAGCACATCAAGCACTGAATACTCTAGCTCGTGTTTATCAATACCGCTGCCTGTTGTTGCATTACCCTGTGGGTCTAAATCGATGACCAGAACATGGCGCTTGGTTGCCACTAAGGAGGCGGCAAGGTTGATACAGGTTGTGGTTTTACCTACTCCGCCTTTTTGATTGGCTACAGCCAAAACTTTGCCCATGGCAATACCTCTGTTCTAGTTACGTGAAAGTAGCAAAAGATGTCGTTGTCCCTGACAGCCCGGTACTTGTAGTTTATTGCAGCTATCGAGCTTAAATTCTGCTGCCAGTTGCTGCAGTTCGTCATCTGGATGTACGCCCTTCATCGCCAGCCAGCGTGTGCTTTGATCGCCCAGATGCGCGGTCCAGTTAGTAAAATCTGCCAAGGAGCTAAAGGCGCGAGAAATAACCCCGTGATAAGGCTGCTCTGTGTTGTGCTCTTCAATACGACTGTGGATAACCTGTACATTGTCCAGTTTAAGCTCCAATTTTACCTGGGTTAAAAAGCGCGTTTTTTTACCGTTAGAATCTAACAGACTAAACAACTTGTTGGGCAGCATAATAGCCAAGATGATGCCGGGCATACCCCCGCCACTGCCCACATCTAACCAGGTAACGCCAGTCTGCTCAACAAAAGGCAACACGCTTAAGCTATCTAACAAATGCCGAGATACCATTTCTTCTGCGTTTCTAACTGCAGTTAGGTTATAGGCTTTGTTCCATTTAATTAACAAAGCCAAGTAAGACAGCAACTGTTCTATTTGTACAACTGTTAAGCTTAATCCAAGCTCTTTGGCACCCTCTACAAGCGCTTTGCGCTGCGAATCTGTGATGCTCATTGCTCACTGACCTCCAAGTTTTGATTGGCTTGGCGTCTTTTTAATTGCACCAGCAAAAGTGATATTGCCGCTGGAGTTACACCCGGAATGCGCGATGCCTGACCTAAGTTAGTCGGCTTGATGTCAGTGAGCTTCAGTTGCACTTCTTTGGATAAGCCAGAGATTTTTGTGTAATCCAAATCGGCTGGAATGCTAATACTTTCGCTGGCCTTAAGTTTGGCAATATCGCCCTGTTGACGTGTTATATAACCTGCATATTTAGTGCGTATCTCAATCTGCTCAGCTACCTGCTGATCAGCAACCCCTGTGCCTGTTACGGCTTTCAAGCCAGCGTAATCTATCTCTGGGCGGGTCAGTAAGTTGAGTAAATTATACTCATGGGCCAGCGGGATATTAAAGTGACTGCTCAGAGCATCACCTTCGGCAGTATTGGGGCGTACCCAAGTACTGCGTAGACGCTGCTCTTCCCGCTCGATGGCTTCGCGTTTGGTTTCAAATGCTGCCCAGCGCACATCATCCACTAAGCCAATTGCCCGCCCTTTTTCAGTTAGGCGCATATCCGCATTGTCTTCACGCAGAATCAATCGGTATTCCGCGCGTGAAGTAAACATGCGGTAGGGTTCTTGCGTGCCCATGGTTAGCAGATCATCAATTAGCACACCCAAGTAAGCTTCATCACGGGTTGGATGCCAACTGTCTTTGCCTTGTGCGCGAAGCGCTGCGTTACTGCCCGCCAACAAACCTTGCACGCCGGCTTCTTCATAGCCCGTAGTACCGTTGATTTGCCCAGCAAAAAACAAACCCTTAACGCACTTGGTTTCTAAGCTGTAGTGCAGATCACGTGGATCAAAATAGTCGTATTCGATGGCATAGCCTGGACGCATAATATAAGCATTTTCCAAGCCTTGCATGGATCGGACTAAGTCTAGCTGCACATCAAAGGGTAACGAGGTAGAAATGCCATTGGGGTACAGCTCATTGGTTTCTAAGCCTTCAGGCTCTAAAAACACCTGATGGCTGTCTTTGTCTGCAAAACGGGTAATTTTATCTTCGATTGAAGGGCAATAACGCGGACCCACCCCTTCAATCACGCCGGCATACATGGGCGAGCGATCAAGGTTGCTTGAAATGATGTCATGGGTTTTAGTGTTGGTATGCGTAATCCAGCAACTGATTTGCCGTGGATGTTGTTCTACTTTGCCCAAATAGGACATCACCGGTAAAGGGGTATCACCGGGCTGTTCAATTAGCTTAGAGAAATCAACGGAACGACTATCTATTCGTGGTGGCGTACCGGTCTTTAACCGCGCCACTCTAAACGGCAATTCACGCAAGCGTTTAGCTAAAGTATTGGCTGGCGGATCACCGGCGCGACCACCAGAGTAATTTTCCATTCCTATGTGGATGGTGCCACCCAAAAACGTACCGCTAGTTAACACTACGTTATCGGCAAAAAAGCGTAAACCCATCTGCGTTACCGCGCCACGCACAACATCTTGCTCAATAATGAGATCATCGACTGCTTGTTGGAATAACCATAAATTAGGCTGGTTTTCTAAAATTTTACGTATGGCAGCTTTATAAAGAATACGGTCAGCTTGCGCTCGTGTCGCGCGTACGGCTGGGCCTTTACGGCTATTGAGCACACGAAACTGAATCCCTGCATAGTCCGTTGCCGTGGCCATAGCACCACCCAAGGCATCAATTTCTTTAACCAAATGGCTTTTACCAATACCGCCAATCGCTGGATTGCAGCTCATTTGCCCTAGGGTTTCGATATTGTGTGACAGCAATAATGTTTTGACGCCCATGCGTGCCGCGGCTAAAGCCGCTTCAGTACCAGCATGTCCACCACCAATGACAATGACATCAAAACGAGAAGGATAATCCACAATAGACCCCGAAAAGAAGCTTTAATTACGCAATAAAGCAGGCTAAACCAAGTTCAGCCTGCAGAGAAAAGACGCGCTAGTATAAAAAATTACGCAGCTTTAGAGAAGGTCATAGCAAAGTATGCTCTGAAAATGGCTAGTATTTAGGTTCATTTTCAGAGTTTTGTGTACTTACATGCGTTGCAGTGAACGCATTTTTTCTTCTGTGAAGTCGATGATCTGATTTTCTGACGGGTTAATGGTAAAACTTGCTTTGCCATAGTTTGAGTAATCAATAGTCATGCTAATGCTGACTTTCTCACCCTCAATTTCATAATTGAACACATCATTTTCGTGAATTATTTGTCCTTTATCGTTCAAATAAAGCACTGATTCTGAACTCTCGTAGCCAGTATCACTATTAGCCTCAAGCAAACCTTGCATAAAACCTTCTTTAAACTCTTCAGGCAGTTTTTCGTTTTCGGCCACTTGGTTATACAGGTACGTATTGATATGTTGCTGCAACTCTTTACTTTGCTGCTCATCCAATCTTACTTTCAAGATCGCTTTGGCATTGATTTGCTTAGCTTTTTCATTGAGCTCGATTTTCTCGATGCTGGTCTCAGGAATAATTTTAGTAAATTCATTCATAGTGGCGTAGCCCATTTCTACTACTTCAGAAACTACTGTAATCACCTTAGCCATATCTTCTTCATCAATTTCAAAATTTTTCGTGCTAAAGCGAACAAATTTATTTTTATATTGCTGCAGCTCCGAGTTTGCCTGTGGTGCAAACATCAGTGCCGTATCAATGATATTGGTCGGATTAAGCAAAAGGTCTTTTTTCTTGGCATCCACTAAAATAGGCAGTTTAAAGTTAAAAATAGCCGCTTCAACCTCAGGTATCAGCTCATAACGCTGTGCGTTATTGTTTACCGCGCCAGATAGTTTTACTTTCAGATCCGTAAGAAAAGGATTCTCAATACCAATATCGACTTTCGCGTCCGCTTTAAAATTAAATTGCGCTTCTTTTGCATAAAGCTGTTGGGTAGCTTCTTGGTATAGGGTTTTTGCTGATTTTTTATCCAGATCAGAGTCGCCACCACAGGCTGCTAGGAGTGCAGCTAGACTTGTAATAACCAAATATTTTGTTTTCGACAACAGCATAGATAACTCCATTTTTCATTAAATACAATAGCCACAGAATATGCTGCGTCTACAGGTAATTTATTTCGCCTAAAATAGCATTATTTGTATGGTCGGCCTATCAAATAAAATTTTTTGTTAAGGGTTTTGCGCAACTGTTTCACAATACGGCTTCTGCCTAAACAGAGTCTATAAGAAATTCAGGTATTTATTTACCGATGCAGAATGTATAAAATACTTTAAAAACATAGGTTTATGAAACTCGTGGAGCACTATTGGAGTGCTGAAATTTGCGAAAAAAAGTGTAAATATTGGCAAATTTCCTTTTCATCGGCTCCTGACGACCCATTTTAAACTGGGATAAGTGGGAAACTGGGAGCCTTGTATACGCTTTTATCTCTATGAAATCAGCGCCTTGAGATCACTCTTAGCCCCTTCTGCCAAACAAAATTATAGTAACATCGTTTTCTAAACGGATCCGTTCTCATTTTTAACTGACTTGACGCACAACGTTGTTGTGCATAGAATGATTAAAAAGCGATCAGGTAACTATGGCGGTTGAATTCAGGGATATATGGCTGGAGGCTTTCTACGACGAGGACCAAAGCCACAAGAAAATACCCAGCACTATTGAAGGCGCTCTGTTCAGAAAGATTCAGATTCTGGATGCCGCGACGCAGGAGTCAGACTTGAGGATTCCGCCGGGTAACCGTTTTGAACATTTGCAGGGAAACCTTTCTGGATGGTGTTCCATTCGGGTTAACAAGCAGTATCGCCTGATTTTTCGCTGGGAAGATGGCACCGCCCAAGATACATATCTAGACCCGCATGTTTACAAGGGCTAGAGGAGGTTATGGTAATGAGGAATACAAAACGTCGTCCAGTGACCGTTGGCGAAATGCTGGTCACCGAGTTTCTGGAGCCGATGAAAATAGAAATCAGTGAACTGGCCGAAGCAATGGGTGTGCACAGAAATACACTCAGCCGGATTGCACATGACAAAGGCACGCTGACAGCACCCATGGCCATCAAACTCGCAGCGGCTTTGGGGAATACGCCGGAGTTCTGGCTGAATATTCAGCACGCAGTTGAGTTATGGGATGTTCGTCATCGTGCCTATGAGCAGGAAGCGCAAAATGTGAAACGTGTAAAGCCTCACGTGCTGCCGATGAAGCAGGCTTGAAGAAAATCTTGATTCCGCCGCGCTTCCCGTTTTTCAGGAGATCTACAAATAGCCGCCATAAGAGAAGTTACCGGTACCAGGTTTTTTCCACCTAGGTAAAGCAGCGATCAGTATGCGCGCCATGTGACTATGATCTACGGCACGAGAAGCGTTCAAAATTTTCCATTCTTATCCAAATGTAATTGAGTCCTTAATATATTAGAGTTCTTTACCACTCTTGGGCCCATAATCCGTCTTCATCATGACGCCGGGCGTCTTGTTCGTATGATCTGGCAAGGCTTTCGATCATCGAAGCGACGTTGGGTTTTGTTCTTGTCTGGTTCGCGTTTTTGGATAGTAATTTTCATGTTTTGCTCCTTTTGTGCTCCATGTGCTCCGAAAACTTATACTCGAAGCACACACGGAGCAAGAGGAGACAAAACGGATCAAACTGCTTGCAAAGAAATAGAATAAATTTCTTTATAAAACAATGGCTTACTTGTATTTGGTTGGACGCTTTTCGATCTTTTTGAGCGTTTTACTTCCCGATGCAAAAGCTAGAAAAAATCCTTCCCAATAAATCATCCGCAGTAAATTCTCCAGTTATTTCAGCCAAACATTGCTGTGCTAAGCGTAGATCCTCAGCTAGCAACTCGCCTGCACTGACTTGGGTTAACTGCTGATAACCGTTTTCTAAGAAACTCTGTGCTTGCTGTAAAGCATCCAAGTGGCGACGACGCGCACTAAAGGTGCTTTCGGTTGTTTGTTGATAGCCCATGCACTGCTTTAAATGCTCACGCAGCGCTTCAATCCCCTGCCCTTGCCGTGCAGATAAACTAATACTGCAGTGTCCATCAGCAAAGTTATCCACAGCCAATTGTTCACCCGATAGGTCAATTTTATTACGAATTAAAGTCACTTTACTGATATCTGGTGCGTGCTGTAAAAACTCTGGCCACAAACTGAAAGGATCAGCGGCTTCTAGGCTGGTTGTGTCCACAACCAGTAAAATGCGATCAGCGGCAGTTATCGCTTTGACCGCTCGCTCAACACCAATTTGTTCGACTTGATCGCTGGTTTGTCGTAGTCCTGCCGTATCGGTGATATGCAGTGGCATACCATCAATATGGATATGTTCTTTAAGAGTATCGCGAGTAGTGCCAGCAATATCAGTAACGATAGCGGCTTCGTAGCCTGCCAAGGCATTAAGTAGGCTCGATTTTCCTGCGTTAGGGCGACCGGCAATTACCACATTCATACCATCGCGCAATAAAACACCTTGACCCGCCTTGTGGATAACTTGGGTAAGTGATTCGCGCAGCTGAGTAAGCTGGTTGAGAATCTGCCCATCTGCAAGAAAATCGATTTCTTCTTCGGGAAAGTCTATGGCGGCCTCAACGAAAATACGCAGACTTATCAACTGCTCAGTAAGTTGATGCACTTGTTTAGAAAACTCACCTTGCAATGAACGCAAAGCATTACGTGCTGCTTGAACGGAGCTGGCTTCAATTAAATCGGCAATGGCTTCTGCTTGTGCCAAGTCAAATTTATCATTTAAAAAAGCGCGTTCGCTGAATTCACCCGGTCGAGCTAAGCGTGCGCCCAACTCAACACAGCGTTGCAGTAACATATCCAGAATTACCGGTCCACCATGACCCTGCAACTCTAGAATGTCTTCACCCGTAAAAGAATGCGGGCCTTTAAAAAATAAGGCTATGCCTTGATCTAAGGCCTGCTGATCCTCTGCATAGAATGCACCATAGTGTGCATAACGAGGCTTAGGTTCAACCGCTAAGATTTGTTGAGCGATATGTGCGGCTAAGCTACCTGAAACACGAACAATGCCAACACCTCCACGTCCTTGGGCAGTGGCAATCGCAGCAATAGTATCCTGTGAGTATTGCACGTTAATAACCTCTAGAAAGCACAAACCCCGCAAGTACGGGGTTTGTTTTTCATTTAAGCCATTAAGCTTTAGTTGCCATGGCCCGTTCAACCTTACGAGTAATATACCACTGCTGAGCAATCGAGAGGATGTTGTTAACCACCCAATACAATACCAAGCCTGCAGGGAACCAAAGGAAGAAGAAGGTAAAGATAATTGGCAGCATCTTCATCACCTTAGCCTGCATCGGATCAGGGGGTGCAGGATTAAGCTTTTGCTGCACAAACATACTGATACCCATGATGATTGGCAGAATAAAGTAAGGGTCTTTACTGGAAAGGTCAGTCAACCAAAGCATCCAAGGAACTTGGCGCATTTCAACACTTTCTAACAATACCCAGTACAGGGATAAGAACACTGGCATCTGTACTAAAATAGGCAAGCAACCGCCTAAAGGATTAACTTTTTCCTTTTTGTACAGCTCCATCATGCCTTGCGACAGTTTTTGCTTATCATCGCCGCAGCTATCTTTTAATGCTTGAACCTTTGGTGCCAGTCCACGCATACGCGCCATGGATTTGTAACTAGCTGCTGAAAGCGGGAAGAAAATAAGTTTAATAATTACGGTTAGCAAAATAATTGACCAACCCCAGTTGCCTAACAAGCTATGAATAAAGGTTAGTAACCAGAAAATAGGCTGGGCAATAAACCATAGAAAACCATAGTCAACAGTAAGCTCCAATCCGGGTGATAGCTTCTTCAGGTGGCTTTGAATCTTAGGGCCAGCATAAAGCGTTGACTTAAATTGATAATGCTCACCTGGTGCAACCTGAACTTCAGGACTCGCATAGCCAACCACATAAAATTTAGAGGGCTCTACGCGTCTTTGTGAAAACATTGTATTGGTGGTGCCGCTATCTGGTACCCATGCAGCGACAAAATAATGCTGCAGCCATGCCACCCAACCGCCTTCTACTTTTTGTTTAAACTCTTTGTCATCCATCATACCCATTTTTAATTTTTTGTAGGGTTCGTCTGGAGTCCATACTGCAGCCCCTAAGTAAGTGGCAGTATTGGTAGCCGTGGTTGAAGAAGGATCGCCTTGACCATCACGTTTGATGCGCGCTAATAAGGATCCCTGCCAATTTTCGTTACTTTGGTTATCAACCAAGTAGGTAACGCCAATTTGGTAACCAAGCTCATTCATACATTCTTTTTTGCGCTGTTCAATTTGGCGCTCTGTGCAGCTTTGGTTATAGCCACGATGAAAAGTAAAACGCTTGGTGTAGTTAACGTTATTTTTGCTGAAGGTAAAATCCACATTGAGGCTGTCTTCACCTTCAACAAGCTGATAATACTGTTTTTCTGTGCTGTAGTGTGGGCGCTCACCTGATGCATCAGGACCGTTTTTACCCATTAAACCTGACTGAGCGATGTAAACACGCTCGCTGCTGTTTTCAAACAACTGCAAAGGAATATCTGGGTTTTTTGCTTGTCTTGGATATTGGCTCAGTTTAAGTTCAACAATATCGCCGCCGACAGGATCTACTGCGAGTTCAAGCACATCTGTTTTTACGTAAATCAGACCTGTGTTGCTGGGTGTTAGATCTTGGTTAAGCGTATTGGGTGCTTCTTGACTTGCATTAGCTACTGCAGCTGGAACACTAAAGTCTTCGTTATTTTTTGTGTCAGTAGTATTTACAGTATTAAAATGCTGCACGGCTGGTTGCTGTTGTGCACTGCTTGAAATGGTTACTGATGGATTATCAGCAACTTGGCCATAATCCTGATTCCATTGTAAAACCAGTGCATAGGTAACAATAGCTAGTGCAACAATTAAAAACGTACGTTGGATATCCATAATTACTCGGCTATATCGACGGTTGAAGATGATTCTGATTGGCTTGGTGGGACGGGATCATAGCCACCTGGATTCCAAGGATGACAGCGGCTGATGCGACGTGCAGATAACCATCCGCCCTTCAAACTACCATGTTTTTCAATGGCTTCCAGTGCATAGGCTGAACAGCTTGGGTAAAAACGGCAATGGCTGGCCATCATAGGGCTGATAGCGTAGCGATAGAACTTAATAGGTAATACGACCAGCTTACGCATTTTGGTTACCTACCGGTGCCGCTAAGGAAGCTTTACTTTTAGCGTTACACTGTTTTAGTAAACGTTTCCAAAGTGTAGTTAACTCGTGTTGTAACTCACTATTGGATAAGTCGGCTAATCCTTTGCGAGCAATAATTACAACGTCTACACCAAGAAAATTTAACTCTTGTGTACGAAAATGCTCACGAATTTGCCGTTTAACACGGTTGCGTTCTACAGAAAGCTTTATATTTTTTTTGCCTATAACCAACCCAAGTCGATGGTGCTTGAGTTGGTTAAAGCGAGCTAGTAGCAGTACACATCGACCTGATAAACGAAAATCAGGTGAATCAAAAACGGCTTTAAACTGATACGCGTTGAGCAGCCGTTTTTCACGGCTAAAGCCTTGATTCATTGGTGAGGTGTATTTAGGCGCTTAGACGCTTACGGCCTTTGGCACGACGACGAGCTAACACAGCACGACCACCTGTGGTTGCCATACGTGCACGGAAACCGTGGTCACGCTTGCGCTTGATAACGCTTGGTTGAAATGTACGTTTCATGGATTGATACCTAAACTTCTTTGGACATGAGATGGGTCCCTGAAGTGGTCCCCGTTAAAATAGACCGGCGATTCTATTGAATTAATCACCTAAGGTCAACGCTTAGCTTTGCTTGGAGATAGAAATTAGAGATTTATTTTTTTGGGATTTTTCGCAGCCATTTTTTGACTTGGCCTTAGTAATAGCTTTTAAAGCTTTTAAATAGATCTTTTATTATTTTTATAATTACTACTGCAGTGTTTTTCTGTTGGTAAGACTGTAATTCTATTTGAAATCAATAGTTTACGGAAAATTGGAAGCTGTTCATTGAGCATGGACAAGCTGCTGACTTCCGTTACATAAGCTGTGGATAAAAGTAGTGGTTATCCACAGGTACAGTTATGAACAGTCTGCTCAACAGCCTATCCCAAGCTTTAAAGTGCTGTTATCCACAGAGCTCTTTCATTGAATTCTTAGCCAATCAAAAGCAATACCAGGATCGGTTTTACGTTCAGGGGCTATGTCTGAGTGGCCACATATACGCTCTTGCTTAATCAGTGGGAAATTTTTTTGCAGAATATTTTTCAAGTTATTCAATGACTTATATTGTTCATCTGTGTAGGCGAGATCATCGGTTCCCTCTAACTCCACACCTATAGAAAAATCATTGCAGTTTTCACGTCCTTGAAAGGATGATTTTCCAGCGTGCCAAGCACGGTCATTACAGCTGACAAACTGCTTAATTTCACCACTGCGTTCAATTAAAAAATGTGCGGAAACCCTTAAACCCTCCAGCTGTTTAAAGTAAGGGTGTGCATTTATTGGCAGCTGGTTGGTAAATAAAGCATCAATCATGCCCGTAGCAAATTGGCCGGGCGGCAAGCTGATGTTATGGATAACCAGCAGGGACACTTCGTTGTTTGGACGTGCGTTGAAGTTGGGTGAAGGAATGTGTATAGCTCCATTGAGCCAACCTGTATTCGCATCAAAGCTATAAATAGGTTTGGACATAGTGATAAAATTCGTCTGTATAGTTTGGGGTTAATAAGGCTATTACTGATAATAACGAATATTTACGACTATAATTCCTTTGGTAACCCCTAATTTTTTTGGTTGCTTGGTGACAAACTCATGTTATTGACTAGATTAAGAGCAATCACGGATGAAATTTAACATCAGCGCTTGGCGTGCTTGGGCGCCTGGTTTATCCACGCAAGAGGATTGGTTAGGCTGGTTGGCTGATCCGCAACAATTAAGCAGTCAAGATGCTGCTGATGTAAGTTTTTTGCCAGCAATGCAGCGTCGGCGCTTAAGTCCTTTGGCCAGGATGGCTTTTCATGTGGCTTGGCCTTTGGCGGAACAAAGCCCAAAACAACCCGTAGTATTTTGCTCACGCCACGGTGAAACGCCGCGTAATTTGAATTTACTTAAGCAAATGGCTGAGCAAGAAATACTTTCGCCCACACATTTTAGTTTGTCAGTACACAATGCAATTATTGGTTTATGGTCAATTTTTCGCCAAGATGAAAGTGAAATGACAGCCATCGCAGCCACGCAAGATGGTTTGGAGCATGCCGTAATCGAAGCGCAGTTGTTGCTTAGTTCTGGAGCAGACTCAGTTTTGCTTATTATTGCTGAGGAACAGCAGCCTGAGCTGTATTTACCTTGGATCAAAGACGTACCTTTTGCTTATGCACTGGCATTACAATTGACTCGGGGTGATGCTTGGTCTTTAAGTTTATCTTTGTCTAAAGAACCATCAACACTAAAAAAACAAGCATGGCCGCACGCTTTAACCCTTTTACCCCTGCTGCTTAAACAAGCAACCCAAGTAACTCACTCTGTTGATACACGTTGTTGGCAATGGCAAGTAACTCTATGAAAGAAGCCTATAGCCCTCCGTATTTGTGGCGTTTATTGTTTACCGGCCTAAGTTTCTTTTTGTTTGGTTTAGGCGGTGTGTTTTTAACGCTGGTGGGTTATCCGCTGGTGAATTTACTTTGTCGCGATCCTTTAAAAAAAAGGGAGCTTGTACGCAGTTTGATTCATAATATTTTTCGGCTTTTTGTAGAATTTATGCGTTTTACTGGTGTGTTGACTTACAGCGTTAAACATAGGGAGCGTTTGGGGCGACCCGGGCAGATGGTCATAGCTAATCATCCATCGCTGATAGATGTGGTGGTGTTGATCGCTTTTACCCGTAACGCAAATTGCGTGGTAAAAGAAAGCCTGTGGCATAACACTTTCATGCGCGGTACTTTACGCGCAGCTGGCTACATCAGTAATAACGCCAGTATGGAAATGTTTGATGATACAGTTACAGCTTTAAAAGAAGGTCAGACGTTGATTATTTTCCCCGAAGGAACGCGCACCATACCCGGTGAAATGCCAAAGTTTCATCGTGGTGCCGCTGCCATTGCATTGCGAGGGGCGAAGATGATTACCCCGGTGGTGATTCGTGTGCGACCTACTACTCTAACTAAAGCTGAACCTTGGTATAACATTCCACAACGGCGACCCAATTTTAGTTTTACTGTGGGTGAAGATATAAACCCACAGGATTTTGCGGTAAATAATTCAACACCTATAGCATCACGAAAACTTGATGCTTACCTCCATTCATACTACGCACAGGAATTAACCAAAAATGAGTGATTTGCACCTTGATTTGAAAAATTTGATTATCGATGCTCTGGGTTTGGAGGATATCAGCGTTGATGATATCGATAATGATGCGCCACTGTTTGGTGAAGGACTGGGTTTGGACTCAGTAGATGCGCTGGAACTTGGTTTGGCGGTACAAAAACATTTTTCAATTAAGATAGATGCCGATTCTAAGGATGTGCGCCAGCACTTTGCTAGTATTAATGCATTAGCAAATTTTGTTGCAAGCAAACAATAATTTAAGGAGTACAACATGCAGACACGTGACGACATCTTTGCTTTGCTGCGTGATGCTTTAGTAGAGCTGTTTGAGCTTGATGCAGAGCAGGTTACTTTAGAAGCAAATTTATATGAAGATTTAGAAATTGATAGCATTGATGCTATTGATTTGATTGATCACTTAAAGCAATTAACCGGAAAGAAAATTGCTGCAGAGCAGTTTAAAGCGGTGCGCACAGTCGGTGATGTAGTAGAGGCTATTACTAGCGTTATTAATCAAGCTGATTAATGAAACGGTTGCTTGGCGCATTAATTATCATCAGCGGTATTGCTTACCCTTTTGCTGTTTACTATGGTTTTGAACAGCTATCCGCTGAGTTTTTTGCTGGAATGTTGGCACTGATTTGGTTAGCACGATCCATCGCAGCTCCAGAAGTTAAAAACCACCTAATGACAGCGGTGGTATTAATTTTTTGTGTTGTGCTGGTGATATTTAAAAATCCAGTCTTGCTGCATTGGTATCCAGTGATAATTAATCTGATGCTTTTGGCTATTTTCTTGGTTAGCCTGTATCACGGTCCTCCTATCATTGAGCGATTAGCACGCTTACACGAAGCCGACCTGCCTGAGCATGCCATAAGCTATGTAAGAAAAGTTACTCAAGCTTGGGTCGTTTTTTTCTTTTGCAACGCTATGATTGCCGCTTTGCTAACGCTTGCTGCCCCGCGCTCTTGGTGGCTCCTGTATAACGGTTTTATAGCCTATTTATTAATTGGTTTGATGTTTGCCATTGAGTGGTTGGTACGTCAGCGAGTAAAAAAAAACCATGAGCTGGATTGATTTACAAGAACTATTGTTACAACAACACCCGCAAACTTTGGCGGGTTCACCTGAACTTCAGCATGCGGATTTGATTGAACAGTCGCTGTGTTTTGCTGCTGGTTTGCAACAGCGCAAAATTAAAAGCATAGCCCTGTATTTATTGGATGCTGGGGATTTAGCCGTGGCTTTGCTGGGTGCTTGGCGTGTCGGAGTGCAAGTTGTACTGCCTGGTGATATGCAGGCGCAGACGCAGCAACGCTTGAGCGCTCAGGTGGATGTGTTTATTTCTGATATCAGTCAAATCCATGGTTTTTTTACCGATCCCTTGCCCGCTGCTGCTTTAGCGCTTGATGAACCGCTGTTGATATTATCCACGTCAGGTTCAACCGCGCAGCCTAAGCTGATTCCAAAAACGCTACGTCAATTGCATAACGAATTGCAGGTACTGGAACAACTATGGGGCCAGTCGCTACAGCAAGCGGTTTTTATGGGTAGTGTTATTACTCAGCATATTTACGGCTTGCTATTTCGTTTGCTCTGGCCGTTGTGTGCAGGACGTTATTTTATCCGTCAACACCTGCCTTTTGCCGAAGAATTGCAACAACACAGCATGGCCTGTATCGCCCAGCAACGCCCTTTTGTTTGGGTGTGTAGTCCGGCTTTGCTTAAGCGCATGGGCAGTAATTTAGACTGGCCACAGCTTGCCAAGGTGGCACAGGTGTTTTCCTCTGGTGGTGCATTACCTGAAAAATCAGGCTTGGATTTGGCCGAAAAGCTCAAACAATCCGTTACCGAGGTGTATGGCAGCTCAGAGACGGGTGGTATTGCTTGGCGACAAGGTGGCCAACAGTGGCACACTTTTCCTCAGGTGTGTATTAGCCAGCAAGAAAATGGCGCGTTGGCGGTCCGTTCGCCTTGGCTTGCCGTAGAGACTGAATACACCAGCGATGCCGTAGAGTTACTGTCCCCGCAGAGTTTTATTTTAAAAGGTCGGTTGGATCGTGTGGTTAAGTTGGAAGAAAAACGTATTTCTCTACCTTTCTTAGAAGACAGTCTGCAGCAGCATCCTTGGGTGGCAGAGGCGTGTTTAGCCGTTACACAAAGCGGTCGTGCCAGTATTTCAGCTTTGATTGTGCTTAATGAGCAAGGATTACACCATCTGCGCAACAGTGGTCGTCGGCAGTTAACCGAGCAACTCAGGCAGCACTTATCAGGTTACTGCGAAGCGATGGCACTGCCCAGGCGCTGGCGGTTTATTGAGCAGCTGCCGCTCAATGCGCAAGGCAAGATAATACATAGCCAAGTGATGGATAGTTTGCAGCAGGAACGACCTAAATTACCCATTGTTAAACAGGTTACAGGTGCGGATTTTAACTGGCAGCTTGAATTAAAAATCCCCCATGATTTGGCTTATTTTTCTGGTCATTTTCCAAGCGCCCCGGTGTTACCGGGCGTGGTACAGGTGGACTGGGCGCTGCACTTAGCACAGCAGCATATGTCTTTGCCTAGTGATTTTGCAGGCATGGAAGTACTTAAGTTTCAGCAGCTCGTTCGTCCTGCTGATGAGGTGTCGTTAAGTCTGCGTTTTGAGCCTGAGAAAAATAAACTCTATTTTGCTTTTACTATGGCGGATACGCCCTGCTCGTCTGGGCGCATACTTTTGGCTGATCAGCATGGCTAACGCTCACCCTGAAAAAACAATCCAGCAGCACAGCAACACAGAACAATCCGGTGCGGATGCTGTGCAGACGTTTAAAGTATGCGTGGTTATTCCTGTGTGTAACCACGGTCAACCGCTGATTAAGGTAGTAGACCAGCTACGGCAGCGCGGTTTGTCTTGTGTGTTAGTGGATGATGCCTCGAATGCGCAAACAGTTGAAATCATGGATGAATTAGCGCAACAAGAGCAGATATTTTTAGTGCGCCACAGTGTGAATAAAGGCAAAGGTGGTGCGGTAATGAGTGGTTTGCGTTATGCGCAATCACTGGGCTTTACTCATGCCTTGCAAGTGGATGCGGATGGGCAGCATGACTTACAGCAAGTAGAGTTCTTTATTCGTGCTGCCAGCGAGCAGCCACAGATGATGGTTTGTAGTTATCCACAATACGACGCCTCTGTCCCCAAGGGGCGTTACTATGCGCGCTATCTAACGCATGTGTTGGTGTGGCTGGAAACTCTATCCTTGTCGATCCGTGACTCCATGTGTGGTTTTCGAGTGTATCCGCTGGACTCTGCAGTAAAGCTGATTAACGAAGTTAAGCTTGGTCAACGCATGGATTTTGATATTGAAATTCTAGTGCGTTTATTTTGGCGTGATGTGGGTATGCAGTGGTATCCAGTAAAGGTTATTTATCCGGAAGATGGATTATCTAATTTCCGTCCTTGGCAAGATAATTGGCTGATTAGCAAAATGCATACAAAGCTTATTTTTGGCATGCTTTGGCGTGCTCCGCGTACACTGTGGCGCAGGTTAGCGCAATGAACGCAAAAACAAATACACATTGGGCGAGTCAGAGCGAACGTGGCAGTTTTTGGTTGATGAAGCTTACCTTACTACTCACAAGGATTTTTGGCCGCAGACTGGTTGCGCCGCTGTTGTATATGATAGTGTTTTATTTTTTTGTCACGGGACGAGTCGCACGCAAAAGTATTAATACCTACTACGCAAATCTTGCCCAGTGGAGTGGTCGAGACGCGTTAAAGCCCACTCTTTTAAAAACCTTCCGCCAATTTATGTCATTTGCGCAAAGCATATTGGACAAATTTGATGTGTGGCATGGGCGCTTAGGTTTGCAGCATTTAGATGTGGATGATCCACATGCCGTACGCCAGCAAACACATATGCAACAAGGACGTGGGCAAATTTTGGTGGGTGCGCACCTGGGCAATCTTGAAGTATGTCGTGCGTTGGCGGAAGTCGGTAAGAAAGTACGCATGAATGTGTTGGTGCATACAACCCATGCGCAACAGATCAATCGGCTATTAAATGAAAGCGGTGCGAGTAATTTGCGTTTAATTCAAGTCTCCGAGCTTGATGCGGCAACCATGTTGCAATTGAATCAGCGTATTGATGAAGGCGAATGGTTAGCCATTGCTGGAGACCGGGTCCCCTTGCAGGATAAGCGTTTAAGTTTGGTGCAGTTTTTAGGTCAGCCTGCCTATTTGCCGCAAGGCCCTTGGTTGTTAGCTGGCTTGTTACAATGCCGGGTCAATTTGTTTTTTTGTTTAAAAACAAAGGGTCGTTACCGTATATGTCTGGAGCCTTTTGCTCAACGTATTGAATGGCAGCGTCACAGTCGTCAAAAAATACTAGATGATTGCGCGCAACAGTTTGCTGATCGTTTGGCTTTGCGTTGTTTGGAAGCGCCCGATCAATGGTTTAATTTTTACCCGTTTTGGAACACAGATGAACAATAAATCCCTTAAAAAAGTTATTTTTGGTACTCAACCGATAACCATCGAGCAGGTTGTCGCTATTGCTCAAGGTGAAGTAGAAGTTGCTCTGCAAGCGGATCAAGATTTTCGCGCGCGCATTCAGCGCGGTGCACAGTTCTTAGATACTTTGCTGGATCGTGAAGGTGTTATTTATGGGGTTACCACCGGCTACGGTGACTCCTGTGTGGTGCCTGTACCATTGCATCAGGTTGAGGCTTTACCTAAAGGGCTGTTCACTTTCCACGGTTGTGGAATGGGTAAACACTTTGATGCTGCTGAAACGCGGATGATTTTAGCTGCGCGTTTGCAGTCACTATGTTTTGGCATGTCAGGTGTACGCTTTGAGTTATTAGAGCGCCTGTGTGCATTTTTACAGCACGATATTTTACCTTTAATTCCTGAAGAAGGTTCGGTGGGCGCTAGTGGTGATTTAACTCCACTGTCCTATGTGGCGGCAACCTTGTCGGGCAAGCGTCAGGTGTTATATCAGGGTGAGGTGTGTGAGTCGGCGCAGGTGCATCAGCAATTGGGCTGGCAGCCGTTGGTACTGCGTCCAAAAGAAGCTTTGGCCTTGATGAATGGCACTGCAGCAATGACCGGTGTGGCGTGCGAGGTGTATTCCCGTGCTGAGTACATGCTTAAGTTAGCGACACGTATTACCGCGCTGAACATGGTGGCACTAGAAGGCAATGTACAGCATTTTGATGAACGTTTGTTTTTAGCTAAGCCGCATTTGGGGCAGATGCAGGTTGCGGCTTGGTTGCGTGATGATCTCGATGTCACTGAGACTTCAGCGGATCAGGAGCTGTTTTGTTTAAATGGCTTGCACCGTTTGCAAGATCGCTACTCGCTACGCTGTGCACCGCACGTGCTGGGTGTGTTGGCTGATAGCCTAGGATGGTTACGTACCTTTATTGAAACAGAGTTAAACAGTGCCAACGATAACCCCATTATTGATGCTGAGCAGGAACGTGTATTACACGGCGGCCACTTTTATGGCGGGCATATAGCTTTTGCTATGGACAGCTTGAAAAACCTGGTAGCTAACGTGGCTGATCTACTGGACCGTCAATTGGCTTTATTAGTGGATACCCGGTATAACCACGGCTTGCCGAGTAATTTATCAGGCGCATCCAAAGAGGTTGCCATGATTAACCATGGCTTTAAGGCGGTACAGATTGCCGCGAGTGCATGGACGGCTGAAGCCTTAAAAAACACCATGCCGGCCAGCGTGTTTTCTCGCTCAACTGAATGTCATAACCAAGACAAAGTAAGCATGGGTACTATTGCTGCGCGTGATGCGCGGCGCAGTCTTGAGTTAACCGAGCAGGTGGCCGCTGCTACATTGTTGGCTGCTAAGCAGGGAGTTTGGCTGCGTCAGCAACAAGGTTCGCTGTCAATCAATGCACGCTTGGTCCAGATGCTTGATGAGATGTCAGAAACCTATCAGCCCTTGCTTGAAGATCGTGCCTTAGAGTATGAGCTGCGGCATTGTGTGGAGCAAATCAAACAGCAACATTGGAGTCTATATGCGTAAAAAAGGCGTTATTCAGGCAAATGTTACGCTCGAAGTTCCTTTTTTTGATGTGGATATGATGGACATTGTCTGGCACGGCCACTATGTGAAATATTTTGAAGTCGCCCGCTGTGCATTGCTGGATAAAATTAACCACAATTACACACAAATGCGTGACAGTGGTTATGGCTGGCCCGTGATAGATATGCAGCTGCGTTATATTAAAGCGGCGGTTTTTGGGCAAAAAATCACGGTAACCGCTGACCTGATTGAGTGGCAAGAGCGTTTAAAAATAAACTATTTGATTTGTGATACACAAACAGGCGAGCGTTTAACCCGTGGCAGTAGCATCCAAGTGGCTATTGAGTTAGCCAGTGGTGAAATGCAATTTGTTACCCCAGCGGTGCTCCATACAGCCGTGGCTGAGGCAATAGCCAATGAATAGGCTGTTTGTGTTTGTATGTGCTTTCTTGCTAAACCAAAGCCTTTGGGCTTTTGATGAACAGGATTTAGCTCAGCAGCTGGCGAAAATTGAGGTATTGCGTGGTGAGTTTGTGCAAGAAAAATTTTTGCGCGGGCTTGATGCACCCTTGACCAGCAAGGGCAACTTTGTTTTGGCGAAACAACAGGGTTTGCTGTGGAATTTACAGGCTCCGCTGGTGCGTAGTTACCGTATTACAGCCACGGGCATTGCTTTGCGGGTTGCTGACCAATGGCAGTTACAAACCAAGCAGGATGCCGCCAATCGGCAAAGTCGTTTGTTTTTAGCGGTGTTGGCCGGTGATCAACAAGGCTTAAAGGAAGATTTTAGTTTTGCGCTTTCTGGTGATATGCATGACTGGCAGTTGGTGCTAAGCCCTAAAGCGCTCTTGCTGCAGCAGATTTTTACGCAAATCGTAATCAAAGGCGCTGATTATGTGCACAGTATCGAGCTGCATGAAACACAGGGTGATCGTACGCTAATGCGTATGGAAAACGTTGAGCAATACAGGATGCTGAAGGCCGATGAGAAGCAAGCCTTTAGCTCTTGAGCAGCGTTTATTTGCAGCTTTTATTGCGCTGCTCGTTATTTTAGCGGGGCTGAGCCTGTGGCAATGGCGTGCCGAGTCGCCGGTTAGCGCCAACCTCTTACAAATCCTTCCTCATGCAGACAACAATCAGCTAATTGAATATGCGCAGCAGCGTACCCAAGCGGTGCTTGATCAAGAGTTGATTGTGTTAATTCAACACCCTCAAGCCAGTCAACGGCTCAGCGGCTGGGCTAAGCAATTGCAGGACAGCGGCCAGTTTTCTCATGTCGAATATCAACTCAGCACTAACCTTAAACAGCTAAGTCAGCAGCTGTTAGCGGGTCGTGCCAGTTTTGTGCCTTTGGCAGTGCGTGAACAATTAGCACAACAGCCGCAGCAGTTTTTTAGCGAGCGAATAAATGAAATCTTTGACCCGTTGGGTGGGTTTTCCTTAGTCAGCGTGCAGCAGGATTGGCTGGGTCTGACGGGTAAAATACAGCACAGCTTACAAAGCGTCAGTCGAGTTCAGAGCGATGCACAAGGGTTTTTGTTTGTCGATAGCCCAACCGGTGATTGGTATTTACTGCGCTTACGCAGCCAACAAAGCGGCTTTGCCGATGCCAGTGTGTTAAAGGTTGCGGAGCAAATTCAACAGCTGGCGCAGCAAATCAAACAGCAAGGAGGTCAAGTTTTAGCCAGTGGCGGCTTGTTATTTAGCGCCCAGGCGCAGCAGCAAGCAGGTTTTGAGATTCAGTGGCTGGGCGGTATTTCGCTGCTAGGCTCGTTGTTGTTAATTGTGTGGTTGTTTCGCCGTTTTAATAGCCTCGTTGCGTTGCTGCCTGCCCTGTTTGGTCTGTGGGTTGGGGTGACCGCTTGCATTGCCGTGTTTGGCTATATTCATGCGCTGACGCTGGTGTTAGGCATTAGCCTGATTGGTGTCACCATCGATTTTCCGATGCATTATTTGTCTAAAGGTTGGGTGATGCAGCCTTGGCATAGCGCTAAGGTATTGCGTGCTACTTTGCCGGGCCTAACACTGGGTGTGCTCAGTAATGCCATAGGCTATGTGGCTTTGGCGTTTACGCCGTTTCCGGCTTTATCGCAGGTGGCGGTATTTTCGGTTGCGGGGCTACTGGCCGCCTATGTGTGTACTATTTGCTGTTTGCCATGGCTGCTGGCCAAACCCGATGCGGTGCAGCCTTGGCGATTACCTTTAGCTTGGATGCAGCGGTTATTAACCTGGCATAAAGCTATTTTTACGCGGCTTAATGGGTATGCCCTAGCTTTTGTTTTATTGATTTTTGTTGTGGTCGGCTTTGCCCAGTTGCAGCTGCATAATGATTTGCGCCAGTGGGTCGTGCCAGCGCCTGAGTTATTGGAGCAGGCACAGCGCATTGGTCAATTAACCGGACAGCAACCAACCAGCCAGTTTTTTTTGCTACAGGGTGCAGATGAGCCACAGCTTATTGAACGCTTATCAAGTTTGCAGCAGCAGTTGGATCAGCATGTGGCGCAGGGTGATTTGTCCGGTTATCAATCCATTACTGACCTGTTAGCGGGCTTGCTCGGCCAGCCATCCTTAGCGCATGCCTTGGCCGTCATTAATGAGCAGGATCTACAGCCCTTTGCTGATGCGGGGATTGCTACAGGGTTAATCGAGCAAGAGATTCAACAGCTACAGGCGCAACAGCCGCTTTCGATTGAGCAGGCGCTGGCGTCTGACCTGGGTGAACCTTGGCGCATGCTGTGGCTCGGTAAACAGGATAATCAGTATGTGGCGATGGTGCGTTTACAAGGATTGCGTAATAGTCAAGCACTAGCCGAGCTTGCCCAGCAACAAGAGGGTGTGATTTGGGTGGATCGTCCCGCTCAGTTAAATCAGCTGTTTCAGCACACGCAAAGCTATGCGCTGTGGTCGAAAGTTCTAGCAAGCGTGGCGATCTTTATTGTGTTAATGGTATTTCTTGGTTGGCGCGGTGCGTTACGTACGCTGAGCGTATCGCTTTTTGCGGCGTTATTAGCTGCTGCAAGCCTAGGCTGGCTGGGTTTACCGGTAACATTATTTAGTGTGTTTGGCTTGCTGCTCGTCACGGCCATTGGTGTGGACTATGCCATCATCATGTACGAGGGCGTCGGCGGTCAGGCTGCTAGTTTGCTAGGTGCGTTTTTGGCTGCTATTACGACCTGGCTGTCCTTTGGTTTGCTGGCGCTGTCTAGCACACCAGCGGTCAGTAGTTTTGGCATAGCAGTGAGTTTGGGTTTGGTGTTTAGTTTTTTATTAGCGCCTTGGGCGTCTAAAGGCAATCCGTCTGCATGATTGTTCTATAGGCAGAAGGTTCTGTACTGGTTGACCTATATTGTGCGTAACATATAGCGTTTTGTTTAGGGATTTACTGGCAAAGGTATTGTGAGTATGGTGCAAGATAATTTAGCAGTTGAGCAACACCCAGTTGTAGTCATAGGTGCAGGTCCTTCTGGTTCTATTGCTTCTGCTATTTTGCAGCGCAAAGGCCATCAGGTTTTGGTGATTGAGCGGCAGGAATTTCCACGCTTTGTGATTGGTGAAAGTCTGTTGTCGCATTGCTTAGACTTTATTGAAGAAGCCGGCATGTTAGAGGCTGTACGCAATGCCGGTTTGCAAATTAAGCATGGCGCGGCCTTTGGTTGGGGCGAGCGCTATACCGAATTTGATTTCCGCGAGACCTACACCCCCGGTATGGGCAGCACCTATCAGGTGAGACGTGCAGGTTTTGATAAGTTGTTGGCGGACCAAGCCCAAGCTCAGGGAGTTGAAATTCGTTACCAAGAAGAAATTGTGGCGGTGGATAACTCTTCAGGTAAACCGCTGTTAACAGTGCGCCGCATAGCAGATGACAGCCAGTATCAAATACAGGCCGAGTTTATGCTGGATGCCAGCGGTTATGGGCGGGTGTTGCCACGCTTGCTGGACTTAGAGCTGCCCTCTGCCCTGCCAGTACGTAAAGCGGTGTTTACCCATGTGCGTGATTGTATTGATGACCCGCAGTTTAACCGTGAAAAAATTCTGATTACCACCCACCCTGAAATGCGTGATGTATGGTACTGGAGTATTCCTTTTAGTGACGGCTATTGCTCACTAGGAGTAGTGGCGTTGGAGGAACGTTTCGACGATCGTCCGGAAGATTTAGAGACCTGTCTGCGAGAGTTTGTTAGCGAAGCACCGAACTTGAAGCGTATTTTTAAACATGCGATTTGGGATCAACCGATGCGCACGCTGGGTGGTTATTCGGCCAACGTAAAAACGTTACACGGTTCAGGTTTTGCTTTGCTAGGTAATGCGGCTGAGTTTTTAGATCCAGTGTTTTCCTCTGGGGTAACCATTGCCATGCGCTCTTCAAGCATGGCGGCTAATTTGCTCGACCGTCAGTTACGCGGTGAGACGGTGGACTGGGAAACTGAGTTTGCTAAGCCGTTAAAAGTGGGCGTGGAAACCTTCCGCACCTATGTCGAAGGCTGGTATGACACCTCGTTTCAGGATGTGATTTATTATGAAAACCCACAGCCGGAAGTAAAGCGCATGCTGTGCTCGATTTTGGCCGGCTATGCTTGGGATGAAACCAACCCTTATGTGGCCGATTCTCGCCGTCGCTTAGCGGTGTTAGCAGAATTGTGTCGTATGCAGTCGCAATAATGCTCAAGCGTTGGTTAGCGTTTTTAGCGGTGTTGTTGCTTGCCGGTTGTGCGGGGCAACGGACGGTACCTGACTTTCCTCAAGTAGAGTCTATTTGGCCGTTACCTGTACAACTGCTAGTGCAGGTTGAACAGCAGCAAGTAGAAGATTATTTGCTGGTTATCCAAGAACAGCATGACGGCGTGCGTTTTTCGTTGTTTAACCCAATGGGAATGCCGGTGGCGCGACAAGTATTACAGCGTGGGCGTTGGCTAGCGGAAGGGCTTTTACCGCCGAATCAGCAGGCTAAACAGTGGTTTGCAGCGGTGTTGTTTGCCCTTATGGTGCCTGAACAGGCCGCGCGTTTGTATCCTGAGGCACAAATAAGCGAACAGGCACGCGCATTAAAGGCCCAATGGCGGGTTGAATACGTCTCTGCAGAGCAGTTTATTCTGTATCTCGACAACCAACAAAAAATAACAGTACAGCATCTACAATGATAAAAACTAAGAGTTACTTATCCGCGTTAGGCTTGGTGTGTCCGCTGGGGAGCAGCAAACAGCAGGTGGCAAAAAATTTGTTAGCCGGCGACAGTTCGGGTATGCAACCGGTGACGGGCTGGATTCCTGAAACCACCGCGATATGCGGTGTAGTAAATGCGCCATTGCCGCCAGTAAACTCCAAGTACCCATGGCAAAACTCTAGGAACAATCAATTATTGCTGGCCGCGACCGAGCAAATAATGCCTGAGCTAGACGTGGCGATTGTACGCTATGGCAAGGCGCGTATAGCGGTGATTATTGGCACCAGTACCAGCGGCATCTATGAAGCAGGTTTGCATATTACTGAATTGCACTGTGAGGGTGTTTTACCGCAGGCGTTTGATTATCGCCGGCAAGAGCTGGGTGATCCGGCGTTATTTTTAAGTCATTGGCTGGATTTGTCAGGCCCCAGCTACAGTATTTCAACGGCTTGTACCTCAAGTGCGCGCGCGCTAATCAGCGCTAAGCGCATGTTGCAGGCGGGTTTGTGTGATGCGGTTATTTGTGGTGGCTCTGATAGCCTATGCCATTTAACACTGAATGGATTTTCGAGTTTAGAGGCGGTTAGTACGGCGCATTGCAATCCGTTTTCCAAAAATCGTCAAGGCATTAATATTGGCGAAGCGGCGGTGGTGTTTTTGTTAACCCGCGAACTGCTGCATGATGACCAGCCCACGCCTGTGCTTGCAGGGGTTGGGGCAAGCTCTGATGCGTACCATATTTCAGCACCTCAGCCTGAGGGTGAGGGTGCTGTTAAGGCCATGCAATTAGCTTTGGCCGATGCACAGCTTGTGCCTGAGCAAATTAGTTATATTAATTTGCACGGTACCGCGACCCAGCATAACGACTCGATGGAGTCTGCAGCGGTGAATCAGTTGTTTGGTGCTGGCAAGCCTTGCTCATCAACCAAGCCGTTAACTGGTCACACGCTTGGGGCTGCTGGAGCTTTGGAAGCCGCCTTTTGTTGGCTGGCTATGCAAGGTAGCTATAACCCAAGCAAGCTGCATATACCGCATGTGTGGGATGGCGCTGCAGATGCAGAGTTAGCGCAGCTTAATTTATGTAAGGCTGGACATAGGTTTGCGCAAGGTGTTGAGCCTTGGTTAATGAGTAACTCTTTTGCCTTTGGTGGTAACAATACAAGTTTGATTTTAGGGTTTTAAGTGGATGTGGCCTCTTGCTGAGTTATTACCCCATGCGGGTAATATGATTTTATTGGAGCGAATTGAGCATTACGATGATGAGACTATCGTTGCTTATTTAACAGTGCGTGACGGCTGTTTATTTAGCCAAGCAGATGGCAGTTATCCGGCTTATTTAGGGGTGGAATTGATGGCGCAAGCAATCGCTGCTTATGCGGGATTGAAGGCTAGACATGCAGGTGAGCCTGTTCGGCTTGGGTTTTTGTTAGGTACCCGCAAGTATGAGTCTAATGTCAGCCGTTTTCCTTTAGGCAGTGAGTTACGGGTTAGTGCTAAACGCTCACTGGAAGATGATAGCGGGATGGGCGTGTTTGAATGCGAGCTTACCTCTGATGATATTCAGGTTTGTGCTAGATTAAACGTTTATCGCCCCAACAATGTGACAAGTTATATTCAGGAGACTCCCCCTTGAGCGAACGTATTTTAGTAACGGGTTCTAGCCGTGGTATTGGTCGTGCAATCGCATTACGTTTAGCGCAAGCAGGTTTTGATATTAGCCTGCATTGTCGTAGCGGTTTGGCCGAAGCAGAACAAGTCGCCGAGCAAGTTAAAGCGTTGGGACGGCAAGTCGATATTTTGCAGTTTGATGTAGCTGATCGACAAGCAGTACGCGAGCAGCTTGAGCAGGCGATTGAGCGCAATGGTGCTTGGTACGGCGTAGTGTGCAATGCCGGTTTAACGCGCGACGGTGCTTTCCCGGCGTTAACTGAAGATGATTGGGACACTGTGCTCAGAACCAATTTAGACGGCTTTTACAACGTATTGCATCCGCTAATGATGCCCATGATTCGCCGCCGTAAAGCAGGACGTATCGTATGTATGACTTCTGTTTCTGGTCTTATTGGTAACCGCGGTCAGGTGAATTACAGTGCTTCAAAAGCAGGCATAATTGGTGCCGCAAAGTCGCTGGCTATTGAGCTGGCTAAGCGCAAAATTACGGTAAATTGCGTTGCACCTGGTTTAATCGATACTGCGATGCTGGACGAACACGTGCCAGTAGCTGAAATGCTGAAAATGATTCCAGCGCAGCGCATGGGTACAGCAGAGGAAGTGGCTGGAGTGGTTAATTTTTTGATGTCTGATGAAGCGTCTTATATTACGCGTCAGGTAATCGCAGTGAATGGCGGACTATGTTAATGGTTGGATTAAAGCGTGTAGTTATTACGGGAATAGGTGGTGTTTCCGCACTAGGCGATGATTGGGCAACCATCAGCGATAATTTTCTGAATAATCGCAGCGGCATTCGCTACATGCACGAGTGGGATCGTTTTACCGATTTAAATACGCGCTTGGGTGGTCCGCTTAATGATTTCACTGTACCGGCGCACTGGACACGCAAACAATTACGCAGCATGGGTCCTGTATCGCAATATGTAGTGTATGCGGCTGAACGTGCTTTAGATGACGCTGGATTGTTAGGTGAGCCCAGTATTCAAGATGGTCGTATGGGTGTGGCCTGTGGCTCATCAACGGGCAGTCCGCAAGAAGCAAAAAACTTTGCCAATATGCTCTTGAACTCAGTATCACATGGTCTAAATGCCAACACCTATGTGCGAATGATGCCGCATACTACAGCCGCCAATATCAGTATTTTCTTTGGTCTAAAGGGGCGTGTTATTCCTACCTCAAGCGCCTGTACCAGCGGTAGTCAAGGCATTGGTTATGCCTATGAAGCGATTAAGTTCGGCTGTATTCCGATGATGTTGGCCGGTGGTGGGGAAGAGTTATGTGCTACTGAAGCCATGGTATTTGATGCGCTGTATGCCACCAGTTTAAAAAATGATACGCCCACCAAGACGCCACAGCCCTATGATGTTGACCGAGATGGTTTAGTTATCGGTGAGGGTGCAGGTATTTTTGTACTGGAAGAGTTAGAGCATGCCTTGGCACGTGGTGCGCACATTTATGCAGAAATTGTAGGGTTTGGCAGCAATGCTGATGGCTCACACATTACCAAGCCAGAAAAAAACACCATGCGTATTGCTATGGAGCTGGCTTTGCAGGATGCACAGTTGCCAGCAAGTGCCATCGGTTATGTAAACGGTCACGGCACGGCGACTGATTCAGGTGACATAGCTGAAACCCAGGCCACCAGTGAGCTGTTTGGCGAACAGATGCCTATCAGCTCACAAAAAAGCTTTTTAGGCCATACGCTAGGCGCCTGTGGCGCGCTAGAGTCTTGGTTTAGTATTCAGATGATGAACTCTGACACCTATATCCATACACTCAATCTAAACAACGTGGATAGTCGCTGCGGAGCGTTAGATTATTTAACGGCACCACGCCAGATGCAGAATGAGTACGTGATGAATAATAACTTTGCTTTTGGCGGCATTAATACGTCTTTGGTTTTTAAACGCTGGAGTTAACAATGAAAAAAACAGGGATTGCGCTTAGTCTTTGTACTTTTTTGCTGATTGGTTGCGGTACTTCTGCACCCGTTATGAGTATCAGCCAGACGGTTGCTACTCAGCAAGCCGGTGACTCGATGCGTACGCAGAGCGCAATTTATGAGGCACTACAAGGACGTGGCTGGCAGTTACAGTCAGACGATGGTCAGAAAATAATTGCGCGTTATAACAAACATGATCGCCATCTAGCGGTCATACAGATTGATTACAGTGCTTATAGGTACTCTATTAAGCACGTGTCTAGCCAAGGTTTGGACTATAACGTGAAGCGCAACAGTATCCATAGAAATTTTAATCGCTGGATTAAAAACTTAGAAATGGATATAAATACCAAATTAAGTTTCATGCCTTAATCAGGCAGGGCGAGCTACGTTATTATGCGGAAGTAATGTGGTTAAATCAAAGCGAGGTGATTTATGAAATTAAAAACAATTTTGGCGGTATTTTTAACCGCACTGTGCTTGCCGATTGTGTCGCAAGCACGCGATACGACTCATTTTTTAAACTTTAACGAGGTGCTTCAAGAAGCTTTAGCCGCAGGACGGTTGGATGGCAGTGTAAAGTTTTACTTAGATAGCCAACCCAGTGGCGCAAAGGTTATTCGTAAGGGTTTGACTACCAGTAAGAAAACCAACGCCTTTAATAAATCAGACCAGGCGGCGTGCAGTTGGGCGTTGCAGTCTGCACTCATACAGTTCGAAACAGCGGCCAAGAATGCAGGCGCTAATGCGGTGGTGAACTTGGTGAGTAACTATAAGCATAATGTGTATAAGAGCCGCGATAATTATGAATGTCATGCAGGCGGTATATTGGCTGGTGTAGCGCTCAAAGGTGATTTGGCGAAGACGCGTTAATCGTTATTTCGCACTTTTTAGCTTAAACAACAAAAAAACCTTGCCCAGAGCAAGGTTTTTTTGTGCATCATTGAATTGACGGTGTTTATAGTTTACGGATAACCAGGTTCTTGTGAATTTAGAATCACATCAGAGACGCGATAGGTACCGGAATAAGCAGATTGATTAGAAAACACTACACGGCCTTGACCCTTGTAGTAATAAATCGTGCGATGGGCGTCCTTTCCTGAAAAATTAAAGGGAATAAATGCCTTGCCAGTAATATGGCTGTTTGTTGATGTAGGAGAGCCCGCTAGGACGTCTACTTCCTGCATGCTCATGCCCACTTTGATCTCGGCTAAAGAAACTTTATCGCTGGATTTAGATTTGGCTGCAGGTTGAGTTTTAGCCGCTGGTTTTGCAGCAGTGTCGGTTTTGGTTAAGTTGACTGAGCCGGGCTGAAACTGTGTTACCGAACCATCTTTAAGGTTTTTTAACGCTTTTTGTGCATGTTTCTTAACTTTTTTAAAAGAGGTGTTCGTGTGGATATTTTTTATCACGGATTGGTAACGCGAGTTACCTGAGCTACCTAGCGCGACGATAGCCCAAGAGGTTGCATCAATTTGATTGCCGCCGGGTTTTTGATAATCCATCCACAGGCGCTCAGCCAGTGCATCCAGTACTTCTACTTCATCCATACCTGTCTGTTGGATACTTTTTGCCACATCTCTGACTGTGCCAGGGCCACCTTGGCTAATTCGCTCGATATAGTGCTGCCCTACGCTACTCACAGCCTGTGCTGTGGCTGCAACAAAAAATAACGCAAGTGTTACTGCCCTGACTAAAAGTGTCTTCATCTAGATATCCTCGGTTAAAATGAAATTGGATTGGCAATTGTATGTGTTTTTTGTAGCAGAGTGTGAACGAACAATAGTAGAAGTAAAGCGGTGTCTCATTTTACAAAAAAATAAAAAAAGCCTCTTTAAAAAGAGGCTTTTAAAGTTTTAGAGCGTGTCTAGGATGCTGTACTTATTGATGGTACTTAGCTGATAACTCATGTACCGCTTCAATAAAGGCGCCGGCGTTTTCTGGTTTTACTTCTGGGGTGATGCCGTGGCCTAGGTTGAACACGTGACCTTCGCCGTGGCCATAGCTGGCCAAAATACGCTCAACTTCTTTGCGAATACCTGCGGGGCTGGCATAGAGCGCCGAAGGGTCCATGTTGCCTTGCAAGGCAACCTTGTCGCCGACACGCTGACGGGCAACACCCATGTCACAGGTCCAGTCGAGTCCTAAAGCTTCTACACCGGTGTCAGCCATGGACTCAAGCCACAGACCGCCGCCCTTGGTGAATAGAATGACCGGCACGCGGCGACCGTCGTTTTCACGAATTAAGCCATCCACAATTTTCTTCATATAGGCTAAAGAAAACTCTTGGTAAGCCGCTGAAGACAAGCTACCGCCCCAGCTATCAAAAATCTGTACCGCCTGTGCACCTGCTAAAATCTGCGCATTCAGGTAGCTAGTGACTGATTGAGCCAGCTTATCTAGTAGTCTGTGCATCGCTGCTGGATTGTCATACATGAAAGCTTTGCTCTTGCGGAAATCCTTGGATGAGCCGCCTTCAACCATATAGGTGGCGAGCGTCCAGGGGCTGCCAGCAAAGCCAATCAAGGGTACACGGCCATTGAGTTCGCGGCGAATGGTACGTACGGCATCCATAACATAACCAAGGTCTTGCTCGGGATCTGGAATAGGTAGTGCGTCAATGGCTTCTGGGGTGTCGACTATTTTCTTAAAGCGTGGACCTTCACCCGTTTCAAAATACAACCCTAAGCCCATCGCATCTGGAATAGTCAGGATGTCGGAGAATAAAATAGCTGCGTCTAAAGGGTATCGTTCAAGTGGTTGCAGTGTAACTTCACAGGCCATTTCTGGGTTCATGCATAAACCCATAAAATCACCTGCTTTGGCGCGACTTGCACGGTATTCAGGCAAATAACGCCCTGCCTGGCGCATCATCCAAACTGGGGTTACATCTACAGGCTGCTTAAGCAGTGCACGGAGAAAACGATCATTTTTCAGAGCAGTCATATTAACGTCCAATTAACGAGTAAGAAGCCATTTCGCTGAAATTGCGATACTAGGCAGGTAGTTATGACTTTTAAGTATAGCTGATTTGATTAAAAAGTATTTGATTTGGCAGGCTTGTATTAAGATAAAATAATCGTGCATAAAAAAACCCCGCCGAAGCGGGGTTTGCAGACTGTATCCATTTACGCATCCAGCAACATATCCTTTGTAAGCCTACGAGCCTTGGCAGGCGCCATGTTCGTCCTTCTTTTCCTAGGTATTTAGTGTAGGCAATTAACCACTGACATCGCTAGAGGAGATTAGCGCTAGTTCGTGTAAGCTTTTGCTTACAAGAACCTAAAACTCATGCTCATCTAACAGGTACAGTGACTCACTACCGGCTTTGACGCTGGCGGTTAGTGAATGAATACGCGGCAGTAAACGGGCAAAGTAAAAGCGTGCTGTACCCATTTTGCTGGCGTAGAAACTGTCTTGCTCTTCTTTGCCTTGGGCGGTCCGCGCCATCATGGCCCACATA
This sequence comes from Thiopseudomonas acetoxidans, assembly GCF_030362935.1. Taxonomy (NCBI): domain Bacteria; kingdom Pseudomonadati; phylum Pseudomonadota; class Gammaproteobacteria; order Pseudomonadales; family Pseudomonadaceae; genus Thiopseudomonas; species Thiopseudomonas acetoxidans. Next base: position 43,734 of record NZ_JAUCDY010000004.1, read on the forward strand.
TAGGCATAAGCGGTGTAGCCAAACACATGCAGGTATTCAACGGAAGCCGCGCCAATTTCATTGGCATTGAGTTTGCCCTGCTCTATTAACCACTGGGTCAGCTCGTCGAGGTTGTTGAGTGCTTGCGCCAGTGGCTGGGTAAACTCGCTTAGCTCATCACCAGCACTAGCTATAAAGTCGTTAACTTCTTGGCTGAAATGCTGATAAAAAACACCCTCGTTAGCAACCACTTTACGTCCCGACAAGTCCAGCGCCTGGATGCCGTTGGTGCCTTCGTAAATCTGTGTGATACGGCAATCGCGAATCAGCTGTTCTTGACCCCACTCGCGGATATAACCATGCCCCCCAAAAACCTGCTGTCCATGTATTGTGGTTTCTAGCCCCATATCGGTCATAAAGGCTTTGGCAATGGGCGTCAGTAAAGCCACGAGATCTGCAGCTTTACTGCTGACGTTGGTATCCATGCTGTACTTGCTCAGATCCAACTGCTTAGCCACGTAGGTGGAAAAGGCGCGACCGCCCTCGTTCAGCGCTTTCATGGTCAATAGCATGCGGCGCACGTCTGGATGCACGATAATGGGGTCGGCAGCTTGATTTGGACGTTGTGCTCCTGTGGGGGCACGGCTTTGTACACGCTCACGGGCGTATTCAACCGCGCTTTGGTACGAGCGCACACCTAGCGCTAACCCCTGAATACCTACGCCCAAACGTTCGTAATTCATCATGGTGAACATTGCTGCTAAGCCTTTATTAGGCTCGTCGACTAAGTAGCCGGTGGCGTTGTCGAAGTTAATCACGCAGGTGGATGAGCCCTTAATGCCCATTTTATGCTCAATCGAGCCACAGGACACCGCGTTGCGCTCGCCTAAGCTACCGTCTTCGTTGACCATCACTTTGGGCACTAAAAACAGTGAAATACCTCTGGCACCAGCGGGCGCATCAGGCAGTTTGGCCAGCACCAAATGAATGATGTTTTTGGTAAGATCGTGTTCACCGCCGGTGATAAAAATCTTCGAGCCAGTAATGGCATAGCTGCCATCGGCTTGCGGTTCGGCTTTGGTGCGAATCATGCCCAAGTCCGTGCCGGCATGAGCTTCGGTTAAGCACATAGAGCCCGCCCAGGTCCCAGCATACATATTCGGTAGATATTGTTCTTTTAACTTGTCACTGGCGTGGGTTAACAGCGACAGGCACGCGCCTGCGGTGAGCATGGGGTACAGGCCAAACGACAGGTTGGCAGCATTAACCATTTCCTCAAGTTGAGCCGTGATCATTTTTGGCATGCCCATGCCGCCATACTGAGGATCGCCGCCCACACCCACCCAGCCGCCTTCGGCGTAACTTTGGTAGGCCTCAACAAAGCCTGTGGGTGTTTTAACTACGCCTTGCTGCCATTGGCAGCCTTCTTCATCGCCGGTTCTGTTTAGGGGGGCAATGATATTGGCGTTAATTTTGCTGGCTTCCTCGAGTATCGCACTGGCCGTTTCTTCATCAACAGTCTCAGCCAGTGCAGGTAATTCTGACCAGAGTGTGCCGACCTGGAAAACTTCATTGAGTAAAAAAACCATGTCGCGTAAAGGTGCTCGATACTCAGCCATAATAATGTCCTCTTTATAGTTGTTCTTGGTAACAAACCCGCCGAAGCGGGTTTGTGTGAAGGTTAATAGCCTAAGGCAAAGTCTTCGACCGCCATGTCCATCAGGTTGTCGGCCCCTGAGAGCATGGCTGCCGCGTGGCCGCGAGTACGTGGCAAAATACGCGCATAGTAGAACTGTGCGGTTTGCAGCTTGGCTTTATAGAAAGCTTCTTCGCTGGTGCCCCCGGCGATTTTTTCTGCCGCGACCCGGGCCATATCCGCCCAGAAATACGCCAAGCAGACGTAGCCGGAATACATCAGGTAATCCACGGAAGCGGCACCGACTTCTTCACGGTTTTTCATCGCCGCCATACCCACCTTCATGGTGATCTCGCCCCACTCTTTATTGAGTTCGGCCAGTTGCTTAACTAGGGATTCAATGGCTTCGTTACCCTCGTTGGCCTTGCAGAACTGGTGCACGATCTTGGTAAAGGCTTTGAGCGTTTCACCTTGGGTCATCAACACTTTACGGCCGAGCAAATCCAGCGCTTGAATGCCGGTGGTGCCTTCGTACAAGGTAGAAATACGGCTGTCGCGCACGTTTTGCTCCATGCCCCACTCGCTAATGTAGCCGTGACCACCATAGATTTGCACGCCGTGGTTGGCGGCTTCAAATCCTGTTTCGGTCATAAAAGCTTTGGCTATTGGGGTGATGAAAGACAACAGCGTATCGGCCTGCGTGCGCGCTTCTTCGTCCTGACTGCGCTGCACGATATCCACTTGCTTGGCCGCGTAATACAGCATTGCTCGGTTGCCTTCGGCAAAGGCTTTGGTGGTTAATAACATGCGGCGTACATCGGGGTGCACGATAATGGGGTCAGCTGCTTTATCTGGTTCTTTGGCGCCAGTGAGTGAGCGCATCTGTAAGCGGTCGCGGGCGTATTCTATTGCGCCTTGGAAGGCAATTTCGGCGTGAGCTAAGCCCTGTAGCGCGGTACCCAAGCGTGCCGTGTTCATAAAAGTGAACATGCAGTTCAAGCCTTTGTTGGGCGGGCCAATCAAAAAACCGGTAGCGTTATCAAAGTTCATTACGCAGGTGGAGTTGCCGTGGATACCCATTTTGTGCTCGAGGGAACCACAGGTAACGCCGTTACGCTCACCTATCTCACCATCGGCGTTGGGCAGAAACTTAGGCACGATAAACAGGGAGATCCCTTTGGTGCCTTCGGGTGCATCCGGTAGACGTGCAAGTACGATGTGGACGATATTTTCTGCCATATCGTGCTCACCGGCGGAAATAAAAATCTTAGTACCAGTGATCTTGTAGCTGCCGTCAGCCTGTGGTTCGGCCTTGGTACGCAGTAAGCCTAGGTCAGAACCACAGTGGGGCTCAGTTAGGCACATGGTCCCCGTCCACTGACCTGACACCAACTTGGTTTGATAAATCGCTTGCTGTTCTTCGGTACCGTGGGCGCTGAGGGTATTCATCGCGCCGTGGGACAAGCCCGGGTACATGCCCCATGACCAGTTGGCTTGGCCAATCATTTCGCTGATGGCCATGCCTAGTGACTCGGGCAGCCCCTGACCGCCGTGCTCAGCATCATGGGCAAGACTAGGCCAGCCGCCTTCAACAAACTGCTCGTAGGCTTCTTTAAAGCCGGTTGGTGTAGTAACGCCATCGGCTGACCAAGTACAGCCTTCTGTATCGCCAACACGGTTGAGTGGCGCAATGACGTTCTCACAAAACTTTGCGCCTTCTTCTAGGATGGCATCGACCATGTCTGGTGTGGCGTCTTCGCAGCCAGGCAGGTTTTGGTAGTGCTGGGAATAACCTAAGAGTTCGTCACGTACGAAACGGATATCGCGCAAGGGGGCTTTGTATTCTGGCATAGCTGTTTACCTCTAAGATAGATTCTTTATTATTGGTTTTTTGCGTAATTAATGGACAACTTTTCCTGCTGTCTGGGCGTGCTTTAAAATTATCAAACGACTGTTTGAAACTTACGGCTCTGACTATCGCTTGTCAAGCACACAAAAGTGGTATTTTTTAATAGCTTGGATGTTGTGGCAACGTTGCGGTGGTTTTATGTGAGTGAGTTGTGATTATGCGCAATGAAATGAGCTATTAAGGCTTGGCTGTTCACAATCAGACAGCCCACTCAAAGCTTTGTTCGTGGGTTGGGGGTGCGATGTATTTGGTGGTGGGTTGCTGTTCTGCAGGGACAAAAAAAGCCGTCCCTCTTTCGAGTAGAACGGCTTTTAGCAAAGCGTGGTTTAGACGAAGTTACGCCATAGTATTAATGATAGTACCTAGCGCTTCGTCGGCTGTTTGCACCATTTTTGCGCCTGCCATGGTTAAGTGCTTGGCTTGATCCATTTGCACTAACTGCTGGGTTAGATCGGCAATGTTAAAGTTTGGCGCTTGGTCGGCGTTTGAGTTTGCCGTTGAGCTGGCAACCGCCTGTGCTGCTTCTGTCATTTGTTGCTGGCCATTTTGTATGGCTTGGATACCCATGGGCATCATACCGCTTGAGATTTGCATATTGTCCTCCTGTGGATTAGGACGGCTTAGTTAGTAAAGATAAACTAAACAAGTACTGTCATTGTACTATCATTGTCGGATTTTGACCAAATCCAATCTGTTACCTCGAGTATCTGTCTGTTAGTAATGCGTGTTCATTATTAAAGATGTGTGCTAAACCATTGAGCGAGCTGCTCAATCGCTTGAGCTTGCTGCGGATTATGTAGATTTAAACATAAGGTTGCTGAAGTGCGTACAAAGCCCCAAGGTGCAATGAGCCTGCCTTGTTGAATATCGGCATCAACAAGCTGCTGCGGGGCAATACCAATACCCATGCCCGCAGTGATGGCTTCTAATAAGTAATACAGATGCGCAAAGCCTTGTCCGAGTTGTAACTTCTGGCCGCTTAATTGTTGCGCTGCCCAGTCGGGCCAGGCTTGCGGGCGCGATTGAGTGTGGAGCACGGCAAAATCAAGAATGCGCTCGATTGGGCTATCGATGAGCTGATGCTGTTTGGCAAACTCAGGGCTAACAACGGGTCCGATACGTTCGTGATCCAACACAAATTGGCTGGCGCTTTGTGCCACGCAGCTCTGGGTAAACAACAGACTCGCATCGGCGCCCTGCTGCTGTGGGTTGTCATCTCCGGTACTGGTGATCAGTTGCAAGGCTAATTCAGGCAGTTCCTGCTGCAGTTGATGCAAACGAGGTATCAACCAGCGCGCTAAAATACTGCCCGAACAGGCCAAGACAATGGGCTTATCTCGATTGAGCTGCTTAAGTTGTTGGCAGCTTTGAGCAATCGTCGCTAGGGCAGGACTGGTATCGGTATAGAGTTGTTGCCCTGCATCTGTGAGTTTTATGCCGCGCCCATGCTTGCTGGTTAATGGCATGCCCAGTTGATCTTCCAGCTGCTTTATCTGTCGACTGATTGCACCATGGGTGACGTTTAAGCTTTGTGCAGCGGCGGTTATGCTGCCCTGCTCGGCTACGGCAAGAAAAGCTTTGAGTGCATTCAGTGAGGGCAGTTGGGTTAAGTAGTTCATGTGATAAATACTAACATGAGTGTGTGTTTTTATCGCTTTTTGTTGCGCACTAATTGGCGTATGTTAAGTGCATATATTTTGCTATCAATGGAATAACCAACATGACAAATTATTCGGCAGCGCCAGATGAGCGTGGTCTATTCGGTATTTTTGGTGGACGCTATGTTGCGGAAACCTTAATGCCGCTGATCCTAGAATTGGGCAAGGCCTACGCGCAAGCCAAAGAGGATCCTGAATTCCAGAAAGAGCTGGCGTATTTTCAGCGCGACTATGTGGGTCGCCCAAGCCCGTTGTATTTTGCTGAGCGCCTTACCGAACACTTAGGCGGCGCAAAGATTTATCTAAAGCGCGAAGAGCTCAACCACACCGGCGCCCATAAGATTAACAACTGCATCGGGCAAATTTTGCTGGCGCGACGCATGGGCAAAAAACGCATTATTGCTGAAACCGGTGCGGGTATGCATGGTGTGGCGACGGCGACTGTTGCTGCACGTTTTGGTTTGCAATGCGTGGTGTACATGGGCACTACAGATATCGAGCGCCAACAGGCCAACGTGTTTCGCATGAAGCTGTTAGGGGCTGAGGTGATTCCTGTTAAAGCCGGTACAGGCACGTTGAAAGATGCCATGAATGAGGCTTTGCGTGATTGGGTAACGAACGTAGACAACACGTTTTACCTGATTGGTACGGTCGCGGGTCCGCACCCGTTCCCGGCGATGGTGCGTGATTTTCAATCGGTGATTGGCCGCGAAACACGTGCGCAATTGCAGGAGCAGGAAGGCCGTTTGCCGGATTCATTGGTGGCTTGCATTGGTGGTGGCTCTAACGCCATGGGTTTGTACCATGAGTTTTTAGATGACCCCAGTGTGAACATTATTGGCGTGGAAGCCGCCGGTCAAGGTGTGGAAACAGGCAAGCATGCGGCAAGTTTGCTTGGTGGCGCACCTGGCGTGCTGCACGGTAATAAAACCTACTTATTGCAAGATGAAGACGGGCAAATCAAAGACGCTCACTCCATTTCCGCGGGATTGGATTACCCGGGTGTAGGACCTGAACATGCGTGGTTACATGATACAGGTCGGGTTGAATATACCGCCATTACTGATGATGAGGCATTGGAAGCGTTTCAATTGCTGTGCCGTTTAGAGGGCATTATTCCTGCACTGGAAACATCCCATGCGTTAGCTGAGGTGATCAAACGCGCCCCCAGTTTAGCCAAAGACCATTTGATGGTCGTAAATCTATCTGGTCGCGGTGATAAAGACATGCAAACCGTAATGCACTATTTAGGCGCGCAAGGAGAACAATCATGAGTCGTATTGAGGCGTGTTTTGCGCAGTTAAAACAACAAAACCGTGCGGCATTGGTCACTTTCGTCACCTCGGGCGACCCGAACTACAGCAGTGCCATGCAAATTTTTAAAGGCTTGCCAGATGCGGGTGCGGATGTGATCGAGTTAGGCATGCCCTTCACCGATCCTATGGCGGATGGCCCAGCGATTCAGCTGGCTAACCAGCGTGCTTTGAAAAACGGCCATACACTGCGTAAAACTTTGCAGATGGTGCGTGAGTTTCGCCAAGATAATCAGAGCACTCCAGTGGTGTTGATGGGGTATTTCAACCCGATTCATCACTATGGTGTGGATAACTTTGTGCGTGATGCCCATGAAGTCGGCGTCGATGGTTTGATTGTTGTGGATGTGCCGCCAGAGCATAACGAAGAGTTGTGTGAGCCGGCGCAGGCCGCAGGGATAGATTTTATTCGCCTGGCCACACCGACCACCGATGATCAGCGTTTGCCTAAAGTACTGAATCACAGCTCCGGCTTTATTTACTACGTCTCGGTGGCGGGTATTACCGGTGGTGCTACCGCAAGCCTTGAGCATGTCGAAGAAGCCGTAGCGCGCTTGCGTCATCACAGTGATTTGCCGGTCTGTATCGGCTTTGGCATCCGCACGGCAGAACACGCCGCCAATGTGGCGCGTTTGGCTGATGGCGTGGTGGTGGGCTCGGCATTGGTCGATAAAATCAACCAAGCAGCCACCCCAGAGCAAGCGGTCGCCGATGTGCTGGCGCAATGCCGCGAGATTAGCACGGGTGTGCGTGGTGCACGGTTGTAACATTCTTTAAACCTCAGCTGCAGGCAAGAAACTGTCTGTAGCTGAAGTTTTATCGGTGCTGATGCCGGCTACCCTAGCGGCTGCCTTACATTTAAGGTCTTGAGCCAAAAATTTCTATGAGTTGTTCACCCTGTGCGGCGCCGGGGTGAAGTTGCAGCAAACCAGTTTCGTCTCGGTATAGGATTGCCGGTGTACCGTTGGCACCTAGTTGTTGCATTAACTGTAGGTTTTCATCCAGTTGTTTGGACTGTTTACTGGCGATCGGATTTTCTTTGGCAGGGGCTTTACCGCTTTCGTTATCTACCAATGCTTTGCTGCCGTCTTTTGCCGCTAAAATATAGGCGGCTTTTTTGCGGCTGCTTTCGCCCAGCACACCCACTGGAATATGGCGGATTTGTACTTTACCGGATTTAACCCAGGGCTGTGCATCTTTCCATAGGCGCTTGCAGTAGGGGCAGTTGGGGTCAGTGAAAAAGTAGACTGTGGTTGGTGCTTTGGCTGAGCCTTCGGTAACCCAGTGGCTTTCCTTCTCTAATTTATTCCATAAAACATCACTTTGTGGACGGCTAATTTTGTCTTCAATAATTGAGCGGGTTAGGTCTTCACCTTGCGCATCCAGCAAGCTGCCTATTAGTGCATGTTTTTTGTCGCTGGTGAGGTAGATAGCCAGTGGATTTCCTTGATACAACGCAGCATAGCCTTGCATGTCACTGGGCGCATCGAAGGTATCTAGAATCTCTACACCCTTACCACGCAAGGCCTCGATAGGCGCAGGGTAATTTTGTGCAAAGGTTAAGATGGGCAAGCTGGCAATGCAGATAACTGCTGCTAGGTGGGCTGGTTTCATTGGGATTCCTTTTCGGGTTGGGTATTAATGGTACGCAATGCATGTTTAAGGCTGGCGTTGGAAAGCTCACCCAGATGATTGTTTTGTAGTAAACCCTCGGCATCATAAAATAATGTCGTAGGCAGTGATAATGAACTGACCGATTGCCCCATACGAGCGCCGGTATCGAGTAAGACATTATCTAGGCTAAGTTGTTGCTTGGTAAAGTACTCTTCTATCAGCTGTTGCCCTTCGCCTTGATTGATAAACACAAAATGGATATCTGGGTTTTGTTGCTGAGCCGCCTCTAGGACGGGCATTTCTCTGCGGCAGGGTGGACACCACGTAGCCCACAGGTTGATTACTATGGGTTTGCCTATATAGCTGTGTAATTCCACGGAATGCCCCTGAATGTCACGCATCGCCATATCTGGAAGTTTTTGGCTGTCGAGCAGCGCTTGCAATAGCGCAAACCCTAAGCCGCTGATAATAATGCCCAGGGTTAAACCGCTGGCCAATGGAATACGTAATTCGGCTTTACGCCATAAATAATAAGCAGCCACAGTTAGCGCGACGAGGATACCTGCTAAGGGGATAAATCCGCCATCGCGGATATCGATAATCGCCAGTGGGTCAAAGCCGTATAGCTGCCAATAGCGGATAACAAAAGCAATGCGCGCCGCGATAAATCCGCTGATGAGCATATGGAACAAAGCGGCTTCTGGATTTGCGCCACGCTTGCGGCCAATAAACCAACCTAGTAACCAAGCACAGATCAAACCTAAATAAAGTAAAGCAAGGTTGGTTGGAATGGCGAAAGGACCTAGCTGTACGCTGAGCATTTAATTGGTTTCCTGTGCAAGCTTTAGATGGGCAAGAAATTCTTTTGCATTTACTTCACCGGTAATTCGTGCAGCACGAATTTCTTGGCCATTTGGGGCAATAAATAAAATAGTGGGCGGGCCCATAATGCCATACTTTTTTTGTAAGTCTTGTTGCGCGCTGTTATTTTCTGTTACATCAGGTTGTAAAAAACGCATACCTGCGATAGCGGTTTGCACCTCGGGCTGGGAAAAAACAGTTTTTTCCATAACTTTGCACGACACACACCAGTCGGCATAAAAGTCTAGGATAGCCCACTGGTGAGCACGCTTTGCTTGGTCAAGTTGTTGGTAAATTGCTTGAGGGTCGCTGTAGCGTATGGCGGTGTTTAAGCTTGCTGCTGCGGGTATTTGCTTAAAATTTGCCAAGGGATCAAGGGGATCCTGTGCGCCACTGGCAGCACCGAATAAAATCATACTGGCGTAAATACCTAGCAGCAGGCCGATCAAGCGCGTTACAAACAGGCTACGCGGGTGCGTTAAGGTGCCTATTTGTAATGCAATGGCCGCCAGCAGCACACCCCAGAAAATCATGCTTAGGCTATCATCTATCACAGGGCGAACAATAAAAATCGCAGCGGCTAATAGCGCATAGGCAAAGACTTTGTTGATACTCTGCATCCATTCGCCGGGCTTGGGTAGCCAGCGCATACCAAAACTCATTGCCAATAACAGCGGTAAGCCGCTACCGATTCCTAGGCTAAATAAAGCCAGTCCACCAGTAGTGACATTACCCGATTGGCTGATGTACAGCAGCGCACCGGCCAGCGGCGCGGTCATGCATGGACCAACGAGCAAAGCAGAAAATACGCCTAAGCCCGCTGCACCCAGCATACTGCCGCCTTTGATTTGTTGATCCTGCTTGTGTAGGCGGTTGCGTATAAAGCCCGGTAGTTGCAGGGTAAACAAACCAAACTGAGCCAGTGCTAGGAAGACAAATAAGCTGGCAAAAGGAATAAGTAACCATGGATTTTGTAGCATGGCACTGAGGTTGCCTAATTGTGCGGCAATTACACCCAGCACGGCATAGACCAACGCCATGGGGATAACGAAGGCAGCACCTAAGCGCGCACCTTGCCAGCCGCCGGGTTTAGAGCCAGCAATTACACTGCTAAGAATGGGCAGCATGGGTAGCATGCAGGGAGTGAAAGCCAGCAGTAAGCCCATGATAAAGAACGCACCAATATTGGCTAATAAACCTGCATCTGCTAAACGCGCGGCAATACTTTGGTCTTCTGCTAATCCGCTTGTAGGGTTACTGTTGCTGTCTGCGCTTGCGGTAGTCAGTTGTAGCTCTGTGGTTTGTGGTGGATAGCAGAGTCCTGCGTCGGCACAGCCTTGCCAGCTGACTTGTAGTGGCTGTGGGTGACTTAGGCTTACGGGTACGCGCAAGTTGTTATGGTAAATTTCAGTTTTACCAAAAAACTCATCTTCGTTTTCAATACCGTCGGGGATATCGAGTTCGATTGGGTTTTCTCTGGCGTCTAGCGCTTTAATGCTGTGGCGGTACAGGTAATAACCTGGGGATATTTGCCAGTTCAACAGTGCCTCGCCTTGCTCGCCTTCTATTAGGGTAAGTTGAAAGGCTTGCTCGACAGGCAAAAAATCCTGCTTGTTAGTAAAAAAAGCATTGGCAGTCAATGTAAACAAAAGTAAAGATAAGCTGATTAGGTAACGCATAGGTGGTTTGCCATCTTAGAGTGCTAAGGAAGCGTTGAATAATTAGGAAGCCTCTGAATAACTACCTGCGTAGCTACCACCGCGTTAAAAACGTACTCAAAATGCTCATTTACTATGTGTAAACTGCGCTTTTTCGTACGTTTTTGCCTTGTGTTAGCGTCCTCGGTAACGTTATTCAGAGGCTCCTTAGCTGTCGTTTCTCGCTGGTATTATTCTGTGCGCCCTTAAATATTTTTAGTCGCTGTAACGGATGCTTAATGCTGATTACTGGGTATTAACAGAGCATTAACAAAGGCATTTTATGCTGGTTATAATTGTTTTGCCTTAACTCTAGTGAGCGGGTATTGTTTAAGAAGCCTCTGAATAACTACCTGCGTAGCTACCACTGCGTTAAAAACGTACTCAAAATGCTCATTTACTCGGTGTAAACTGCGCTTTTTCGCACGTTTTTGCCTTGTGTTAGCGTCCTCGGTAACGTTATCCAGAGGTTCCTTAAATCATTCTGATTTTCTCTTTGAGTAATTATGCATATTTTATTGGTAGAAGATGACGCACAAATTGCCGATGGCCTGTGTGCTGCTTTGGCCTTAGAAAATTTTACTGTGGATCATGTGGCAACCGCGACTGCAGCCGAGCAGGCGCTATCTTTAGGGCACTTCGATGCGGTTATTTTGGATTTGGGTTTGCCCGATGAAGACGGTGTTTCTTGGCTTGAGCGTATGCGTCGCCAACAGCATGATTTGCCAGTGCTTATCCTAAGTGCGCGTGACTCAGTTGCCCAGAAAGTGTCCGGCTTACAGGCCGGTGCTGACGATTACTTATTGAAGCCTTTTGATTTGCGTGAACTCAGTGCTCGGTTACATAGTTTATTGCGCCGAAGCTCGGGGCGCAGTACCCATGTGATTGAACATGAGGGTTTGATGGTTAACCCCAGCCATTTGGAAGTTACGCTGCATGGCGTACCCGTCAATTTGGCACGTCGTGAAATGGCGTTGCTACTGGCTTTTTTAAATAACCCTAAGCGCATTCTTAGCGCAGAGTACTTACAGGATGCTTTGTATGGACTGGGTGATGGTGTGGAAAGTAATGCCATTAATGTGCATATCTACAATCTGCGCCGCAAGTTGGGTAGCTCCATGATTCAGACCGTCCGTGGACTGGGTTTTCGTTTAGGTGTTCCTGATGAGCCTGCGTAAACGCCTACTGCTCATTTTGGGTGGTACCTTTGTGTTGTTATGGGGTGTTGCGGCGTTATGGATGCTGGGTGAGTTACGCCATGAGGTTGAGCGGATTTTGGATGAGCGCCTCGCATCCTCGGCGAATATGGTCGCGGGTTTGTTGGAGCAAATTCCTGCACCCGTTGGTGCACCGCAGTTAAGTCCTTTGACCAGTCAAATTTTCGGCTTAAAGCGCGGCTTGGTTTGCCAAGTGCGTAACTTGCGCGGCGAAGTACTAGTGCGCTCACCCAATATGTTTTTTTCCGAGCCGGATGAAGAGTTGCTTGGGTTTGCAGTTACGGCTATTGATGGGCAGCAGTGGCGTACCTTTACGGTACAGCGACGCAACTTGTTGATTACCACGGGCGATAAAATGGAGGAGCGCGAGCATTTACAGCGGGTAATTTTAGTGGCAGCGGCCTCCCCTGTTTTGTTGGCGCTGGTGGGTAGCTTGGTGCTGATTTGGCTAGGTATTGGCCGTGGATTAGCGCCCTTGCAGGTATTGCGTCTGCAGTTGGCGCAACGCAAGGCTGATGATTTAACCGAACTTGATTCCGCGCTGGCTCCTAAAGAGCTGCAGCCATTGGTAGGTACGCTCAATCAGTTGCTGGCACGGCTTAGTGACTTGTTGCAACGTGAGCGGCGCTTCAACGACGATGCAGCGCACGAGCTGCGTACACCGCTTACGGCTATTAAAACCCACTTACAGGTTGCGCAACGCGCTGAACCTGAGCATGCCATAGCAAGTTTGGCTAAGGCTCAACTGGCAGTGGAGCGCATGCAGGCAACGATCGAGCAGCTATTGCTACTTTCGCGCTTGAGCAGCAGTGAAGATTTCTCTGCGATTGAACCCGGCAGTGTGCAGAACGTTGCGCGCACAGTTTTGGATAATCTTTTTGCCAGTGAAGGCTTTGAGCGTATTCAGGTGGATAGCCAGCTTGAGCAAGATGTTTTACTGGCTGTGCCTGAATCCTTAGCTGCGGTAGCGCTGCGTAATTTATTGGAGAATGCATTGGTACATAGTCCAGCTAACAGTCCGGTTGAGTTGACTATCTGCTTGCAGCTAGACGCTGTAGTTTTTAAGGTGACTGATCAGGGTGAGGGTATTTCTGCTGAGTTGTTTGAGCAGGCACAGCAACGGTTTTGGCGCGCTAAATCGGCTAATCGAGGCAGCGGCTTAGGGTTGGCGATTGTTGCAGCTATTGCACAACGATTTGCCGGGACACTAACGGCCAATAAGACGCAGACGAACTTTTCGGTAGCGCTTAGCTTTCCGATATTATTTAGCTAACTGCTTGATTAACAATGAAAAACGGGCCTTGCGGCCCGTTTGTTTTTAGAAGTCTAGGTTAGAGACTGCTAGTGCGTTGTCTTCAATAAACTGGCGTCTAGGCTCTACGTGATCGCCCATCAGTGTATTAAAGATTTGATCGGCTGCGATAGCGTCATCAATAGTTACTTGTAGCATGCGTCTAGTATTAGGATCCATGGTGGTCTCCCATAGCTGCTCTGGGTTCATCTCGCCCAATCCCTTATAGCGTTGTACGACTAAGCGTCTTGAACCCTCAGTCATCAACCACTCCAAACCTTGCTTAAAGCTGCTGATGGCTTGCTTTCTTTCACCACGCATTACATAGGCGCCGTCTTCAATTAACTCTTGTAACTTACTTCCTATGTCAGTGACACTTCTATAGTCATTACTGGCAAAGAAGTCCTTCTGTAACAGAACCTGCTTTACCAAGCCGTGGGTTAATATTTCAATGCAAGGAACGTAATGTCCTAGCTCTGCATCTTTGTTCAGTTTGATGCTGTACTCTTCACCCGAGCGCTCTGTATTGTTGATGTTTTTCTGTAGCTCATCCACCCAGCTTTGCATGACCTTTTGATCGCCTAGCTGTTCAACCTCGATGCGTGGCATGTGAATTAAATGCTCAGTGATTTCCAGTGGGTAAATACGGGACAGTCGCTGCAGGGTTGCCATTACGGCGCGGTATTGATTAACCAACTCTTCTAATGCCGTACCTGATAGTGCGGGTGCATTTTCATTAACGTGTAGGCTGGCATCTTCCAAGGCTGCCTGGGTTAAATACTCTTGCATGGCTTCATCGTCTTTAATGTACTGCTCTTGTTTACCGCGCTTTACTTTGTATAAAGGCGGCTGTGCGATATAGATATAGCCGCGCTCGATCAGCTCAGGCAGTTGACGGAAAAAGAAAGTGAGCAGCAGAGTGCGAATGTGTGAACCATCCACGTCAGCATCCGTCATGATGATGATGTTGTGATAGCGTAATTTGTCAATGTTGTATTCATCTCTGCCAATACCGCAGCCCAGCGCAGTAATCAGTGTGCCGACTTCTTGCGATGAAATCATGCGGTCAAAACGTGCTTTTTCGACGTTCAGTATCTTACCTTTAAGCGGCAAAATGGCTTGCGTCTTTCGATCACGGCCCTGTTTGGCTGAACCGCCAGCAGAGTCACCCTCCACTATGTAGAGTTCGGAGAGTGCGGGATCTTTTTCTTGGCAGTCGGCGAGCTTGCCCGGCAGTCCTGCAATGTCCAGCGCACCTTTACGGCGGGTCATTTCTCTTGCCTTGCGCGCGGCTTCTCTGGCTCGAGCTGCGTCGATCATCTTACCGACAATCAATCTGGCTTCACTTGGGTTTTCAAGTAAGTAGTCTGCAAGGTACTTGCCCATTTCTTGCTCAACAGCTGTTTTCACTTCAGAGGAAACCAGCTTTTCTTTGGTTTGTGAGCTGAATTTTGGGTCAGGAACTTTAACTGAAACGATAGCAGTTAAACCTTCACGAGCATCGTCACCTGTTGTAGCGACCTTATCTTTTTTGCCCAAACCTTCTGCTTCAATGTAGTTGTTCAGATGACGTGTCAGTGCGGTTCTAAAACCCACCAAGTGCGCGCCGCCATCTCTTTGCGGAATGTTATTGGTGTAGCAAAGAACGTTTTCGTTAAAGCCATCGTTCCACTGCATGGCTACTTCAACACCTACGCCGTCTTCTTCGCGTTGTATGCTGAAGTGGAAGATTTTGTTAATGGTGGTTTTGTTGGTGTTTAAGTATTCAACGAATGCTCTAAGTCCGCCTTCGTACTTAAAGAGTTCTTCTTTGCCTGTGCGCTCATCCACGAGACGAATGCCTACGCCTGAGTTCAAGAAAGATAGCTCGCGTAAACGTTTGGCTAATATTTCCCAGCTAAAATGAATATTCTTAAAGGTATCTTCGGAAGGCTTGAAGTGAATGTGGGTACCGGATTTGTCGGTATCGCCTATCGCAGCCATCGGCTGTTGTGGCACGCCGTGGTGGTAGGTTTGCTGCCAGACTTTGTTTTGGCGGCGAATAGTCATAATCAGCTCTTTGGACAGAGCGTTTACCACTGATACGCCAACACCGTGCAACCCGCCGGAAACCTTATAGCTGTTGTCATCAAACTTACCGCCAGCGTGCAGTATAGTCATAATTACTTCAGCGGCTGAGACTCCCTCTTCTTCGTGGATATCTACCGGGATGCCGCGGCCGTTGTCTTCTACGCTGATGGATTCGTCTGGATGAATGGTGATTTTAATTTCATCACAATGCCCCGCCAGAGCTTCATCAATGGCGTTGTCCACCACTTCAAAAACCATGTGGTGAAGACCGGTGCCATCATCGGTATCGCCGATATACATTCCGGGGCGTTTACGTACAGCGTCAAGTCCTTTAAGGACTTTAATATTACTGGAATCGTAGGTTGATGCTTCGCTCATCTGTTTACTCCACAAGATTTATACGGCCATGTTCCACGTGGAACATGGCTACTGGCGTGTCCATTTGCCAGCCTTCTAATAACGTTTCTTTGTCAGTGCCAGTTATAAAGGCCTGACAGTTTAGTTCTTCAAGTAATCTGCTGAGGGCCTTACGGTGCTCTTTATCGAGCTCGGCAGGCAGATCATCAATCAGATAGATACACTGCTGTTGCATTTGCTGGGCCAGTAAATAGCCTTGGGCTAATTTCAATGCGCAAACCACCAGCTTTTGTTGACCTCTTGAAAGGATTTCTATTGCGTTATGACCACCCACTTTAATGCGGATGTCAGCACGCTGAGGCCCTGCTTGGGTATACCCCAAAATCCTATCACGCTCTAGGCCGTTATCTAAAACGCTCTGCAAGCTACTGTCTTTATCCCAACCACGATAATAGCTAATACTAAGCTCGGGCAGCTTGATTAGCGATTCAAGGGTCTGCTCGAAAACAGGCTTAAGTAGAGCAATGTAGTTTTGGCGTGCTTGGTCGATGCTTTCGCTGGCAGCGCAGAATTCTTTGTCCCAAGAGGCTAGTAATTGCCTGTCCATTATAGCATGACGCAACCATGAGTTACGCTGTTTTAAACTTGTCTGCATGCGGCTCCATTGGCTATGAAAGGAATGTTCCACGTGGAACACCCCCCAGTCTAAGAATTGTCTTCTAAGCTTTGGAGCGCCCTCTAAGAGCAGAAAGCTGTCTGAGTTCAGTAGTTGCAAGGGTAAAGCGCGCGCGAGCTGAGCGATGGTTTTTATGTTCTCGCCATTAATGCGTATTTCAAACTCGCCTTGACGGCTACGCTTGATGCCGATTTTGTTGGTGTTGTGTTCGGAACTCGCTACCAACTGAGCAAAAACAACAGTTTCAGCGGCTTCATGCTGAATAAGCGTCTGTATCTTTGTGCTGCGAAAAGAGCGCGCAAGCGAAAGTAAGTAAATGGCTTCCAGTAGGCTGGATTTACCGCTGCCATTGGCGCCGTATAAAATATTTATTTTGGATGAAAAGTTTAGCGTGGCAGGTTCAAGATTGCGTAGGCCTGTCACGCTTAGTGCTTTGATGGGCATTTAAGAAGGGCGAATCATTGTTACAGGCGCATCGGCATAACAACATAAGCAGAGCTCTCATTACCGGCTTCGCTCATTAACAGACTGCTGTTTTCATCCGACAAAGTCAGCTTGGCTTGGCTGGCGGACATGACGTTCAGTATGTCTTGCAGGTAATTAACATTGAAGCCCATTTCAAGGTTGGGTCCGTTGTAGTCAATAACCACTTCTTCTTCAGCGCTTTCTTGTTCTGGGTTGTTGGCTTGCAGCTTGAGTAATTCGTTTTCAAATTGCAGACGAATACCGCGATATTTCTCGTTGGTCAAAATCGAGGTGCGGTTAAGCGAGTCACGCAAGCTTACGCGGTCTACGGTAATGATTTTGTCACCACCGCGAGGCAACACGCGTTCGTAGTCGGGAAATTTACCGTCAATGAGTTTGGAAGTGAATATAAAGTCTTCTGTAGAGGCTCGGATAAAAGTTTGGCTTAGGGTGATGTCTGCGAACGCGCTTTCATCATCCATCAGGCGGGCTAGTTCCAGTACGCCTTTGCGTGGGACAATCACTTGGTGGGCGCTGGTCTCGCTGATTTCAGCTTCCACATCACTTAATGCAAGGCGATGACCGTCAGTAGCTACGGCTCTTAGTTTATTAGTGGTCGCTTCGAGCATCAAACCATTGAGGAAGTATCGAACATCTTGCTGCGCCATGGCAAAGCTGGTGCGCTCAATTAGGAAACGCAGATTGCCTTGGTTAATACGGAAGGCAAAAGAGCCGGTGATTTCTTGGAATATAGGGAAATCAGAAGCGGGTAAAGTGGTTAACGTAAAGCGACTACGCCCGGAGGTAATCAGTAATCTTTGCTCATCTAGGCGAATAGAGAGCGTGGATTCAGCCGGCAGATTTTTACAGATATCCATGAGTTTGCGGGCGGGTACTGTGATTTCACCATCTTGTGCGGGCTCTTCTAGCGTAACGCGGCCTATAAGTTCTACTTCAGTGTCTGTGCCGGTCATGGAAAGCTGTTGATCCTGTAAAACTAACAGCACGTTGGACAGCACAGGCATGGTGTGCTTGCGCTCGACTACGCCGGCAACCAGTTGTAATGGTTTTAACAAGGCTTCTCTTTGTATGGTGAAGTGCATGCTGGGCCTCTTGCTTGAAATAATATGCGCGGTGATTTTACTACGTAGTGAGTGTGCGCAACAGGTTTTTATAATCTTCGCTAATGTCGGCATCCGTTTCGCATAGTTCTGCGATTTTACGGGTGGCGTGTAAAACTGTGGTGTGGTCGCGCCCACCAAAAGCGTCGCCGATTTCCGGCAAGCTGTGATTGGTCACTTCCTTGGCTAATGCCATAGCCACCTGACGTGGTCGAGCTACTGAACGAGAGCGACGCTTTGATAATAGATCGGCTATTTTAATTTTGTAGTATTCAGCAACGGTGCGCTGGATATTATCAATACTAATTAGCTTATCTTGCAGCGCCAATAAGTCTTTTAGCGATTCGCGGATTAGCTCAAGGCTAATGGGTTGATGAGTGAAGTGAGAGTGGGCAATAACACGTTTTAAAGCGCCTTCGAGATCACGCACGTTAGAGCGGATGCGTTGTGCAATAAAAAAAGCGCAATCTTTAGCTAGTACTACCCTACTTTGCTCAGCTTTTTTCATCAAAATGGCCACACGGGTTTCTAAGTCTGGTGGCTCAACGGCTGTGGTTAAACCCCAACCAAAGCGTGAAGTTAAACGCTCCTCAATACCGTCAATTTCCTTGGGGTAACGGTCGCTGGTTAAAATGATTTGTTGATTGCCTTCTAACAAGGCATTAAAAGTATGGAAAAACTCTTCTTGTGAGCGATCTTTGCCCGCAAAAAATTGAATATCGTCAATCAGTAGCGCGTCAACTGAGCGGTAATAGGTTTTAAACTCGTTAATCGCCTTCATTTGAATGGCTTTGACCATGTCCTGCACAAAGCGCTCAGAGTGGAGATAGACGATCTTGGCTTTTGGGTTTTTTTGCAGTAAATGATTACCAACCGCGTGCATTAAATGGGTTTTACCTAGCCCTACACCACCATAAAGAAATAATGGGTTGTAACCGTGCTTGGGGTTGTCAGCTACCTGCCAAGCCGCAGCGTGAGCAAGTTGATTTGATTTACCTTCAACAAAGCTGGCAAATGTAAAGGAGCGGTTTAGACCGCTAACATACTGTGCCGGTTTAGCGCTGGCTGCAGCAACAGCCGCTTTATCTGTATGAGTAGGTGCATCGTTTGCGGGTGTTGCATTAGCGGGCTGAGGGGTTGGCGCTGGGCTGGCTGCTGAGGTTACAGTGGTAGTAGCAGTAGGCCGTACTGTCTGACCTTTGCTACCAATTTGGAGCACTACCTCAGGTGTTTCTCCGCTGTTGCGTTCAGTCATCAGCTCTAAAATGCGGGTGAAATACTTTTCGTTAACCCAGTCTAAGACAAAACGATTGGGCGCATAGACAAAAAGGCACTCATCTACTTCTTCAACTTGCAGGGGGCGAATCCAGGTGTTGAAATGCTGCGCGGGAAGTTCATCACGCAAAAAATCGACAGACTGCAGCCAAAGATTGACAGACACAGAGAAACCTCAGTTGATGGGCGAATCGAACCGGTATTGTAGCCATGAAGGCCAAAGTTATCCACACGCTAGCAAATTTATTAGTCTTTTATTCGTTGCAGTCAAAGTCTTTATGTGCAATGTGCTCAAAAATTAAGCACTTACAAAATCATTTTATTCCTTAGTCATATGTGTGCATAAAAGACCAATAAAACAAGTTGCAGGTGCCACTCTAGCAGAAGTATTCACCTAGGCTGAGTTTAAAGTTGATGCGCGTTAACCACTGCGCTTCTTTGTGAAAGTCTGCTGCGGTTAAGGGGTTTTCTTCCAGCCAGCAGGCAGGAAACAAAATCTCCAATGCATCTTCTGTTGCTTGCAAGCGCAGCTCGGGAACCTCTTGAGAGCCGCGAATTCGGTACAGCAAGATAGCTAGGCGCAAAATCACACATAGATAGAGCAAAGCATGGCTGTCATTGCCGCACTGATTAAACAGCTGTAAAGGGATGTTGCGTCTATGGCCGCGAACCAGTAGCGCGATACGTTGCTGCTCTTGACGAGAAAAACCAGCAAGGTCGGAGTGCTCAACCAAATAAGCGCCGTGTTTGTGGTAATGGTAATGGGCGATATCCAGACCTACTTCATGCACGCGCGCCGCCCAGCTCAGCATCTCTTTATGCCAGTCGTCCGTTAGTTGCCACGGCTCGGCAAGTTGCTGCAGCACTTCAAGCGCCTTATTTTCAACGCGCAGTGCCTGCTCAACATCGACATGGCTGCGCTGCATCAGCGCATTAATCGACCGTTCGCGCACATCTTCGTGTTGGTGGCGACCCAGCAGGTCGTATAAAACACCTTCACGCAAAGCGCCGTCGGCTGCTTGCACTTGGTCGAGGTTTAGTGCATCAAAAATAGCTTCCACTATAGCTAAGCCTGCCGGAAAAATACTGGCGCGTTCGGGCTTAACGCCGGGAAAATCAACTTGGTCAATATGCTTAAGCTTTAGCAGCTGCTGCTTGAGATAGGCTATTCCCGGTTGGTTGATTTCTCCTTGACCAAAACCTGCGGCAAAGCAGGCCTGCGCGATAGACTTAATAGTGCCGGATGCGCCTACAGCTTCTTTCCAGCCGATACGTTTTAGAGTTTGCTCAATTTCCATAAGCTCCAAACGTGCCGCGGTATAGGCTTGCGCATAACGCGCAGGAGAAATGATGAGGTCTTTAAAAAAGCGCTGGCTATAACTGACGCAACCCATCTGCAAGCTGCCGCGGTATTGGGATTCAAAATGCTGGCCAATTATAAGCTCTGTGCTGCCGCCACCAATATCTAGCGCTAACCGCTTATCGTCAATGCTGGCTAGCGTATGGGAAATACCTAGGTAAATTAAACGGGCTTCTTCGCGGCCGGAAATTACATCAATGTCATGACCCAAAATCTCTTTAGCGCGATCAATGAAGTGTTGTCGGTTATGAGCAATGCGTAAAGTACTGGTACCTACAATGCGAACAGCACCTTTGGGCAGATCAGTTATCAGTTGCGCGAAGCGTCTAAGGCATTCTAAACCGCGCTCAATAGCCTCTTCTTCTAGGTCTAAGGCTTCATTGAGGCCAGCGGCCAGCTGAACTTTTTCGCCAATGCGATCAAGGATTCTAATTTCACGCTCATGAGTCTTAGCCAGCACCATATGAAAACTATTTGAGCCTAGATCGATGGCTGCAATAAGGGGGAAATTCTTGGTGGCAGTGAGGGGCATAGATGAGTATCCAAAGCAACTAAAGTTAATCCTGCCATGAATGGCATGTTTAGCCAATGTTTTAGCGCAATAAAACATGCAAAGTGCACGGGCTTGCCGGGGATAAACCGGTGCTTGATAAGGGTTTAGGGGCTTGGATTTAACGATTAAAAAGCCAGCCTAAGCTGAGAAAAACGAAACTACGGCTTTAAGCGAACACTCTAAAAGCTAACAAAATCAGTTAGATAGGGGCAGCGAAGGAAAGGCAGCAAAAGAAAAAGGGGCGAAAAGGCGGAGCGATAGGTTACTAAAATTTGAGCTGCTCAATATATTCAGGACTCCTATAGTTTCATTAGTCACTAACTCGGGCTATTATAGACAGCGTTTTATGCGTGCCAACAAACGGAGAAGTTCTATGAGCGAGCACATCAACAACGTTACTGATTCCAGCTTTGAGCAGGATGTATTACAAGCAGAAGGACCTGTTCTGGTGGATTATTGGGCAGAGTGGTGCGGTCCTTGCAAAATGATTGCTCCAGTGCTAGATGAAATTGCTGAAGAGTATGCCGGTAAGGTAAAAGTCTGTAAGCTAAACATCGATGAAAATCCAGGTACTCCGCCTAAGTACGGTGTACGCGGCATTCCTACACTGATGGTGTTTAAAAATGGCAACGTTGAAGCAACTAAAGTAGGTGCAATGTCTAAAAGTCAGCTCGCTGCCTTTTTGGATGCACACCTATAATATAGGGTGCTGAAAGTATGCGCACAGTCAAATCTTTAGTGCGCATACTGGACTCTGTGTGTATCTGGTGGTAAATTCCCAACTGTTGTAACGCGCAAGTCGTTACAGTCTTGCATGCCGTCTTAACACGCTAAGTACGCGGCACATTCATATTTCTCTACTCGCCTCTCATTTTGACACCTAGTCAAACTGACACTGAGTTATTCCCACTACCCATCGAACATTTCATCTCATATGAACTTAACTGAACTAAAACAAAAACCTGTTACCGAGCTTCTTGAAATGGCGGAGCAAATGGGCCTTGAAAATATGGCTCGCTCACGCAAACAAGATATTATTTTTGCCTTATTAAAACGCCATGCCAAAAGCGGTGAAGAAATTTCTGGCGATGGCGTATTGGAAATATTGCAAGATGGCTTTGGTTTCCTGCGGTCTGTTGGCGCTTCTTACTTAGCCGGACCCGATGATATTTATGTGTCACCCAGTCAAATACGTCGCTTTAACCTGCGTACTGGTGACAGCATTGTAGGTAAAATCCGCCCACCCAAAGAAGGCGAGCGGTATTTTGCCCTGTTAAAAGTTGATTCGATTAACTTCGATCGACCAGAAAACGCCAAGACCAAAATTCTGTTTGAAAACCTGACCCCGCTCTTTCCCGATCAGCGCATGGTTATGGAAGCCGGTAATGGCTCAACTGAGGATTTGATTGGTCGCGTTATCGACTTGGCAGCACCCATTGGTAAAGGTCAGCGTGGTTTAATTGTTGCACCGCCCAAAGCGGGTAAAACCCTGATGTTGCAAAACATCGCTGCCAATATCACCCGTAACAACCCTGAGTGTCATTTAATCGTGCTGCTGATTGACGAGCGCCCGGAAGAAGTGACCGAAATGCAACGTACAGTCCGCGGTGAAGTACTTGCCTCAACTTTTGATGAGCCACCTGCCCGTCACGTACAAGTGGCAGAGATGGTGATTGAAAAAGCTAAACGACTGGTTGAGCACAAAAAAGACGTTGTAATTCTGCTCGATTCTATTACGCGCCTAGCACGTGCCTACAACACAGTAATTCCAAGCTCTGGCAAGGTCTTAACCGGAGGCGTGGATGCGCATGCTTTGGAAAAGCCTAAGCGTTTCTTTGGTGCGGCTCGTAATATCGAAGAAGGCGGTTCGCTGACTATTATTGCTACAGCTCTGGTCGATACGGGTTCTAAAATGGACGAAGTTATCTACGAAGAGTTTAAAGGTACCGGTAATATGGAGTTGCAGCTTGATCGCCGTATTGCTGAAAAACGTGTTTTCCCTGCGGTTAATATCAACCGTTCAGGTACCCGCCGCGAAGAGTTGCTCACCACTGAAGAGGAGTTACAACGCATGTGGATTTTGCGCAAGCTACTCCACTCTATGGACGAAGTTGCTGCCATCGAGTTTTTGTTGGATAAGTTGAAAGATACTAAAACCAACGATGAGTTCTTTATGGCGATGAAACGCGGCAAATAAAACCAAGTGGGTTAGCCATGCAATACGCAGATTTAAGAGAGTTTATTCAGGTTTTGGAGCAGCGAGGCGAGCTTAAGCGCGTACAGCTGCCCGTTTCCCCAGTATTGGAAATGACCGAAATAAGCGACCGTACGCTACGCAAGGCTGGCCCTGCTTTGTTGTTTGAGCAGCCCACAGGCTTTTCCATGCCTGTACTGACCAATCTTTTTGGTACACCTGAGCGTGTTGCTTTGGCTATGGGTGCAGAAAACCTATCCGCTTTACGCGAGATAGGTCAGCTACTGGCCAATTTGAAAGAGCCAGAGCCGCCTAAAGGCATTAAAGATGCATGGGAAAAATTACCTATGTTTCGTAAGGTTCTGTCGATGATGCCTAAAGTGCGCAAGCACGGGCCCTGTCAGGACGTGGTGATTGAGGGTGATGATGTTGACCTTAGCACTCTGCCCATTCAAACCTGTTGGCCAGGTGATGTAGCACCCTTGATTACATGGGGGCTAACAATTACCAAAGGCCCTAATAAAACCAGACAAAACCTTGGCATTTATCGTCAGCAGGTGCTCGGGCGTAATAAAGTGATTATGCGCTGGCTCAGTCACCGTGGTGGCGCGCTGGATTTTCGCGATTGGTGTGAAAAATTTCCCGGACAGCCTTATCCAGTTGCCGTGGCGTTGGGTGCTGATCCAGCGACCACTTTGGCGGCGGTTACCCCTATTCCGGACACCCTATCTGAATATGCTTTTGCTGGCTTATTGCGCGGCAAAAGAACCGAGCTAGTTAAAGCTATTGGCAGTGGTTTACAGGTACCAGCACGCGCTGAGATGATCCTCGAAGGACATATTTATCCGGGTGAAATGGCGGATGAAGGCCCTTATGGTGATCACACCGGCTACTACAATGAAGTAGATAGTTTTCCGGTGTTTACCGTAGAGCGCATTACCCACCGTAAAGATCCTATTTATCACAGCACCTACACAGGGCGACCACCAGATGAACCGGCGATTTTAGGGGTGGCGCTGAACGAGGTTTTTGTACCTATTTTACAGAAACAATATCCTGAAATAGTTGATTTTTATTTGCCGCCTGAAGGCTGCTCTTACCGTATGGCGGTAGTGACGATTAAGAAGCAATATCCAGGACACGCCAAGCGCGTGATGATGGGGGTGTGGAGCTTCTTGCGTCAATTTATGTATACCAAGTTTGTGATTGTTACGGATGACGATATCAATGCACGTGACTGGAATGATGTAATCTGGGCTATTACCACGCGCATGGATCCTGTTCGGGATACGGTGATGATAGATAATACCCCGATTGATTATTTGGATTTTGCCTCACCTGTATCAGGCCTTGGCAGTAAAATGGGCTTGGATGCCACCCATAAATGGCCGGGCGAAACTCAACGTGAGTGGGGGCAGGTGATTACCCAAGACGCCAAGGTAAAGCAGCGAATTGATGATATTTGGTTTGAGTTAGGCATAGATTAATCGGTATTTTCGCAGCACCCTTAGTCGATAAAGCAAGCAACCAAGCGTTGCTGCAACTTTAAACATAAAGCGGAGTAAAACTGGCTGTGGATAATAAGCCAATACAAACCATTGCTTGTGCAGTGCAAAGTATTCAAGACCTAGGGGCTAATGTATATCAGCTTAAGCTGCTGTTACCCCAGAGCGCTAACGTTAACCATGCAGCGGGACAATACTTGATGTTGGCCGCGCAGCAAGGTGATTTTTATCCTTTCTCCATCGCGTCTGCGCCACAGCAGTTGCCGGAGTTGGAGTTGCATATTTTAGCGCATGATAATGCAGCCGTTGACCTGATTGAACAGCTCAAAGAGCAGCCTGAAGCCAGAGTGCAGCTACCCATGGGTGATGTCTGTCTGACTGATCTGGATGAGCGCCCTTTATTATTGATTGCGGCAGGTACAGGTTTGGCACAAATGCATAGCATGCTTGAACATTGTCGCCAGCAAAACGCACAGATGCCCATCCACCTCTATTGGGGCGCGAAAACAGAAGAGGATTTTTATTCTGTACCTGCTGTAGCTCTGTGGAGAAAAATGCCGAATGTGCAGCTACATAAAATAGTGAGCCATGATGCGGACTGGAATGGTCGTAGTGGTTTGCTCTATGAGGCGGTTTGCCACGACTTGGCGGATTTAAAAAACTTTCGCGTGTTTGTCAGTGGCTCACCCAATATGGTTTATGCAACCCATGATGCGCTGGTTAAATGCGGCATGCAGGCTGAGCAAATACAGGCCGATGTATTTAGCTATGCGCCGCGTCCGTAGCATATTTTTTCTCTAGGGCGATAAGCTTGCGCTTGCGTTCAACTCCCCAACGATAGCCTGAGATACCGCCATCGCTACGCAGTACGCGGTGGCACGCAACCGCTAAGGCAACAGGATTTTTAGCGCAGGCACCGGCAACGGCACGCATGGCAGTAGGCTGACCGATTTGTTCGGCGATCTGGCTGTAACTGACGGTAGTGCCAATGGGGATTTTTTCGAGCACGTGCCACACACGCTTTTGAAAATCAGTGCCATGCAAGCTGAGCTTTAGTTTCAAGGGGTGATCTGGACGGGTTAAAAAATCTTTAACCCGCTGTAGATTTTTTTGCAGCAGCGCTTTGTCTTCGATGATTTCGTCCTTACTAAAACGAGACTGTAAGTCGGTAATCAAATCGTGCTGATGATCGCCTAACAAGACAGCGCAAACCCCTTGGTTATCCTGTGCCACCAAAAGCTCTGCAAAAGGATGGCTGTAGGTGGCATAGTAGATTTTCTTACTCATGTTTTTGCCTCTAAGTGAATGAAACAGCAATAAAAAAAGCAGGAATACCCATGTTAGAAAAACCCTTACCCCCAGAAGATTATGAGTGCTGTGAGTCAGCCTGCGAACCCTGCGTATGGGATACTTACTACGAAGAGTTAAGAGAGTGGCAAAGCCAGCAAGTAGCGGCTAAAAAGCCAGAGCAAGATGACAAAAGCTGATTAAAAATTAACTCTAAATGATTCGTTTGAAAATAACCGAAACCTTAAGCAACAAACAGTACTCCTTCGGCTAAATAGAGCATAAAATGCTGGGCAAAATACCACGCGCAGGCAGCCAAATGTCTGCCCGTGGATGGTTAGTGCATGTATTTTTAGGACTACTATTATGTCCACAGCTCTACTCATCCTCGCCCTGCTGGGCTTTATTTCCATTATTGCCGAAGATTACATCGGTATAGATAAAGCCAAAACCACACTGTTCTTTGGCACTTTAGCGTGGATGCTGTATTTCATTGCGCCGCTAGGTGGGCTTAGCAATGAACAGTTGATGCACGCACTGAATGAAAATCTGCTCGAGATCGCCTCGCTGTGGTTATTCTTAATGGCGGCCATGACTTTTGTTGCCTATGTCTCCAGTAAAGGCGTGATTGATGCGCTGTCTTACAAGGTCTTGCCTAAAAAAATGACGCAACGCCAGTTGATGATGGTTGTTGGCGTGTTCGCCTTTGTATTCTCATCCATGGCAGACAACATTACCGCTACGCTCATCTGTATCACGGTGCTGATGAGCCTTAAGCTCACCACAGAGAGGCTCATTCGCTATGTTGTTTTAAGAAGCCTCTGAATAACTACCTGCGTAGCTATCACTGCGTTAAAAACGTACTCAAAATGCTCATTTACTAGGTGTAAACTGCGCTTTTTCATACGTTTTTGCCTTGTGCTAGCGTCCTCGGTAACGTTATTCAGACGTTCCTTAACAGTATTTGCGGTGAACTCAGGTGGTGCGGCTTTGATCACCGGTGATGTAACGACGCTGATGATTTTCTTGGCGGGAAAAGTGCAAATCGTCGATCTGATTTTACTCAGTATCCCAGCGTTGGTAGCGGTATTGTTTTTAGCGTTTATGCTCTCGCTCAACCTTAAAGGTGAAGTAATACTCGAGAAGCAAAGGATATATATACGCACCGGTGACAAAATTATCACTGGATTATTCTTAGCCACCATTCTTGGCACTATTGCTGCCAACGTAGCATTTGGCATACCGCCTGTACTGTCCTTTTTATTCGGGCTGGCGGTGATGTTTATGGCCGTTACCCTCATCAATAAGGACGAACCGATTTTAGAATACATACGCAAAATTGAGTTTGATACGCTGCTATTTTTCTTGGGCGTATTATTACTTGTGGGCATTTTGAAAGAGCTGCACGTGCTACAGCATTTCCTGAGCCTGTATGAAAATGTACCGGTGTTAGCCGCTAACTACATTATGGGTTTGTTCTCAGCCTTGATTGATAACGTACCATTGACCGCAGCATTGCTGAAATCAGGCATCGATATGAATACCGGTGAATGGTTGACCCTTACCTATTCGGTTGGCGTGGGTGGCTCATTGCTGGCCATTGGTTCGGCGGCTGGGGTGGTATCTATGAGTAAAGTGCCCGGCTTAACCTTTGTTGCCTATCTGCGCTATTTTGTTTACTTGTTGGTTGCTTATAGCACTGGTTTTGCTGGGGTGTATTTTATTAGTCAGTTTGTTTGATGCTGAGCACTGCGCGCGTCAGTTGAAAAACTCTCCCGGCGTGCAATGAAAATGCTGACTAAAAGCATGGATAAACGCAGAAACAGAATCATAACCACAGGCGATGGCTACATCGGTAACCGATTGTTGCTGCTCTAACATTGGCAGGGCGCTCAAAATACGCAGACGCTGACGCCAGAGCCTGAAGGTCAGACCGGTTTGCTGGGTAAAAATACGACTTAGGGTTTTTGCGACCACGCCAAGTTCAGCCGCCCACTGGGCCAGTGTTTGTGTGCAATCGGGTTGGTTTTGCAAGTGTTGGGCAATCACTAAAGCGCGCTCATCTTGTGGTAGTGGCAAAATGGAGTCGGTTAAGGGCGCTTGTTCAAGCTGATCGAGCAAAACCTGCACGAGACGTGCTTGGCTGCCCTGCTCAGGATAACAGCTATCGAACTGGCTAAACGCATGGATAAGTTCGCGTAGTAACGGACTTACTTGCACCACGCAGGATTGCGTCATGGCGGTTGCGAGCGCCGATTGCTCAATGTACAGACTGCGGATTTGCGTTTGCCCAGAACAGCGTACTTGGTGCTCTACCCTCGCTGGAATCCAGACAGCGCGTTGCGGTGGCGCGATATAACGCCCGTCTGCAGTCAATACATCCAATACGCCACGGCTGGCATAGGAAAACTGTATCCACGGATGACTGTGTTTATAACCCAGTGCAATGTTGGGCAAAGCTTCTGCTTGGCCGTATACAGGGCGCGGTAACTGCTTTAGTTGGTTGAGTTGTTGTTCTAAATACATGCGATGTCCGTTCGGAGCAATTAATTGACTGCTTGGCGTTAGCCGGAATATAAAGGCTAGGGTACATTAGCGTCCAGTGTTTATTTTGAAGAGCAAAGTTATGTCTGTTTTCTATGCCCGTATGCGAATGGTTTTTGATAATTACACCCTGATAATTATCGCAGTGATTTTGGCTGCCAGCTATGTGCCAGCACAGGGTTCTGGTGAAGTGTTTTTTAAATGGCTGACCACCGCTGCCATTGCCCTGCTGTTTTTCCTGCATGGCGCCAAACTGTCGCGCCAAGCGATCATTGCCGGTGCCTTGCACTGGCGTTTGCACCTGCTGATATTCGGCTGTACTTTTATTATGTTCCCCCTATTAATGGTGGCGTTAACCCCAGCATTAAAACCTTTGCTTGGCGAGCAATTATGGGTGGGCATGCTCTATTTGGCGGCGTTACCGGGCACGGTGCAGTCGGCGATCGCCTTTACGTCAATGGCGCGTGGTAATGTTCCTGCCGCAGTCTGCGCAGCCTCGGCTTCAAGCCTAGTAGGTATTTTGGTGACACCTATTCTGGTCAAGCTGATGCTGGATGCTGATGCAGGCACCACGGGTATGCTGGATGCCGTGATCAAGATTAGCCTGCAGTTGTTATTGCCCTTTATTTTAGGGCACTACTCGCGCCGCTGGATCGCCGGCTGGGTGGATAACAACCGCACCCTGATCAGGTACGTGGATCAAAGCTCAATTCTGTTAGTGGTATACACGGCCTTTAGTTCTGCGGTGGTAGGTGGGTTGTGGTACACCGTGCCGCCTAAGGCGCTCATTATGTTGACCGTGGTGTGTTGTGCATTGCTGGCGTTGGTGTTGATGATAACTACCTGGGCATCACGCTTGTTAAATTTCAATAAGGAAGATGAAATTACGATTGTGTTCTGTGGCTCGAAAAAGAGCATGGCTACAGGTGTACCTATGGCGCAGGTGCTGTTTGCTGGCGGTGCAGTGGGGCCTGCTATTTTACCGCTAATGGTATTCCACCAGATCCAGTTGATGGTCTGTGCGGTGATGGCGCAAAACTATGCTAAACGCGCAGAGCCTGTACCCGAAGCAGCTTAAGTCATTAAACTAGCCTATCTTTCGGCGGCTAGCTAAGCGACTCTTTGGCGTAAGGCTGGTAGAATAGAGCGTTTTAGACAGCTATTTTGAGTACCCTCCCCATGTCTAGCCTGTATCACTCTGAATTACTGTGCCCTGCCGGCACGTTGAAAAATATGCGTTATGCTTTTGCCTATGGTGCTGATGCGGTGTATGCCGGTCAGCCTAGATATAGTCTGCGCGTGCGCAATAATGAGTTTGACCACGACAACCTTGCGCTGGGTATCAAAGAAGCGCATGCGCAAGGTAAGAAGTTTTATGTGGTGGTTAACATTGCTCCGCATAACGCCAAACTGAAAACCTTTATCAAAGACATTAAGCCCGTGATCGAAATGCAGCCTGATGCGCTGATTATGTCGGATCCGGGTTTGATCATGCTGGTGCGTGAGCATTTCCCTCAGCAGTGTATTCATCTGTCGGTGCAAGCGAACGCGGTTAACTGGGCCAGTGTTAAGTTTTGGCAACAACAAGGTATTTCGCGGGTGATCCTATCGCGCGAGTTATCGCTGGAAGAGGTCGAAGAAATCCGTCAACAGGTACCCGAGGTTGAGCTGGAAGTGTTTGTCCATGGCGCGCTGTGTATGGCGTACTCAGGCCGTTGCTTGCTGTCGGGTTATATTAATAAGCGCGATCCTAACCAAGGCACCTGCACCAATGCCTGTCGTTGGGAGTATAAAACCCACGAAGCCAAAGAAAACGAGCTGGGCGATATCGTACAAAAATACGAGCCTATCGCCAGTACTGCAGCCGTAGAGCCGACTCTAGGTGTAGGTGCGCCGACCAAAGAAGTGTTCTTGCTGGAGGACTCCAGCCGTCCCGGTGAGTTGATGTCTGCCTATGAAGATGAGCACGGCACTTACATCATGAACTCCAAAGACCTGCGAGCGGTACAGCATGTTGAGCGATTGATAAAAATGGGCGTGCACTCGCTGAAAATCGAAGGCCGGACCAAATCCCATTATTATGTTGCGCGCACGGCGCAGGTTTACCGCAAAGCCATTGACGATGCGTTAGCGGGCCGCCCTTTTGATAGGTCACTGATGGATACGCTTGAGTCTTTGGCGCATCGCGGCTACACCGAAGGTTTTTTACGTCGTCATGTACATGATGAATATCAGAACTATGCTTACGGTAACTCCGTGTCGGATCGTCAACAGTTTGTTGGTGAGCTGACCGGTGAACGCAAGGGTGAGTTGGCTGAAGTGATTGTCAAAAACCACTTTTGCGTTGGTGACAGCCTTGAGCTTATGACACCTCAGGGAAACCTGACCTTCGAACTCAAACATATTGAAGATCGTGCTGGTAAACCCCGCGATGTGGCACCTGGTGATGGGCATGTGTTGTATATTCCGCTGCCACAAGAGCTGGACCTTGAGTACGGCCTGTTAATGCGCAACATTGCATAAACCAAACGTTGCGCCAGCTTGGTCACTTGAATTGTCTAGGCGGTTTTGGCTAGCGTTATTGGTAACTTCCTCATTACGTAGCTATACACCGTTATAGCCGCGGCGCTTTTAGGACAACCCCGGCTCACTGCTGGAGTTTGCATGTCAGTGACTTACTACTATGAATGATGATATTTCCTACCTCTTAAACGATCTCAATGATGCACAGCGCCAAGCCGTTGCAGCTCCATTAGGTCAACAACGAGTATTGGCAGGTGCAGGCTCAGGCAAAACGCGGGTATTGGTGCACCGCATTGGCTGGTTGACTCAGGTTGAAGGTGCCTCGCCACATAGTATTTTATCGGTAACCTTTACCAATAAAGCAGCTGCAGAAATGCGCACGCGTATTCAAGAGTTGTTGGGCATCAACCCTGCTGGGATGTGGGTGGGTACGTTCCATGGTTTAGCACACCGTTTGCTGCGCGCACATTGGCAAGAAGCCGGTTTAGCCGAAGGCTTTAGCATTTTAGACAGTGAAGATCAGCTGCGTCTGTTAAAAAGAGTCATGCGCGAACAGGGTATGGACGAGAAAAGCTGGCCACCTCGTCAAGCGCAGTGGTTTATTAACGGGCAAAAAGATGAAGGCTTGCGCCCGCAACATATCCAAGCGCAGGGTGATTTGTTTTTAACCACCATGCAAAAGCTGTATACCGCTTACGAAGAAGCTTGCCAGCGTGCTGGCGCGGTTGATTTTGCTGAGCTGCTGCTGCGCTCGTTGGAGTTGTGGCGTGATAATCCAACTTTGCTGCAGCAGTATCAGCGCCGTTTTCGTCATATTCTGGTGGACGAGTTTCAAGATACCAACGCCGTGCAATATGCGTGGCTAAGGCTGTTGGCAGCGGACTGTTCCAGCCTGATGGTGGTCGGTGATGATGATCAGTCTATCTATGGTTGGCGTGGCGCGCGCATCGAAAATATTTTGCAATTTAATGATGACTTCCCTAAGGCACAAACTGTGCGACTTGAGCAAAACTACCGCTCTACAGCCAATATTCTTAATGCCGCCAATGCGTTAATCAGTAATAACCAAGGTCGTTTAGGTAAAGAATTATGGACCGATGAAACCGGTGGCGAGCCTATTCGCGTGTATCTGGGTTATAACGAATATGACGAAGCGCGCTATATCGTTGAAGTGATTGAGCAAGCATTGCATGGCAGTGAGCTTAAACGCAGTGAAATCGCCATACTTTATCGCTCTAACGCGCAGTCGCGTGTTTTGGAAGAAGCCTTGCTACGCGCTGCCATTCCTTATCGCATCTATGGTGGGCATAAGTTTTTTGAGCGTTTAGAGATTAAAAACGCTTTAGGTTATCTGCGCTTATTGCGTAATTACCATGATAACGAGGCCGTTGAGCGTGTGATTAATGTGCCTACACGCGGTATTGGCGAGAAGACAGTAGAAAACATTCGTAACTATGCGCGCACCCATGATGTATCTTTATGGCAAGCCATGCGTGAGCAAACCGAGCGTAAACTGCTCAGTGGCCGGGCGAACAACGCAGTGCAGGAATTTATCCTGCTGATTGAACAGCTAACCGAGCAGGCGACAGATTTACCCTTGCATGAAGCCATGGCGCACATGATTGAACACAGCGGGTTGATGACCTATCACAAGGAAGAGAAAGGTGAGAAAGGCCAGTCACGCGTGGAAAACTTGGAAGAATTAATCAGCGCGGCGCGTGCTTTTGAATTAAGCGATGAAGAACAAGAGCTCACACCTTTGGTGGCGTTTCTTGACCATGCGGTATTGGAGTCGGGTGATACACAAGCGGATGAGTTTGAAGACAGCGTGCAGTTAATGACATTGCACAGCGCCAAGGGACTGGAGTTTCCTTTGGTGTTTATTGCCGGTATGGAAGAAAATTTATTTCCCCACTCCAATAGCTTGCAGCAAGCCGATGGTTTGGAGGAAGAACGGCGTTTAGCCTATGTGGGTATCACCCGCGCCATGCAACAGTTGTATATAACCAGCGCGGAAAGTCGCCGTTTGCATGGGCAGGAGTCATATAATTTGCAATCACGTTTCTTGCGTGAAATTCCTGCCGATTTATTGCAAATGGTACGTTTGCAGAACACGCCTAGCGCACCCAAGCAAAGCGCTTCGTCAGCGAGCAGCTTGTTTGCCGGCAGTGCAGTACCCGAGACAGAGTTTCAACTGGGACAAGCGGTACGCCATGGGGTTTTTGGTGAGGGTGTGATCGTTAACTTTGAAGGCGCTGGCGCTCAGGCACGTGTGCAAATTAACTTTGCCAGCGAAGGCAGTAAGTGGTTGATGTTGTCGTTTGCTAAGCTTGAGCCGATCTAGTTCTGCAGAAATAGCGCAAGCGCAGTCTAGGTGCGCTTGCGCATGATTGCTTAGTGGGAGGTTCCCTCAGCAAAATTGATTTTGTTGTAGACGTTGTATTTGCCCGAGGGCTTGTTCATCGGGATACGCTTCACTTCTTCAAGGGTTTCAGCGTTATAGACAATCAAGGCGCCATCTTCGTCCCAGACGCTAAGAATCAGGTGGCTACCGTCTTTATTAAACTCTACGTGCGCCGCATTTTTGCCGGGCATGGGGCGTAACGTCCGCACCACTTCCAAGCTTTGTTTATCAATGACATGCACGGCTTCATTGTTAGGGCCGAAGAATACATCGGTCCAAGCATATTTGGAGTTTGCGTGGCTGCGCATAAAAAAGCCCGGTCCTTCGGTTTTAATTTCTTTAATCAGCTGCCAATTCTGCATATCCAATACTGAAATCAAGCCTTGGCTGATATTGGGTGTAGCAAACACTTGCTGCTCGCCCCGCTGCCAGTAAATACCTGAGCCTAAGTGCGGCATGCCCGGCAGTGGAATCTCGCTGATGGTTTTACCCAGCTCCATATCAATCACCTGTCCGCCCTTGGCTTTACGCGAGGTGGCTAATAAATAACGGTAATCGGGAGTGAAAGAGAAATCGTCCAAATAGTCATTGGCCAGAATACGGCGCGGCTCAAAGTTGGGGTTGTTCAGGTAGGGAAACTCCCATACCTCTTGAGTATCTTTTAACGCCACCACAAAGCTGTCTCTGGGTGGAGCGGTGTATACCGCACTGACGCGTGAGGGGTTACCGTCATTGCCGACGACCGGAATCTCTTTAACGAAGCTCAAGTCTTCAGCGTCTAAGACCACTAAACTGCCGGGCAAGTAGTTACCGACCATCACCCACTTGCCATCATTACTGACGGCTAAATTGCGGGTGTTCAGCGCCACCCGGATTTCACCAATCATAGTGAGGTTGTGGATATCGTATTTGCTGACCCAGCCATCGCGCGAGGCAAAGTAAACAAAGCGCCCGTCTGGGGAAAACTTAGGTCCGCCATGTAGGGCAAAATGGCTTTGGAAGCGAGCGATGGTTTCAAACTTATCGCCATCTAAAATAGTGACATGATGCGTGCCGGCCTCGACCACGACAAACAGATTCAGCGGATCAGAGTTATGCTGTGGTTGTGTGGGCAAGTCTTGTTGGTTCACAAAAAGTTTATGGCTGTTTTGGATATCTGCTACCGACCAGTTGGGTGGATTATCAGCGGGGGTGTATAGGTAATCAACCAGTGTGCTGATTTGCTCGCTGCTGAGTACGTCTTTGTAGCCAATCATTTGGCTAGCGGGTCGGCCATTGGCAATCACGTTAATGGCTTCAGCTTTTTTGATCCGTCCCAGACTTTCCGGTAATAATGCCGGGCCTGTGCCGCCAATGCGTTGTTCGCTATGGCATACACTGCATAATTCGAGATAGGTGTTTTCAGCGGCTTTATCTACGGCCCATGTGTGGCTCGAGGCCAGCAATAACAAAGCACAGGCTAAGGGTTTGAGAGGCTTGATTAGATTCATGTGGTGCTCCTTAGCGAATGTTTTTATTCCAGTGCTTATAGTTGTTTTGGCGTTACGGCGTAGTACTTAGCATTAGTTTACCGGCATCGCTTGGATTAGCTCTGGCTGAGGCAAACCAATTTCAGCATCGGTTAAATAACAGCCAGGGTCTTCTGCCCACATATCGCCACCAGCCCAAGCTCGGGTCCGGGTGTTGCCATTACAGATAGACAACCACTGGCACTGACCGCAACGACCTTTAATCGGGCGCGGGTGCTGGCGCAGTTCAACTAATAAAGGATCAGGTTTGTTCAACCAGATATCGGCAAAGCGTTGTTTGCGTACATTGCCCACGGTCTCTTGCCACCAGTAGGTGTCGGGGTGCACTAAGCCAAGATTGTCGATATTGGCAATACCAGCGCCGGACGCATTACCGCCCCAAGCGAGCAGCATGCGCTCCATTTGTTCGCGGTGCTCTGGCATGTTGGCCGTGATCCACTGCAGTAACAGCACGCCATCGGCATCGTTATTGCCGCTAACAAAATCGGTTTCAATGCCATTTTGTACGTCTTCCCAAGCGCGTTCAAAAACTTGCGTCATGGCTTGGCGGGTCATGTTACGGTGGGCATCTACCCCGTGATTGCGCTTACCGCGCCCGCTGTAATTTAAGTGCGAGAGGTAGTATTTCTGCACATCGTATTCGCGCATTAGGTCGAGCAAGTCGGGCAGCTGCGGGAAGTTAAACTGGGTTAGCGTGGTACGCAGACCCACACGCAGATCTTTTTCACGGCACAGTTTCACGCCATGCATGGCGGCGGCAAAACCACCTTTCATGCGACGAAACTCATCATGAATCTCGGGCAAACCATCAATGCTGATACCGACATAGTCAAAGTCTGCATCGGCGATTTGGTCAATGTTGGTTTCGTTAATCAGCGTGCCATTGGTGGACAGTGCAGTATAAAAACCGTACTGACGTGCGCGTTCAGCCAGCTGGAAGATATCGGGGCGCATCAAAGGCTCGCCGCCACTTAAAACCAATACCTTAACGCCCGCCTCGTGCAACTGGTCAATCACATCCAGCGCTTCAGCAGTATCCAGCTCACCTTTAAAATCTATATCGGCGGAGGTGGAGTAACAGTGCTTACAGGTCAGGTTGCAGCGGCGTAGCGTGTTCCAAATAACTACAGGAGGACGAGTGCTGCCGGGTTTGGCTGCCCGTGGTTCGGGGGCTTGACCTGCAATGGCACGTAGATAGGTACTGATGCGCATCATGGCGGCTACTCCTTGGGCTTACTATGAATCCGCAGCCCAGTTTTCTTAAGAATTTTACTACTAACCAGCATCGTATCAGCGCGGCAATGCTTGCCTAAATGATCGCGAATAAGTTTGCGCTCATGTTCAATTTGTTCAGCGTTGGTACCATGCACCATAGCAAAAAGGTTGTAATTCCAGTTTTCACGCCGGGGTCGGCGGTAACAATGGCTGACAAAATGGAAGTTGCCCACTTCTTGACCGAGGCGATCAATCTCTGCTTCGTCCACTTCCCAAACCGTCATACCGTTAAAGGTGTAACCCAAACGATAGTGGTTGGGTACGGCAGCGATGCGGCGAATAGCGCCGCTGGCTTGTAGGCGCTGCAATAAGGCTAGGGTGTCATCCACCTCAAGCTGCATACGTTCAGCTAACCACGCCCAAGGATCGGCAACCAATGGCATGCCGGCTTCGGTCAGGGCGATTAAGCGTTGCGCTAATTGCTGATCAGAGGGGGAAATGCAATCCGACATGATAGGTTTTCTCTTTGGGTAGGTTGAGTACGGTCAGGCCGGTCAGCTGTTCGATGTGCTCTATGGTCTCGGTGATGCCCTCTGGCGTTGCGGTCGCCAGCACAAACCACATGTTGTAGTCATGCTCACGCTGATAGTTATGGGCGACGGCGGGAATGTTGTTGAGTTGTTCAGTGACCGTATCAAATTGCTCTTCGGGTACGCGCATTGCCGCAAGGGTAAAAGCACCGCCAAGCTGTTCAATATCAAACATGGGACCAAAGCGGGTTAGAGTGCCGTCATCCAGCAGCTCTTGCAGACGTTGGCGGATGCGTTCTTCGCTGGCTTCTAGTTCGACACTTAGTGCCTGCCAAGGATGGCGCACTAAAGGCAGACCATGTTGCATGCGATTAAGTAAGCGGCGATCAAATTCATCTAATTCAACCATGGTTAACCTCGGGCATCGTGTAGCGCGCGCCGCGTTGTTTAAAGGCGCGTGTGCTGAACAGTAAATGGTGTGGGCGTTCAGTTAAATCAAACTGTCGTAACAGCTGGTACACATGCTCGGTAACGGCTTCACGACAGCGGCCATGCACCATGCAAAATAAATTGTAATTCCAATTATCGCGTCGTGGTCGTCTGTAACACAGGTTCACTCCGGGGGCTTGTGCGAGCTGAGCGCCTATTTCGTCAACCTGTCCATCAGCAACATCCAGTACCAGCATGCAGTTAGCGTTAATACCCAGTGCTCGGTGTTTGACCACTATGCCGAAACGACGAAACAAGCCTTGCTCTTGCCAGTCTTTCACCTTGGCAATTACCTGCGCTTCGCTGACCTGAACCTGTTCGGCCAGTGCTTGGTATGGGCGAGAGACCAAAGGCAGTCCTTGTTCCAGCAGTGCCAGTAGTTGTTGCGCTTGGCTGGCGGATAATGCTTGTGTCATAGCGGCACCTGCGAATTACTAAACAAGGAAAAACCCAAGTCGATGCGGTAGGGCGTGAGCATGGGTAAATCCAGTGGAGCCAAACCAGTGTCATGCTCGATGCGCTGTAAAATTACATCCAGATGGTCGCGACTAGGTCCGGTAAGGACAAACCATAGGTTGTATTCATGTTCACGCAGGTAGTTGTGATTCACTTCTGGCAGCTGGTTGATGTACTCAGCGACGCTTTCTATGCGTGGCTCGGGGACGGCTAAGGCGACTAATGAACTGGCACCCGCTTTGCTGTGTTCAATGACGGGACCAACGCGGGATAAAGCGCCTAGTTGTTGCAGTTGTTCTAAGCGCAACAAGATATCGGCTTCACTGCAGTTGAGCGCATTAGCCATGGCTTGATAGGGGGTGGCACAAATAGGTACGCCATGCTGGAAACGATCCAGCAGGCGTTGAGTGAGTTCGTCCATGTTTAACCCTTAGAGGCCAATACGATGGGCTCGGTTAGTAAAGAAAATGCCGCTAGGGTTGTCGGCTTCGAGGGTGTAAAGATGTTCCAATGTCTGGGTATCCCAGACCTGCACCTCGTTGCGATCGCGCACAGAAATCCAGATATGTTCGCCGCGTGGAGTAAACTCCATATGCAGCACGCCTGGACCCGGCTCAATGGTTTTGATGACTTCTTTAGTTTGGCTGTCAATCACCTGCACGTACTGGTTGTCGGGGTAAGCAAAGTTAACCCAAATCTGTCGTGCATCAGGTCGTGCCATTACAAATACAGGCTGCCCAACCATCTCAATCGCTTTGCTTTGTTGCCAGGTTTGCGTATCAATCACCAAAACTTGGTGATGACCCACGCCAGGGACAAAGGCTTGGTTGTCTGCAACGGTCCAGCCCTCTAGGTGAGGCATTTTATACACAGGTAGTGGCACATTCCCCTTGCCGTAGCCGTCTAAAATACGCGTTACGCCCTGCTCTGGATTCCATAAATCCAGCATCGCTAGACCGTCTTCGCCAAACAAGCCAGCAATGTAGTAGCGCCCTTCAGGCGTGAGCATAGAGTCGTAGGGTTGCTTGCCAATATCGGTAAAGCGGGAAACGGTTGGTGCGTCAGCAGCGCTATCGCTAAAGTCGATAATCCAGATTTCTCCGGTATCAAATAGGCTGACTAAAAATTTTTGTCCGGGAGCATCAACCATGCCGACCACGCGCGAGTTTTTGCTGCCATCGGCAAGAGCCGTCGCTGGAATATCAGCCACCAGTTCTAGGGTGTCAGCTGTAAATATTTTAACGCCGCCGGGCTCATAGTTGCCCACCGCGATGAGGCGACCGTCTTGGCTTATAGCACCGCCAATACTGTTACCGCCTTGAATAATGCGCTTATCAATACGCTGTTTAAGCAGGTCCACTTTGGTCAAGCCGCCATCACGGCCAAAGACATAGGCGTAGCGTTCATCGCGTGAAAAAACGACCGAGGCGTGTGATAAATCACCTAAACCTTCGACGCGAGCAATGGCTTGGTTGTTGGTGTGTTCAACAATAAGAACATTACCGGCAGCGCGCTCAATAACTACGCCCAAATCTCCAGTACCGCGCGGTTCTTCTTGCACACTTATTAAACTGCAGGCGCTAAGCGCCAGCGCAAATAAAGGAGTAATACACAGGCGTTTTCTCATGGTGAAACTCCCTGTAAAAGCTGGTCAATCAACCATGTGGCTTCTTGGTCGGTGAGTAAGGCGGCCCAAGGTGGCATCGCTGTGCCGGGACGGCCATGAATGATGGTGGCCACTAAACCTTCTTTAGGTTTGTCGGCAATATCATCAGGAGTGAGTGCTGGGCCTAAACCGCCCTTCATGCGCAGACCGTGGCAGGACCCGCAGTCTTGAATAAGGAGATGTTTTAATGTGGCTTGTCGTTCTGCAGAAATGGATTCTGCATGACTGGTAAGTGGAAAAAGGAAGGACGCCACGAGGAAAATAATAGCGCACTTGCGTTTGCTTAAGTACCGCATGACGTCTCCTTAGCAGACTATTTGTGTGAGAGAACCCACTCAGCAAGAATAGTTGCTTCTTCTTCAGTAACAGCGTTTGGTGGCATTGGAATAGGGCCGTATACACCGGTGCTACCGCTGATGATGTTCTGTGCAACAGTTGCAACATCATCGCCACGCTTTTCTGCAACTTCTTGGTAAGAAGGGCCAACCAGTTTTCTGTCAGCAGCATGACAAGCAACACATGCTTTTGCAGAAAAAAGTGCTTCTGCAGCAGCGTTATCAACAGCTACTGCGGTCTGGAAAGAGGCAAGAGCTGCTACGGAAAACAAAGGAATTAATAGTTTTTTCATCATATATCCTCAAAGCTATTATAGTTGCGGACTCAAAGGAGCCCGCAACTGTAGTTTACTTAGTAAACGTCGTGTTGTGTATTGTTTACGTTAAATTTACCCGTTGGTGTAATCAAACGCTTATCTTTGATCACTTTTTTCAGTTTTAAGGTTTTGTCATCCACAACTACGATTGCGGAAACTTCATCCTGCTGGCTCCAGATAGAGAACCAAACTTCATCACCGGCCTCGTTGTACTCGGGCTGTAGCACGCGCTGTACGCCACCATCAATATTAGCCCACTCGGCAATTGGCAAAACTTTGTAGCCGGCAGCGAGGTTGTTGATATCAAATACAGCGGCTGTTTGGCTGATTTTGGCATCAGGGTTAAAGGTAGTGTCTAAGTACAGGTTGGTTGATTTTGGGTGAGTCTTGATAAACAAAGAACCACCGCCTTGACCTTTCAGCGTTTGCACTACTTTCCAAGCAT
The DNA here is from genome assembly GCF_030362935.1 of Thiopseudomonas acetoxidans. Lineage (NCBI taxonomy): Bacteria > Pseudomonadati > Pseudomonadota > Gammaproteobacteria > Pseudomonadales > Pseudomonadaceae > Thiopseudomonas > Thiopseudomonas acetoxidans. The sequence continues at coordinate 84,225 of NZ_JAUCDY010000004.1, forward strand.
GCTGTGGATGGCCCACAGGATCGGTGCCTATCAGGCTGATGGTTTCATCACCTAGGTGGCTGGTCGCCCACACAGGACCGAACTCAGGGTGGACAAAGTTTGCGCCACGACCTGGGTGAGGAATCTTGCCCACATCAATCAGAGCAGCCAGATTACGCTCTTTAGAGTCAATCACGGCAATTTGGTTAGACTCGTTCGCTGCCGTCATAAAGTAGCGGTGAGAACTATCCCAACCCCCATCGTGCAGGAACAGGTTGGCACCAATACTGGTCACTGTCAGGTTCTCAATGTCTTCGTAATTCACCAGCAAAATACGGCCAGTTTCTTTTACGTTAACAATGAACTCCGGGTGCTCGTGTGAGGCAATGATCGCAGCTACTCGGGGCTCTGGGTGATATTCTTGAGTGGTTACAGTCATGCCGCGCGTGGAGACAATCTGTAATGGCTCAAGGGTTTCACCGTCCATGATGGTGTACTGGGGTGGCCAGTATGCGCCAGCAATAGCGTACTTATCTTCGTAACCTGCGAATTTGGAGGTTTCTACAGAGCGTGCTTCGATACCCACTTTAATGGTGGCAACGATGCTTGGACTCTTCATCCATAGGTCAATCATGTCGATACGGGCATCACGGCCAATAACGAACATGTATCGGCCTGAGGCTGACATACGAGAAATATGCACGGCATAGCCTGTCTCAATGGTTTTAACAATTTTTTTGGTGTCACCATCGATAAGTGCAATTTTACCATCGTCGCGCAGTGTTACTGAGAACAGGTTCGGTAGGTTGAGCTTGTTCATCTGCTTCTTAGGACGCTTCTCTGGCGGAACAATGATCTTCCAAGAATTCTTCATTTCCGGCATGCCCCACTCAGGTGGAGTAGGCGGTGTATGCTGAATATAATTGGCCATGAGCGTGATTTGCTCATTGGTTAGCTCACCAGAAGTACCCCAGTTAGGCATACCAGCCGGTGAGCCGTAGGTGATCAGCGCCTCAAGGTACTGTTGACCCCGGGCTTGCGTAATGTCGGGTGTTAATGGTTTACCTGTAGCGCCTTTACGTAGCACGCCGTGACAACCAGCACAGCGCTGGAAGTAGATTTCACGTGCACGCTCAAATTCAGCGTCAGATAGGTTGGGTGCGCCAGCGGTACGGATGATCTTACCGTCGCTGATCTCTGTGATTGCAGCGGATTGATAGGCCGCTTGCGGATCGTCAACTTTGGTTTGTGCATGGGCACTGGCAACTGCAAGGCTTAGTACTGAAGCGATAGCGAGAAGGCTAGTGCGTGCTGCGGTCGTTCTCATTGTCATGCTTTGTCTCCTTTTGAGTTCTGCATGTTTTTAATTTTAACAGTGAATTTCAACAGAACTCTGCGAGTGGTGCGAAAATCTTATTGTTAGGGTAACTGTTCTTGTATGGGTGTTTTGTAGTTTGGGTAGCTTGCTAACCATGTTGACAATAATGCTAAAGAAAGGCTAAACAATCACCCTTGATGGCAATCAAGTTAACTGCGCTCTTTAATTGTCTATAGAGTGACAAGGTAGTTAAGCTGTCTAAAACCCAGTCAAGCAGTAGGATATGGTTATGCAAGAACAATCCAGCGCAATAATTGAAACAACTCCCTATTATCAAAATATAACCAACGAAGAAGAGATTTTCCGTCAAGCTTGGCAACATCAGCTTCCGGTCTTAATTAAAGGACCTACAGGCTGCGGTAAAACGCGCTTTGTCCAGTACATGGCCCACGCTCTCAACTTACCCCTGTACACAGTTGCCTGTCATGACGACTTAAGTGCTACAGATTTGGTAGGCAGGCATTTAATAGGTGCCGACGGAACCTGGTGGCAGGATGGTCCATTGACACGAGCCGTACGTGAAGGCGGTATTTGTTATTTGGACGAGGTGGTGGAAGCACGGCAGGATACAACGGTAGTGCTGCACCCATTGGCGGATGACCGTCGCGAGCTCTTTATTGAGCGTACCGGCGAAAGTTTACGTGCTCCCGACAATTTTATGCTGGTGGTGTCGTATAACCCCGGGTATCAAAATCTGCTTAAGGGTATGAAACCTAGTACCAGACAGCGCTTTGTAGCAATGCGCTTTGACTACCCTAGCTTTGAGCAAGAAGTCCATATTGTGGCCACCGAGGCCGGAGTCGATGAGAAACTAGCCGCTCAATTGGTGCGGTTAGGTCATGCGATTCGACGTCTCGAAAACCATGACTTGGAAGAGGTTGCCTCGACAAGGTTGTTAATTTTTACCGCGCGTATGATTAAAGCAGGCTTGCCTGTACGCCAAGCATGCATGGCCTGTTTGGCTGAGCCTCTAACCGATGACGCACAAACTGTTGCCGCACTCATGGATGTAGTCGATGTCCACTTTCACGTTGACTGAACAACCGAAACATAAGCTGCCGGGTGATTTGGCTATGTGGATTTTTATCCTAGCCGAATTGGCAGCTTTTACGTTATTCATTCTTGCTTTCAGTATTACGCAACTACTTAAGCCTGAGATGTTTACGCTTGGGCGCGCACAGCTGGACAGCTCGACCGGCTTTGCGATGACCGCAGGTTTGTTGAGCTCTGGTTTTTTAGCAGCGTTGGCGGTTGAACGCGCGCGCAAAAACAAAGCACGGCAAGGCAGTCTGTTGCTGATAGCTGCTATTGCCAGCGGCATGGTTTATGTTGTGCTGAAAATCAGCGAATACAGCCACTTGGCCAGTCTTGGTTTTGATCTTGAATACAATACGTTTTTCACTCTGTATTGGTTGACCACGGCTTTTCACTTTCTGCATGTGCTATTAGGTCTAACAGTGCTGAGTTTTTTGAGCTGGCGCTGCTGGAAAAATGTCTATAACGCACAAGAACACGCAGGGATGGAGTCAGGAGTAATGTACTGGCATATGGTGGATCTAGTCTGGGTGATTATCTTCCCGCTGGTTTATTTATTGGGTTAACGGCATGAAGCAAAAAAGCAACGAAGTGGTTTTGTTGGTCTGCTGGGTCGTGCTCATGCTGGCCACTATGGCGACCGTATACTGGGGCGCACAACAAAGCACACTGGCGCTGCAATTGGCAGCAATTTTAGTCATCGCCGTTGTAAAATCCGGGGTGATTATTGATGGCTTTATGGAGTTGCGCCACGCGTCCGTGCGTTGGCGCATGATTATGTATGGCTGGCCTGTGGCGATGAGTGTGGTAATCGCTGTTACTTTGCTTGCTGCACAAGCCGGTTAAATTGCTGCGCTACTTGTTCTATTTTGAACGGCGCTTGGACAAAACCAAAGTGTTGTCCCGCCGGACTGATAATAGCTAAATTGCCGCTGTGATCGACCGTGTAACCGGGTTGATTGGTATCGCCGGGAATAAAGGGAATACCCAGCGCGTTACTAAATTTTTGCACATCCGTCATATCTCCTGTAAACCCCTTAAAGTCTGGATGGAAAAAATTAAGATAAGCTCTGAGTTGCTGGGGCGTATCGCGATTAGGGTCGACGCTCACCATAATAAATTCAACCTGTTGCTGTGCTTGGGGTGTGAGCAAGCGGTGTATTTGTCGCATTTCAGCGAGGCTGGTTGGGCAAATATCTGGGCAATAGGTATAGCCGAAATAAACCAAATACCATTTATCTTTAAGCTCGGTTGTGACAATAGGCTCGTTGTTGCTGCTGTCAAAGCTTAGTGTGGGAATGTCTCTAGGTTTGGGCAAAGCGATGATGCCGGCAGCACGCAACTCTTCGTTGTGCTGATCAGGGCTGGGTGATTTGATGTTGGCGGCTGCGTAAATAATGATTAGTACCAACACCAAACTGGTGGTTGCGAGTAAAGCAAGCTGGATGGAGTTGCGCGACATTTGGAGATTCCTGACTGATAAACGGTGACAAATACGTTATCACAGCAGGCTATGATTCCAATAGGCTGTGACTTTGGGCCGCTATCATACAGCCGCATGCGAACCCTAGCTGCTGCACCTGTGTTGAGCTAACGTGTAGAGTCTAAAGACGGCAAAACAAGAACCGTGTAAAATGCGCTTTTAATAGCAGGCTAACAGTAAATGAATCCAACAGTGAATCCCCGTCGTGGTTATGTGCTTGGCCTTACGGCTTACTGCGTGTGGGGTATGTTTCCTTTGTACTTTAAGACGCTTGAAGGGACTCCAGCGATTGAAGTAGTGATGCACCGTATTATTTGGTCTGCAATTTTCGGCGCTTTTTTATTGCTGATTTGGCGTCACCCCGGCTGGTTAAATGAATTAATTAAACACCCTAAGCGTTTGCTGGCTTTGGTGCTGTCAGGCTGCTTAATCGCCAGCAACTGGTTGACCTATGTATGGGCGGTACACAACGAGCATATGGTAGAGGCCAGTTTGGGGTATTACATTAATCCGCTGGTGAATGTGATGCTGGCGCTGGTGTTTTTGCGCGAAAGCCTAAGGCGCATGCAGTGGATGGCTTTGGGACTTGCTGGCCTAGGTGTCAGCGTGCAAATTTGGCAACTGGGTACAGTGCCGTGGATTGCATTAATTTTAGCTTTTTCTTTTGGTCTTTATGGATTGATCCGCAAGCAAGCACCTGTGGCAGCTTTGCCTGGGTTGGTGGTTGAGACCTGGATGCTGTTGCCCGCTGCTTTGATTTGGCTGTGGTTAAGCCCGGAAGCGGTGGCAGCACAGCCTGGATTTTGGGGCAGTAAAGAGATGCTATGGTTGGCAGCGGCAGGACCTATAACGCTATTACCGCTGCTGTCCTTTAATGGTGCGGCTAAACACCTGCCGTATTCGACCATAGCTTTTTTGCAGTACATCACCCCCACGGTGCTTTTATTATTGGCGGTGCTGTTGTTCGGAGAACCCTTCACTGCCAGTGCCTGGCTTAGTTTCGCCTTTATTTGGGCCGCACTGGCAGTTTATAGTTGGGATGCATGGAGGATTTTACGTCGCACCCGAAAAACGGGTGTTATTTAGAGGCTCCTTAGTCCTTATTTGCTCTTTTGTTCAATCTGTCCTAGTAGATGAACAACCTTTTCAGATAACGGCTCAATTTGCTGGTACAGCTGTTCAGCCTCTACAAGCTTGTTACTTTCACGCAGCTCAATAATTTGTCTGATTATACTGTGCAGTTCGGCGTGCGGAGCATCTAGGTTTTTCATTTCAGGCAAGTGTCCATACTGTTTTAACCCTTCGCCGAAATACCACTTGCCCAGAGCGCAATCCTTGTGCGAAGTTGCTTCGGCGCGCGTCAGGCTGCCTTTGTTATCAAGGTAGGCGCGCAACCGACCTTTCCAAGCGACGTGGGCAGTTTTTGCGGCGGTTAAATCAACCCCTTTTACGTTGGAGCGGAAGTGGGCGGTCAACGTGCGCAGTCTATCCATCTGCTCATGAATCTGTGCGGTAGCTGTAACAGTATCGTTGGCGTCAATACTGGTTTTTTCAGCAATGCCAGTGATGTTGGTAATCGAGCTATCCATTTCAGCTGCCACCTGACTTTGTTCTTCTGCAGCTGTAGCAATTTGGGTGCTCATTTCAGTAATCGAAGTAACAGACTGCACAATGTTATCCAGTGCGCTATCAGCTGCGGTCGTATCGTCGATCGTGGCCTGTGTTTGTTCCTGGCTTTCTGCCATTAAGTCAGCTGCTCGACGTGATTGGTTTTGTAAGCGTTCAATAATGGTACGAATGTTTTCAGTAGACTGCTGGGTACGCTGCGCCAGTGTACGTACTTCGTCGGCTACTACAGCAAAACCACGGCCCTGTTCGCCAGCACGTGCAGCTTCAATGGCAGCGTTTAATGCCAGTAAGTTGGTTTGTTCGGCAATGGCGCTAATCACCTGCATGACCTGACCTACTTCATGACTATCCTGTTGTAGCAGTTGCATGGCTGCAGAGCCTTGTTCGACTTTATCGGCCAGCTCTCTAATGCTGCGGATAGTTTGCGTAACTATTTGACGGCCGTTTTGTGCTTCTAATTGCGCTTGTTCAGCTGCTTCGGCGGTCAACACAGTATTGTGAGCAACTTCTTGCACGGTGGCCGCCATTTCATTCATGGCTGTGGCTACTTGGTCGATTTCGCTGTGCTGGGATTGAACACCGCGCGCGGTTTGCTCTAGTCGTTGCGCAACACCATCAATAGTTGTGCTTACTTCGGCTGTTGCTTGCATAACGCCGCCGACCAGTTTGCCAATATGGGTCACCATATCGTTATAGGCCGTGAACATTTGCCCTACTTCGTTATCTAAGCGGTCAATTTCAAGCGTGTGGGAAAAATCGCCTGCTCCAACTGAGTAAAGGTGTTCTCGTAATCTGTGCACCTGATTCATAAGCACACTCATACCGAAAATTCGTCCAAAGGTGACGAGGATTAAAATAATAACGGTGGAGCCAAAGGCTACATAGAGTTGTTGTTTGGCGTCAGCTTGCGCTAAGGTTTCCATCATCATTACTGCGGCGTTCATTTCTTTTAGAACTATGGGTGAGCGTTCGTGAATTGCGCTTAGATACTCAGGGTTGTGTTGCTCTACGTAATTGATGATGGATTGTTTGTAGTCTTGCCAGAGGTGCTCCACTTTTTTAAGTTGCGCAACAACCTCAGGGTCAGTAATGGCGCTCATGCCGCGCTCTTTATTACCTGCTAACAAAGCTTGGTGAGCGTCATCAAACTGCTTCAGGGTGGCGAGCACTGTGGCTTTTTGCTCTAAGCCTGCGCCTGTAAGCAGCGCCTCTTTAGCCGCTTTTTGGCTAAGCATTCGCTGTGCCCCCGCCACATTTATGCTGGTCGCATCATCGCTGTGAGAGATTAATAGGTGTGCAGCTACAACAACAGTGAAAATGGCAATAAGTGAATACGAAAACAAAAATTGCTTATCAAGGCTGCGAATCCCTATGCCACGCAAAATGGCCTGTATGACGTCGGAAATATATTTTTTCATAGTGGCACCCAATAATTATTAGAGTTGGTTTTGGTCACGTGCTATAGGCAGACAGGTGTGTGAACCAGAGTCAAAATTTTAACTGCCAGATAACCATGCAGGTATTGTGCCATCATGATTATAGCGAATTGTCGCAGTCTTCTTTGCTGGGTTAGGCAGTATTGATGCTCGCATCTGGACAAGTGCTGTCATGGATCAGTGTATTGCATGCTAAAAAGGCGTAGCGCCAGTAGGGGGGATTGAGTGAGGTGCGAGTTTCAAAGATTTCATTCTTTGTAAACTAATAAAAAAATAAATTGATTGCGATCATGCGCCGCACACACATAGGCTGGGTTAGTATGAATTAAGTTACAAATGATAAGGCAGGAAAGCTATGACGGTTGCGGCACCCCAAAGCGCAGGAATTAAATACTTACGCCAAAGCTTCTGGATTTGGTTGTTAATGTTTTGGACAAGCTTGGCACTTGCCCAGCCACTGAGCCCGTTAGAGAGGCAGCGTATTGCTACAGTGCTGCCTGAAGTGAACGTTATTTCAGAGCCGGCAGAAGAGTTCGGCGTAAGAACGCTAAAAAAAGGCGACGAATTACAGGGCTACGCATTCGAAAGTATCAATGTCGTTAATATCCCTGCCTACTCGGGCAAGCCTATCAATATGCAGGTGGTGCTAGGTTTAGATGGCACCATCCTTGACGCTTACGTATTGCATCATGACGAACCTATTCTACTCATTGGTATTCCTGAGCAAAAACTGCACGATTTTGCAGCTAAATATCAAGGAATTAATGTTGAGCAGCGCGTAGTTATCGGGCGTACCAAAGATGAAACAGCGGTAACTATTGATGCAGTAAGTGGCGCAACGGTTACGGTAATGGTGGTTAACGAGATCGTCATGCGTGCTGCACACCGAGTTGCAGTGTCGCTGGGTCTGGTTGAAGCACACAGCGAGATTAAATCTAAGCCCGCTACTATCCTCAAAGACTATTTCAGACCATCAGATTGGCATACGCTGACCGGTGACGGTTCAGTGAGACGTATGCTGCTCAACCATGGTCAGGTTGATGATGCTTTTATCGGTACGGAAGCTGAAGGTGTTGAGGCGGTTGCTGAGGATCAACGAGATACACCCTTTATTGATCTGTATTTAGCGGACTTAACAGTGCCAACCATTGGCCGCAACATTTTGGGCGACAAGCAATACCAAGCGATTATGGAAGAGCTTAACGAGGGTGATCATGCCATGATGGTTGTGGCTAATGGTGACTACTCATTTAAAGGCTCGGGTTATGTGCGTGGCGGTATTTTCGACCGTATCCAGATGCGTCAGTTTGGTGAAGTTATCAGCTTTAGAGACTTGGATTTCTTCCGTCTCAGTGATGTGTATGCGCAAGGCATGCCAAATTTTACTGAGATGGGTATTTTTATTGCGCGCTCACAATACGCCGTGGACCCGGGCAGCCCTCTAAGCTTTGAGCTGTTGGTGCGCCGTCAAACCGGTCCCGTAGACAGTATTTTTACCAGCTTTGAACTGGGCTACCAGCTACCTGAAGAATACATTGATCGACCGGCTTTAACCGCTTCAGAGCAGGCCGCTATTGATGAAGCTAATCGTCCGCTGTGGCTGAGTGTTTGGTATCAAAAAAGCTTCCAAATATCGATTATCTCAATAGCGCTGATTGTACTGGTAGCAGTCTTATTTATGCAGGACTTCCTAGCGCGTCGTCCGGGTTTACTGCACACAATCCGAATCGCTTACTTGACCTTCACTGTGGTGTTTATTGGCTGGTATGCCTTGGGTCAAATCTCAGTGGTTAACGTGTTTACCTTTGTGCACTCATTTATGGGTGACTTTAGGTGGGAGACGTTTCTGATTGATCCCGTGATATTTATTATGTGGAGCTTTGTGGCGGTGAGTATTCTGCTCTGGGGTCGTGGAGTATTCTGTGGCTGGCTCTGTCCTTTTGGTGCCCTGCAGGAATTGATTAATGAAGCCGCACGCAAGTTAAAAGTTAAGCAGTATGAGTTGCCTTGGGCTGTGCACGAGCGCTTATGGGCGGTGAAGTACATTATCTTGCTGGCTCTGTTCGGATTGTCACTTGACTCCATTGCCACGGCAGAAAAATATGCTGAGGTTGAGCCATTCAAGACCGCTATTACGCTGCATTTTGTGCGTGAGTGGGGTTTCGTTCTCTATGCTGTTGTTTTATTGGTAATCAATATCTTTACCCGCAAAGTGTATTGCCGCTACATCTGTCCTTTAGGAGCAGCTTTGGCGATACCAACACAATTACGTTTGTTCGACTGGCTTAAGCGTCGCAAAGAGTGCGGTACGCCTTGTCAGTTATGTGCCGTTGAGTGTGAGGTGCAGGCGATTCACCCAGATGGACATATTAATGCCAACGAGTGTCACCACTGTCTGGATTGTCAGGTTACCTACTACAACGACGACCGATGCCCGCCGTTGGTGGCAAAAAAGAAACGCCGCCAACGTAATAAAGCTGCTCCTGAGGAGCCGCAAATCATTCCAGCCGTACAGCTGGATGTTTCGCCCTGACTTAGAAGAGTAAGGGTTTAATTTAGGAGAAAGTCTGTCATGAGTGATAAAAAAACAACAGAAGTTGAGAAAACAGGCCTTAGTCGCCGTGGATTTCTCGGCGCCACTGCAGTAACAGGCGCCACCTTAGCTGGTGCTACAGCTCTGGGTAGTTCAGTAATGACACGCGAGTCATGGGCTGCAGCGGTAAAGGATTCACAAAATAAAGTTCATGTAGGACCAGGTGAACTTGATGAGTATTATGGTTTCTGGAGTGGCGGTCACTCGGGTGAAGTTCGCGTATTGGGTATTCCATCCATGCGTGAGTTGATGCGTATTCCAGTATTTAATACCTGTTCTGCTACTGGTTGGGGCTTAACCAACGAAAGTAGAGAAGTGCTTGGTGATAGCGCGAAGTTCTTAAACGGTGACTCTCACCACCCACATATTTCCATGACCGATGGTAAGTATGATGGTAAGTACCTGTTCATTAACGATAAAGCTAACAGCCGTGTTGCACGTATTCGCTTGGACATTATGAAGTGTGACAAGATCACCACCATTCCAAACGTACAGGCAATTCACGGTTTACGTTTGCAGAAAGTACCTCACACAAAGTACGTATTCTGTAACGCTGAATTTATTATTCCGCACCCAAATGACGGTAAAACTGATTTTGCAAACTGGGATAAATCCAACAAGTACACCATGTATAACGCAGTTGATGCGGAAACCATGGAAGTAGCATGGCAGGTAATTGTCGACGGTAACCTCGATAACACTGATGCGTGTTACACAGGTAAGTACGCTGCTGCTACCTGCTACAACTCAGAAGCTGCGACTGATCTTGCAGGTATGATGCGTAATGAGCGTGACTGGGTAACTGTTTTCAATATTCCACGCATTGAAGAAGAAATTAAAAAAGGTAATTTTATTACCCTTGGCGACTCTAAAGTTCCTGTTGTTGATGGTCGTAAAAAAGACGGCAAAAACTCTCGTGTAACCCGTTATATTCCTACTCCTAAAAACCCCCACGGTTTGAATACTTCACCAGATGGTAAGTACTTTATTGCCAACGGTAAGCTATCTCCAACCTGTACTATTATTGCAATTGATAGACTGGACGACCTGTTTAACGACAAGCTCAAAGACGAGCGTGATGTAGTTGTTGGTGAGCCAGAGTTAGGCTTAGGGCCGTTACACACCACCTTTGATGGTCGCGGTAATGCGTACACCACGCTGTTTATTGATAGCCAGGTAGTGAAGTGGAACATCGAAGAAGCTGTTCAGGCATACAACGGTAAAAAAGTTAACTACATCAAGCAAAAACTCGATGTACACTACCAGCCAGGTCATAACCATGCTTCTCTGACTGAGTCTCGCGAAGCAGACGGTAAGTGGTTGGTGGTATTGAGTAAGTTCTCTAAAGACCGTTTCTTGCCGGTTGGCCCGTTACACGCAGAAAACGATCAGTTAATTGATATTTCTGGTGATGTGATGAAGCTAGTACATGATGGCCCTACCTTTGCTGAGCCGCATGACTGTATTATGGCGCGTCGTGATCAGATCAAGACCAAAAAAGTTTGGGACCGTGATGATCCATTCTTTGCTACAACGCGTGCCATGGCGAAGAAAGACGGCATTGATCTAGAAAAAGACAACAAAGTTATTCGTGAAGGTAAGAAAGTACGGGTTTATATGACCTCTTACGCTCCATCTTACGGAATGACTGAGTTCACCGTTAACCAGGGCGATGAAGTAACTGTAATCATTACCAACTTGGATATCATCGAAGACGTTTCACACGGCTTCTGTATGGTAAACCACGGTGTGAGCATGGAAATTAGCCCGCAACAAACAGCATCAGTGACGTTTATTGCTGATAAGCCAGGTATCCACTGGTATTACTGTAACTGGTTCTGCCATGCACTTCACATGGAAATGGTTGGACGCATGTATGTAAAACCAGCTAAGTAAGCTGGAATAATCCATGCGCTCCTTAATGGGGGCGCATGGTTTTTATTTTTAACCAAGTAAGGCTTGTGCATGGGTGTCAAACGTTTCATTCATACTGTGATTTGCTTTGTCGCTTTCTTTGCGACCAGCATGGCTATAGCAGCGCAAGTTCCAGACGTTCCAGACGTTCCAGAAGCAGCCAATCATTTACAGCTTCATGCGATTCAAGCAGCACCTGAAGCAGACACAAGTCTCATCTCTATAACAACACTTCCTATAGAACAAATTAATGAGCATGTATGGCGCTTGCCGGCTGGTGTGTACCACGGCAACTTTGTCATTGATGTTCCCATTCAACTTGAATGCGCCGCAGGTGCGATCTTCAATGCAAATGGACATAAAAACGCAATCAACATCCGTGCCCATGATGTAACACTTAAAAAATGCCAGATTGAAAACTGGGGGAGCAACCTCACCAATATGGAAGCAGGTGTTTTTGTCGAACGCACGGCAAGAAATGCAAACATAGTAGAGAACTCCTTAAAAGGGCAAGGTTTTGGGCTCTGGGTTGATGCTACTAGAGACGTAAGCATTATCCGCAACCAAGTCCAGGGCGATGACAATCTGCGTACCCAAGACCGTGGCAACGGCATCCATTTATTTGCAGTACGTGATGCCACTATTCAAGGCAATGAAATTTGGCATGTGCGCGATGGGATTTATATCGAAGCCTCCAACGACAATATTATCGACGGCAATAATTTGCGTGATATGCGTTACGGCATTCACTACATGTTTTCCAATCGCAACCATGTAACCAATAACAGCACCACGCGCACGCGTACAGGCTACGCACTGATGCAAAGCCGCCAGTTAACTGTGCTTAACAACCGCTCTGACCACGACCAGAACTATGGCGTGCTACTCAATTACATCATTAATTCAACTATCCAGAATAATTATGCCACCGATGTGCAGCCCGGTTCTGGAGATGGTGTACATATCAGCGGTGCCGAAGGTAAAGGGCTGTTTATTTATAACTCCCTGTTTAATACCGTGTCGGGTAACTCTTTTGTCAACAGCGCCTTGGGTGTGCATCTCACCGCAGGTTCTGAGGATAACAAGATTTACGACAATGCCTTTATCAATAACCAACAGCAGGTTAAATATGTCGCCATTCGTTATCAGGAATGGTCACATGAAGGTCGTGGCAACTACTGGAGCGACTATTTAGGCTGGGATCGTAATGACGATGGCATAGGCGATGTGCCCTATGAACCTAACGATAACGTAGACCGATTGCTGTGGACTTATCCGCAAGTACGCTTGCTAATGCACAGCCCTAGTATTGAACTGCTACGTTGGGTGCAGCGGGCGTTTCCCGTGGTGAAATATCCAGGCGTGCAAGATAGTTATCCGTTAATGCGACCACCACAAAGGTTGCCGACAGCGTCACAAGGAACACAACAATGACTGTAGTGGTAGAACTCAAACAGGTGCAGCAAAGCTATGGCGACTTGCAGGTGCTGCACGATATGAATTGGCAATTACGTGCCGGAGAGGTGCTGGGGCTGTTTGGCCATAACGGTGCAGGAAAAACCACCACGGTGCGGCTTATTTTGGGTTTAATCCAAGCATCTTCAGGCCAGGTGCGGGTGTTGGGTGGTGAGGCCAGTGAGTCTCGAGTTCGCCAACAAATTGGTTTTTTACCTGAAAACGTGATGTTTTATCCGCAACTGACAGGTCGTGAAACGTTGCAGCACTTTGCACGTTTAAAAGATGCACCGCTTGCACAGGTAGATGCGTTGCTGGCGCAAGTGGGCCTTACTGCTGCCGCCAGCAAGCGTGTGAAAACCTATTCAAAAGGAATGCGCCAGCGTTTAGGTTTGGCGCAAGCACTGTTAGGCGAACCTAAATTACTAATCTTAGATGAGCCTACCGTGGGGCTTGACCCTATTGCTACACAAGAGCTGTACCGACTTATTGGCCGGCTTAAAGATTCGGGAACCAGTATTATTATTTGTTCACACGTTTTACCGGGTGTGGAGTCTTATATCGATCGTGCCGTTGTGCTGGCGCGTGGTTATTTAGAGGCAGAAGGCAATCTCTACGAACTGCGCGAACAAGCAGGTTTACCGGTGCGAATTCGCGTGCAAGGCCTTGTTGGTGAGTTTAAACATCCAGAAGTGCAGGCGCAGCGACCGTTAAGTCAGGGCTGGCTCGAACTGAGCGTCAACCCCGCCGCTAAGCTGAGTGTAGTGCAGGAGCTGCTTAAGTTGCAGCCCAGCGATTTAGAAGTGCGCCCACCCTCACTTGAGGATATTTATATTTACTACATGGAAAAAGCGGGTGCCGTGGGTATTGCAGGAGTACAGCAATGAAGCAAATAATTCATATTGCTCGTAAAGAATTTAGTGATGGCTTGCGTAACCGCTGGATGTTGGCGATTAGTCTGTTATTTGCGGTGTTGGCTGTCGGTATTGCTTGGTTTGGTGCCGCTGCTTCAGGGCAGGTGGGCTTTACCTCTATCCCAGCAACCATTGCCAGTTTGGCAAGCTTGGCCACGTTTTTAATGCCACTAATTGCTTTGTTATTAGCCTATGACGCCATTGTCGGCGAGGAAGAAGGCGGTACATTGATGTTGCTGCTGACCTATCCGTTGACTCGCCGCGAACTGTTGCTCGGGAAGTTTGTTGGTCATGGGTGTATTTTAGGTATGGCCACTTTAATAGGTTTTGGTAGTGCGGCTGTGGCGATTGCATTGTTGGTACAGGATGTCTCCTACAGCACGCTACTGTTTGCATTTAGTCGCTTTATTTTCTCATCAACTTTACTTGGCTTAGTATTCTTAGCCTTTGCCTATGTACTGAGCAGCCAAGCAAAGGAAAAAACTACCGCGGCAGGGTTAGCGCTGGGTATTTGGTTTTTGTTTGTACTGGTATTTGACTTGGCTTTATTAGCCTTGCTGGTGGTGACTGAAGGACGAATTAATCCCGAATTACTGCCATGGTTGTTGTTGCTTAACCCTACCGATATTTACCGTTTGATTAATCTGGGTGGTTTTGAAGCTGGCGGTCAGGGGCTTGGAGTTATGGCATTGGCTAGTGACTTGCCGGTTGGTCAGTTAGCGTTGTGGTTATGTTTGGTGGTTTGGGCTGGCGTAGTACTGGGTTTAGCACATTGGCGCTTGACTAAGCGAGCGGCTTAAAATAATTAAAGGAGTTGTACCCATGAAAGAAACAATAAAAAAAGCATTAGGTTTTGGCGCAGTACTTTTCACAGCGCTGTGGTTAACTGCTTGTACAGAAGAAAATAAACCACAAGTGAGCACTGATCCGGTCGCCTTTCATGCGGGCGATGAGTGCCATGTATGCGGTATGTTGATTACCGAATGGCCGGGCGCAAAAGGTCAGTCAATCAATAAGCAAAATGGCGAAACACATAAATTTTGCTCTACTGTGGATATGTTTAGCTGGTGGTTGCAGCCAGAAAACAAAACCCTGCAAGCGCAGATTTATGTGCATGATATGGCTAAAACACATTGGGATACGCCAGAAGATGAGCACTTAATCGATGCACGCAAAGCTTGGTATGTTGTGGGTTCTGACATGCTTGGCGCTATGGGACCCTCGTTAGTGTCCTACAGCGATAAAGCAGCGGCTGAAAAGCTGGCGCATGATCGTGGTGGACGTGTAATAAGTTTTGAGCAAATTGATTTGGCGGTACTGAAAGAAATCGCTCAAGCGGGCCATGAGCACGCGGCTGAACACGGTGACAAAATGCAGATGATGCATGGCCAAGAAGATGCAGGACATGAGCATGAATCCATGGAACATGAGGGCGATGTAATCGAACATGATGAGCTTGCGCACTAAGTAGACGTCCGGCAATTTTATAGCCAGCTGGCGCGCAGGCTCAGCTTCTGTGGGAGCGCAACTCTTGCGCGAAGGATTCTCCAGTACCGCCTGAGCTGGTTGTATAGTCCACCTCGCACAGAAGCTACGCTTCAATAGGAGACTGGCTTAAAACTTGGCTCAGTGTTGGCGGCAAGGAAGTTGCTTGTAAACCTGTAGAAACCCACCTAACACATAGCCGCAACCTGCTATAACTCATCACACATCCACATATCACACCAGCGCTATGGTCGAGCCGCCATGGAATCTGCTATGGTTTCACGGTTTTTAATTGCATACGAGTGGGCGACATGGGGTATCAGCGTTTCTATGTGGCGCAGCCACTTAGTTTGGGCGAGCACGAACTGCCAGAGCAAACTGCACATTATATGGCCAGAGTATTACGTTTGGATGTTGGCGCTCGGATACAGGTTTTTGATGGCAGTGGCGATGAGTTTTTAGCCAAGCTAACACGGGTGGGTAAAAAATCTGTAACTGTGCAACTCACTGAAAAAATAGCGGGTTTAGCAGAATCACCCTTAAAGGTGCACCTGGGCCAAGGGCTCTCCAAGGGTGAGCGCATGGATTGGGCAATTCAAAAGGCAACCGAGCTAGGTGTCACACACATCACGCCATTGTTCACCGAGCACTGTGAAGTGCGTTTAAATAAAGAACGTGCAGAAAAAAGACTCGAGCATTGGCGGCAAGTTGCTATTAGTGCGTGCGAACAGTGTGGTCGTAGCCAAATCCCTATTATTCATCCAATCGAAAAGCTTGCCACTTGGGCAGATCAGCTCAACGCTGACTTAAAACTGGTGTTGCACCCGCAGGCTCAGCCTTTTGCCCAATACGCCGCACCTCAAACGCTGGCGCTATTAATAGGGCCTGAAGGTGGTTTAAGTGCGGGTGAGGTTGAACAGGTATTAACTCAAGGTTTTCAGGCGGTTAGCCTAGGACCAAGAGTATTAAGAACAGAAACAGCACCCATAGCTGCAATGGCAGTAGCGCAGCATTTGTGGGGTGATTTTTGAGCAGAGTGCTCGTTAATGAATCGATAGAGCCGCAGAGTTGGAAGCTATGACTAGAGATGTGAACGAATCAAATAAACGACCGCTATTTAGCACCCACTACAAGGTTTTTGCTGTGGTAGTGCTATTAAGTATTGTGACCGCCTTTTTTTTGTGAGTTAGTTCGCAAAAAAATGACAGTATCGTTTTTGGTAACGGTTTGCCTTAGTTAAGTGTGTAAGCTATACGCGACTAACTAATGCATTAGCAAGGCCGTTAAAGACCATGTGCTGTTCAGGGCGCTTTGTTTAGGCCGGCGCTGAGGTAGATTTTGGAAAAATTAACACATTAATTTAATAGGGAACCCTCATGTATCTGAATAAAGTAAAGCACTTTTTTGTACTGGCCATTGCTGTATTTATGTTTGCTTGTTCTTCGGGCTCAGGTCCAGAGAAAGTGGCTGAGAAGTATGTTAGCGCCATGATCAACGGCGATATTGAAACCTTTATGGCTGTGGTTCATTTAACTGAAGAAGAAAAACAGCAGTTCAATATGATGAAGGGCAAAATGAGCGAAATGCTTAAAGCCGCATCCGCTGCAGCTGAGTTGGCTGGTGGTGTTAAATCCATTAAGTCCACCACTACCAAATACAGCAGTGATAAGAAAATGGCCTCTGTTGCGGTTAAGTTGGAATTTAAAAACGGCACGAGCGAAGAAGAAAGCGTTAACCTGATCAGCACTAAGGATGGTTGGAAAGTTAAGCTGTAATGCATTGTTTGCCGAATAATAAAAAAGCCATCTGGGTAAGACATAGATGGCTTTTTTTATGTTTTCTTTTACTTAGCTGGCTGCTGTTAAACGGCTTAGCCGTTGCTCGTGATAACGCTGACTCGACTGGCATAACAGATACGCCGGCGCTTGCTGTGGGTGACTGGGTCTTTCGGCAAGGAACCTCGTTGGAAAGCTATTTGATTGCCAGCTTTGGTGCAGGTGATTTTTCCCATATCGGCATGGTGGTTGAGGTTGAGCCAGAAATACAAATACTCCATGCAACCACCGATGATCTACAAGCGCTCAGCAATCAAGTATTACTCTCTACTTGGCAGCAGTTTACCGATGTGAAATTAGCCAAGCGTGTTGCTGTAGCGCGGCCACAGTTTTTAAGCGCTGAGCAGCGTCAAAATATAAGCCGCAGTCTCTTGGCTGAGCTGGGCAAGCCGTTTGTGCTAGCTGCGCGTGATAAGCAGCATCTGTATTGCAGCACGATTTTGGCGGATGCGATAAAAAATGAATACCCAGCCTTTAACATCAACTGGAGTTGGCTTGAGCAGCCCCTGTTAAGAGGAGAGTATTTACACCCGGAAGCCTTTGCGGCGCACCATGAATTGGACTGGGTACTGCCTTAAATTTATCGGCTACTGTTGCTCGGGCTCAGCGGGAAACAAGTGTTCAGTGAGTTTTACATACCAAGCTGCAGATTGCACCTGGATAATATAGGCCAAGGCAATCAATAGCGCTGCTTGAGCACCGGCCTCGCCAAAGGCTGTCATGGACAATGCTAAAGCAATCGACAGGTTACGCATTACCGTGCCGTAAACCAAAGCAATGCCATTGCCGCGCGAAAGTGATTTGCGCGCCACAAAGGTACTCACCGCATAGTTAATGGCATACAACAAGACCAGCGGCACAATGATGTATACCACCAAACTGGGCGACTTAATAAGCTCAGGACCTTTAAGCGCCATGGCTACGAATACAATCCCGAGGACGCCAATGCTGGAGAGGATTGGGAAGTTAGGTGCTAGGTGCTTTTGAAAGTTTTCTTGGCCATAACGGCGTAACAGAACCGCACGCGTCAGTTGACCAGCAAACAAAGGAATGGCAATAAAGAATAGAATTTGTTGGAACACCAGCATCAGTTTAACGGGCAACTGAGCACCCAATAAAAGGTGCACATAAAAAGGCGTGAGCAATGAGCCGAGGAATAAACCGACCAAGGTGAGCTTGATCGCGGCCGGTACGTTACCTTTGGCAAAACCTGTCCAGGAAATCGTCATACCGCTAGTGGGTAATAGTGAGGTTAGTAGCAGACCTAGCGCCAGCTCGGGCTTATCAGAAAAAAATAAACGGCCTAGGATAAAAGCGACAAAAGGGATAAATAAAAAATTAATCACCAGCGCCCAAAACTGCACGCTGCCATGGCCAGACTCAAGCAGTTGCTTGGGTTTGATATTGACCATCATCGGGTAAACCATCAGCAAGGTGAGTGGTGTGATCAGCACGCTGAGGTTTGCGCTCGGCAGCCAAAAACCGGCAACCAGACCCAGCAATAAAAACAGCGGAATACTTAAGCTAAGATTTTGGCTTAACCAGCGAGCGACCTTCATACCAGGGTACCTTTTTAAAGCGAATGAATAGCTAGAGTATACAAATTAGCATATTAATTTGTCGGCTAAATTGCTTTTCTTCTCTGAGCTGACAAATATTCCCCGCGGTTGAACCTGCTATACTAGGCCCTCCAGCCCCAGCGTGATCTCTTGTCGCACTAAATTACTGGGCTACTGACTTCAATTTAATCAGCTCCCCAAGAGATACCTCGTGCTAGCTCCACTGACCAAAATACTCACTACTGTACTGCCGATACTGCTTTATTTGTTAGCAGGCTACCTATTGGGCAAACGACTGAGCAAGCCTGTAATTGGCTCGTTAGTCAAAGCGATCACGCCCGTGGTTTGGGTGATTTTGTTTGTGATTGGCATGGAGTCGGGTGAGGCTTTTAGCAGTTTTGCTTCTGGGATTAGCGTTTTAAAACAAGCCGCCATCTATGCGTTTACCATCAGTGTAGTGGTTTTTTTGTTGCTTTTGCCCTTCAATCAAAAAAACCAAACTGAAACAGAGGATACCAGCGCTTGGCTAGCACTCTGGTATCCGGTTAAAGAGTGCCTGATTGCTTTTAGCTTGGTATTGCTAGGTGCTTTTTTCTACCGTTTACACTGGCATGAGCATGCCGTAGGCGAGGTTTTATTTAACATTTCCTACTGGCTGTATGTGTTGTTGTTTTTCATCGGCTTAGATTTGGCTCAGGTGGCGATTAACCGCTCTTGGCTTGCACCGCGTGTCTTAGTGATTCCTGCCGTGGTGATGCTTGGTTCGATGCTGGCAGGCGTTTTGTTAAGCTGGATGACGGGTGAGCGCTTAATGGTTTCATTGGCGCTCAGCACGGGTTTTGGCTGGTTTAGCTTATCAGGCGCTTTGGCTGGACAGCATCTAGGCGAAGCTTACGGCAGTATTGCGCTGCTGAACGATCTGATGCGTGAGTTAATTGGTCTGACGGCCGTATTTATTTTGGGGCGTAATTATTCCAACAGCAGCATAGGGGTCTGTGGCGCAACGGCTATGGATACTACCCTGCCCTTTGTGCGTAAGGCGTGCAACTACGAGTATGTACCCACAGCTATTATTAGCGGTTTAATCCTGACCGTGGCAGCGCCATTTTTTATGCTGTTTTTTCTGAGTTTTGTTACTGTTTAACGGCCTCAACTTGGATGCTGAGCTTAACTTCTTTAGGTATACCTAACTCAACTAAATAATCCATGCCCCACTGGCTGCGGTCGATAACTGCTTCAAAATCACCACCACAGACTGTTGCACCGTCAAACATAGGGCTTTGATAACAGTTAAATTGTGTGGCCGTCAGAGTAACTGGATGACTTACGCCTAGCAGGCTGAGATCGCCCGTCACTTGCTGTGGCATGCCATCGACATAGTTCCACTCAGTGCTGGCGAATGTCATGGTGGGGAACTGCTCAACATTAAATAGATCGGCATTTTTTAGGTGTTCATTGAACTGCTGGTTACCTGTATTAACGCTCGCTACTGGAATAATAACTTTGAGCTGACCTGTTCCGCGTTGCGGGTCTACGGTGATGTCACCGGTGAGATTATAAAAGCCACCGTGGTTGGTGCTGGTACCAAAGTGGCCAATAGCAAAGCGTGCATTGGAGTGGTCTGGGTCTAGTTTGTAGGTATCAGCATAGGCAGCTGTAGATGAGATTATTGCTAAGAGCACAGGGGTGAGTATATTTTTCATTTTTTTACTCCACAGGAAATTATTAGTAGGCAAGCTTTATTGCTGCATGAACAAGCTTAAGACAGATAGTTTGCATAGTAGTGTCATGTTTGTATTAATTATTGAGGTAAGAGTATGTCTGGTTATCAAGTATTAAGCAGTCACCAGGGTGTGCCTATTAAGCTTTGGACGCAGGGCGTGCCGGTACAAGCAGAAGCTAAGCAGCAATTGCTCAATACCGCACAAATGCCGTTTATTTTTAGTCATTTGGCGGTGATGCCGGATGTACATTTGGGTAAAGGCTCAACCATCGGCAGTGTCATTCCCACGCAGAAGGCTATTATTCCAGCTGCCGTTGGCGTTGATTTGGGTTGCGGCATGATGGCGGTGCGTACTTCATTAATGGCAGAGGATTTGCCGGATAATCTGGCATCGATTCGTCGTGCTATCGAAAAGGCAGTGCCGCACGGGCGCAGCTTTGGTCGCGGTAAAAGAGACGTGGGTGCTTGGCATGAGCCGCCAAAGTCGGTGGATCAGGCATGGGCTAAGTTGCTACCCGGTTTTAAAAAAATTACCGCTAAGCACCCGCGCTTGGAAAAAACCAATAACCGCCTGCACTTAGGCACTTTAGGCACAGGCAACCATTTTGTAGAGCTGTGTTTGGATGAAACCAATCAAGTTTGGGTTATGTTGCATAGCGGCTCACGCGGTGTGGGCAATGCCATAGGCACAAGTTTTATTGAGTTGGCTAAGCAGGATATGCAGCGTCAACAAATGAATTTGCCCGATGAGGACTTGGCTTACTTGCAAGAAGGTAGTGCGTTCTTTGCCGACTACGTAGAAGCGGTCGATTGGGCGCAACACTATGCCAGAGTTAACCGTGAACTGATGATGGACCACACCTTGGCTGCCTTGGCACAAGAAATAGACACGCCCTTTACCAGCGTACAAGAAGCGATTAACTGCCATCATAACTATGTGCAACAAGAGCAGCATTTTGGACAACAGCTGTGGATAACCCGTAAAGGTGCTGTGTCTGCTCGACGCGGTCAATTAGGAATTATTCCAGGTTCTATGGGGGCGAAAAGTTTTATTGTCCGAGGCTTGGGGAATCAGCAAAGCTTTAACTCTTGCAGTCATGGTGCTGGCAGAGTGATGAGTCGTAACCAAGCCAAGCGCACTTTTACGGTAAAGGATCACCAACAGGCTACGGCTCATGTAGAATGTCGCAAGGATGCCGGTGTGCTAGATGAAACGCCTATGGCTTATAAAGATATCGATGCGGTTATGGCAGCACAGCAAGATTTAGTGGAAATTGTGCATACCCTGCGCCAGGTAGTTTGTGTAAAAGGTTAATGCGTTATGCCTAGGTTACTCAGTGTTGGCAAAAGGATTGTATTGTTATCACTTATAACAATATTGCTT
Organism: Thiopseudomonas acetoxidans; assembly: GCF_030362935.1. NCBI lineage: Bacteria > Pseudomonadati > Pseudomonadota > Gammaproteobacteria > Pseudomonadales > Pseudomonadaceae > Thiopseudomonas > Thiopseudomonas acetoxidans. The sequence continues at coordinate 106,027 of NZ_JAUCDY010000004.1, forward strand.
ACGGGCGCCTTAGTTGGCTTTAGCACCACTGTGCCAATGTATTATTCAATACGCTCGCATATTGAACAGGTCAATCTAACCAATGCGACTGCGCAAGCCGGTGCAATAGACAACCATTTTGCGCGCTTGCACTCTTTAGCAGCGCAGTTCACCAGCCGTACTGAGATACGTAAACGCCTAGAAGCCTATTTAGACGGCACGCTGTCTTTGGCGCAGTTACAGGAATTCAGCCAGCCACGTTTGGCCGAACCAGCCAGCCATATTCCAGACTTGCGCGCTATGGTGCGCGTTACACCCCAGCACGAAGTGGTGGCTGCTGTGGGTGAGCTCGCCGAGCAGGTTAGAACGCTGGATTTAACAGCTATAACGCAAAAAGTAGTGAGCCTCAACGATCCAGTCATAGACTTGATTCGCGTGACTGCAGAAATCCGCAGCCCAGAAGGCGTGTTAGTGGGTTGGGATATGCTCTACTTTGATACGCAAAGCTTGGCGCCCTTATTGAGCGAGTTTGGTACCTATACGCACAGTGCGCAGCTGCACCTGATCAATCAAGATTCTTTATTGTCCTTAAATTACGACCCCAGCCTGCAGCAGGTGATACGTCAGGAGTTAAGTCCTGCATTCAAACGTGCATTAACTGAACTTGATTACAGTAAGGCGCGCCTATCTGAACTCACCGCGGAGCAAGATTTCACCTTGCTTTATGTACCACTAACCGAGGTTGGTTGTGGGCTGCTTATCCAGATTCCGCAGCACATCTTTTACCAAGCGGCTTACCAAGAAATGTATTGGGCATACCTCAGTATCTTCATCATGCTGGTCATGGGGGCGCTTATCAGTCATTACGCCGTGAGACCCTTGATCAACAAGCTTACCCGGCAAGCAGCTGAAATTGAGCGACACGCCATCGAATTACGGTTGGCTGCCAGTGTGTTTGAGCAAACTCAGCAGGCGATTTTAATCACCGATCCGCAATTCAACATTGTGCGTGCCAATGAGGGCGCTAAAAAAATTCTTCACGTGGATGACCTCTCTGTTGCAAAGCGAAATCTAAAAGAGTTTTTACCCCCAGACGTATGTGACAACAATCAGCTGCTTACGCAGGATTTAACGCAACTGCTAAATACTAAGGGCAGCTGGCAGGGTGAGATTTGCTATAAAAAATTAGCAGGCGATGAGAGCGCTATCACGCCCACTTTGCAGAACATCAGCTCGGTTAATAACACCAGCGCGCAAATCAGCTACCTTATTCATATTTTTAGCGACATTACAGAACGCAAAGCGGTACATAGCAAAGTGATTTATATGGCCCATCACGATGCGCTTACTGGCTTGCCAAATCGAAACGCGCTGCTGAATCGTTTAGCGCACTGTGTAGAAAACACAGAGGTGTTTGCTGTGCTGTTTATTGATTTGGATAAATTTAAACCGGTGAATGACAACTTTGGTCATCAGGTGGGTGATTGCCTGTTACGCGAAGTGGCGCAGCGAATCCGTAGTGTAGTACGTGCCAATGATATTGTTGGACGTTTGGGTGGTGACGAGTTTTTAATGATTGTTGAGTCGGCAACCGATACGCTACAGGCCAACGTTATTGCCGAAAAAATTATTCGCCAAATCACCCAGCCCTTCCAAATTGAAGGTCAAAGTGTGACGGTGGGTGTGTCTATAGGCATCGCGCACTATCCTAAAGATGGCAACAGCGCCGATCGCATTATCCAAGCGGCTGATGCGGCGATGTATAAGGCTAAGCAGAGCGGCGGCAATTGTTTTGCCAGCAATTAAACAGCACGTGCCTAACCACGTATTTTGATAGAGAAATCACCTTGTTAAGTTATCGCCACTCATTTCACGCCGGCAATTTTGCGGACGTGCTTAAACACATTGTGCTGCTAGAAATGCTGCAGCATATGATTAAAAAAGATAAGGGTTTCAGCTATGTGGACACCCACAGCGGCGCTGGGCTTTATCACCTACAATCAGCCCATGCCGATAAGCTGCAGGAGTATCGTCAGGGCGTAGCCAAACTAATGGATTTGAACTGGCCTGAATTGAATCTGTATCAGCAAACGATAGCTGCATTTAATAGTAAGTCAGCCAAACTGGGTTTTTATCCGGGGTCACCGCTGATTGCCGCGCAATTTTTACGCAGCCAAGATCATGCATGGCTGTATGAGTTGCATCCTGAAGATTACAAACGGCTGGTAAAAAACACGCAAGGTTATAGCAAATTCAAAGTCTTTAAAGAAGATGGTTTAAGCGGCTTATTAGGCCGGTTGCCACCACCCTCACGACGGGCTCTGGTGCTTATTGACCCGTCTTATGAAATAAAATCTGACTACGATGCGGTATTTAAAACAGTAGCCAGCGCCTATAAAAAATTCGCCACGGGCAGTTACGCCATTTGGTATCCCGTGGTTGAGCGCAGCCGTATTAAGCGTATGCACCAGCAGTTTGTTAAAAGCGGCATTAAGGATATTCAGGTGTTTGAGCTGGGCTTGGCTGCCGACGCAGAAGGTCAAGGTATGACGGCTTCTGGCATGCTGGTCATCAATCCACCTTGGCAACTTATGACCCACATGCAGGCACTCCTGCCAAAACTCACTCAGGCGCTGGATGAAACAGGACAGGCTTTTTACCGTTGCGAGCAATTAGTACCGCAGCAGGGAATAGAGTAAGGACAGATCATTTGTACGCTTTCTATCAACGCTCTAGCGGCGCAGGCATAGATTCAGTGCTTTCTTAGATAACATGCGGGTGTATGCAACATGAGTAACGAACAAACCAATAGCCCCTTGCACGGCGTTACGCTTGAGCAGATAGTGACAAGTCTGCAAGAACATTATGGCTGGGATGGATTGGCGCAACGAATCAATGTGAACTGCTTTAAAAATGAGCAGTCAATCAAGTCATCATTGAAGTTTTTACGCAAAACCCAATGGGCCAGAGATAAGGTTGAAAGCCTGTACGAAGCGACGTTTTAAGAAAATAGACTGGGCTGGGCACATATTGGACGTCAGTAACAATAAAAGCGGTTAAAAAGAACACGCTTAAACTGAGACTACAAATTCACCGCCACGCACACCACAGCAGGCGATGCGGCAATTTCATCCTGTGCTTGCGGATACAGGCTAGATAGAAAAGGGTTAGATTTGTTAATCCATATGTTCATTAATGTCATCTATTGGCGCATACTATACAATCGTGATTTTCGGAGTAGCACGTGTTGCCGTTAACAAGCTGTAACCGTCTGCATTTTGGTGCTGGCACACAGGTCTTGTTCGGCCGTGCAGGACGCTATGCGCTCTAATCTGAATCACTGCTTTATATACGAACTGGTGAATTCGCATATAACTATATTTCTCACCAATAATTACGAGTAAAGTAAAATGGCTAAAGGTACTGTAAAGTGGTTCAATGCTGACAAAGGTTTCGGCTTCATTACACCTGAAGACGGTGGTAAAGATTTGTTTGTGCACCACTCTGAAATTCAGGCAGGTGGTGGATACGCAACTTTAAATGACGGCCAAGCGGTCGAATACGAAGTTGGTCAAGGTCAAAAAGGTCCTTGCGCAAATAAAGTTGTTGCTATCTAAGTAGCAACACAAATTAAAGGGCAACCCTAATCGGCGCATACTAAATACGGTAAGCGTCTGTTTTGGTTGCTTTTTATTTTTTAAGCTTTACACAATCAACAAAGGAAGTTGAATGTGAACGATTCGGCTGAAGCTCAAGCAAAAATTAAACAAGCAGATAAAAAGTTACGCTGCGCTTGAACCGACTATCGTTAAAGTGCGGACAGAAGACGATAAAAGAACAGTCGTACAGAGTTTCAGCCTCAGCAAGGACCGCCGCTTACGCAGACAGAAATAATCTTCAACCCCATAAATGATTGCTTTCACACGACTTGCCTAGTTTGGCGCAAGGGTATGGTTTGACCGCGAAGTGATGCAAAACGAATTCAAAGATGCAGTAAATTGAGCATGCTATGCTAGTGTGTATAGGCGTAGCTACTAAACTAGCTTCGCGTATCTTCTCTAGACAACCCAGTTTTAGGAGTTAATCATGAAGAAGCTAAAAACATTAGCTATGTCTGCTTTGGTTAGTACATTGGCATTTTTCGCTGGTTACGCGTTGGCAGCTGAGCAAGAGCCAGCCACAGAGCAGGCCCAAACCCAGCAGCAAGAGCAAATCTACGGCAGTCAGCTTATGACGCCTCAGGAGCGTGCCGAGCAACGTGCTAAAATGCGTGCTGCGAAAACGGCTGAAGAGCAGGAACAAATTCGCAGGGAGCATCACGAGCGTATGGTAATTCGTGCCAAGGAGCGTGGAGTGACGCTGCCGGATGAACCTCTTACTAGAGGTGGCGGCATGGGTGCCGGTGGACGTGGTATGGGCATGGGTGGTGGTAATGCCAGACAGAATGCCATGCCTTCATTTTCTGACTTCGATCTTAATAATGACGGCAAGATCACCGAGGAGGAATTTATTGAGGCACGTACCGCCAGAATTAGCGATCGCGCTCAGCAAGGCTATCAAATGCGAGGGCTTACTGATGCTGCATCGTTCACTGATATAGACACTAACGGTGATGGCTCAATATCTCCAGAGGAGTTCTCAGCCTATCAGTCTATGCATCGTCAGCAAATGGGGCGGTAACTAGTCAGTACTTAGGGGGCATTATTTTATTGCTCCCTAAGTAAACAATACTTTATGCATGATTATCTGGTCTGCAGAGTAGCTCCAGAAAGCCAACAAGCATCAAATATACTGCCCAGCGTGGTTTAAGACTAATTCTAATCTGTACTTGAACAAATTGTTTGAGCTGCATAAAGTGGACATATAGACGCACACGCCATAAGGACACCATCATGCATGTTCATTTACGCCAACATATTCGTACCTGCCTTAATTGCAAGATAAAAATTTCACATCCCAGCATGGAAGATATCTATGCCACTACCGAAGATCTATCTGATACGGGTGTGTTTATTGCGCATCCAGATATGGCTAAGCTGACCGTTGGTGATGTGGTGTTTGGGCAAGTTCAAGGCTTGAGTGATAATGATGATGCGCCAGTACTGATGATGGAAGTAGTACGCATTAGCAGCAAGGGTGCTGGTTTACGTTTCATTCAAGAATAGTTTTAAGACGCCAAGCTGGTGCGAAAGCGCGCCAGTGCAGTAACAAAGAAAACCCCACCAATAGCGCTTAGTGCCAGCATATCCGGCCACACCAGCGCGATACCAGCATCTCTAAATAAAACCGCCGTTGCCAAGCTGACAAAATGTGTCGTTGGTGCAAACTGCATCACCCATTGCAGCCAGACCGGCATGCTGTCTAGTGGCGTAGTTCCACCCGATAGCATCAGCATGGTCATCACCACTGGAATAGTCAGCAAGCCAAACTGCGGAATCGAGCGTGCCAATGTGGTTAGAAAGACGGCTACTGCAGTACAGGCAAACAAGTAGAGTGCAGTAATCAGTAAAAACAAACCCATAGAGCCGACCAAAGGCACGCCCAGCGCCTTTTTTACGATCAACTCCAATGACAGCCAAGTACAAAACACCACGACCACGATATTAATCCAGACTTTGCTCAGCATGATTTCCAGAGCCGTCAGCGGCAGCACTAACAAATGCTCCAGCGTGCCATGCTCACGCTCACGTAACAGTGCCGTGCCGGTGAGCAAAATAGCGAGAATCGTCACGTTATTTATAATTTGGATAATGGCTAAAAACCAACCACTTTGTAGGTTGCTATTAAACACCGCCCTAGTGGTGAGCTTGACGGCGGTAACGGTTTCTTGCCCTGATAAGGCATGCAGTTGCTGCTGAAAAATCCGCTGCATATAGCCTGCCCCCATAAAGGCTTGACTCATGGCGGTTGCATCAACGTTTATCTGTAATTCAGGTTGCTTGCCTGCGAGTAAGTCGGCTTGAAAATTCAGTGGTACATTCACCACAAAGGTAAACCGTCCACTATCTAACACCGCATCCATGTCATCGTAGGCCAAGGGTACTGGAGTTTGAAATTCGGGTGGTCGCAAGACCTCTGCGAGTTGGCGTGATAAGCGGCTGTTGTCCTCATCCACCATAGCTACGCTGGCATTATGCACACCAATGGCTGAGCCAGATGCAGGCATGTAAATCGCCGCACTAAAGGCATACAGCATAAACAGCAACAGCACGCTGTCATGTCTTAAGCTAATTAACTCTTTGATACCTAGGCGGAAAATATGTTTTAGCTTGTACATATTCTAAGCCTCCTGCTTCTTTAGCAGCAGCAAACTTAGGCCGGTAAAGAGCACGAAAAAACCTAATAGTGCTAAGGCTTGTGGCCAGAGGTCGGTTAGGTTCAGCGCCTTGGTAAAGGTACCTACGGCGATATCTAAAAAGTAGCCGGCAGGGAAAAGTTCGCCCATGATTGCCGCACCACCGTCTAAGGATGAGCGTGGAGTAATCAAACCGGAAAATTGTACCGTAGGCAAAGTGGTGAGAATCATCGTGCCTAAAATGGCTGCTATCTGGGTTTTGGTGACTGTGGAAATCAATAAGCCAAAGCTGGTGGTCGCCAGAACATAGAGCACGCCACCTAATGCGAGTGTAGTGGCACTGCCTTTAAGCGGCACGCCAAACAGCCAGATATTGGTAGCGACAAGCAAGGCTAGATTTAAGAGGCTGACTACTAAGTAAGGAAATTGCTTGCCCAACAAAAACTCTAAACGGGTTAGCGGTGTGGCATAAAAATTGGTAATGGAACCCAGTTCCTTTTCGCGCACCACTCCAAGAGCGGTGAGCATAGCTGGAATAAAAACTAAAATAAGTGCCATCACCCCCGGGCCTATTGCATGCACACTGATAACACCTTGGTTATAGCGAAAACGCGTTTCCAGTCGTGCTAGCTGGTTTACTTCAGGTAAGGGAGCACTGCTTTCTGCCTGTAATCGCTGCAAGCTTTCCATATGTACAGCCTGCACATAACCGCGACTGGTTTCTGCGCGAAAAGGCACACCACCGTCTAGCCAAACAGCGACTTCGGGTTGTCGCCCTGCATAAAGGTCGCGAGCAAAGCCTGCCGGTATTTCAATAGCAATGCGAATATCGGCGCGTTGCAAACGCGCATGCAGTTGTTTGTCATTACTGAGAGGTTGGCGCTCGGAAAAGTATCTTGAGCTGCGAAAGGCTTCTAGATAAGCACGGCTCTGTGGGCTGTTATCCTGATCCAGCACGGCAAAAGAAAGGTCTTCCACATCTAATGAAATTCCGAAGCCAAAGATAATCATCATAAACAGCGCGCCGAGCATGGCAAAGGCTAAGCGTACTTTGTCGCGCAAGAGTTCTTTGGATTCACGTACGGCAAGAGCCTGGGTGCGTTTAAAGCTAAACCTTTGCCGTGGCGCTGTAATTTGGCTAGCGGTTGCTGTATTGGTCGGTGCGATATGCGCGTCTTCTTCGCTGATGTTTTGCGCTTTGAGTAAACAACGTACGAAAGCCTGCTCCAAGCTTTGTGCCTGATACTGCTCTTGCAGCTCGGTGGGCGTGCCCACCGCATGCACCTGTCCTGCATGCATCAATGAAATACGGTCACAGCGCTCAGCTTCATTCATAAAGTGGGTCGACAGGAAGATAGTAACGCCCTGCTCCCGCGATAACTCAAGTAATAAACGCCAGAAATCATCCCGTGCGGCTGGATCAACACCAGAGGTGGGTTCATCCAGAATAAGTACCTCAGGTTCATGGATGACGGCCACAGCTAAGGATAAACGCTGGCGCAAACCCAGTGGTAGTGTGCCGGCCTGCTCGTCAGCAAAGTCGAGCAAGTCAAAACGCTGCATGAGTTTTTGCGCTCTTTGTTGGCCTTGTGCGCTAGGAATATCAAATAGCTGTGCATGCAAATGAAGGTTTTGGAGTACGGTCAATTCACCATATAGAGAGAAGCTTTGCGACATAAAGCCGACCCTTTTGCGGGTAGCCAAATCACTTGAGTCTACGGGATTACCCAGCAGCCACGCCTTGCCTTCACTGGCGGGTAGCAAGCCGGTCAGCACTTTCATGGTGCTGGTTTTGCCGCAACCATTGGAACCTAAAAAACCGAATATTTCGCCTTTTCTAATGGCAAAACTGACGTTGTTTACCGCCGTAAAATCACCAAAGCGCAAGCTTAGATTTTCGGCCTTAATGGCAATTTCTTGGCTGCTTTGTTGCAGTGGCGGCATGGTTAAAGGGATAACCGCTTGTTTACCAGCGCCCTGAAAATAGGTAAAAGCATCATCCAGTGTGCCACTGTCGACTACTTGCAGCAGGTCTGCGGTTAAGCCTTGGGCTATGAGCTGGCCTTTGTCCAGCATTAAGCAATGCTCGAATTGCGCAGCCTCTTCCATGTAAGCCGTGGCTACCAGTAAGGTCAGCTGGGGTCGATCTTGGCGTACACGCTCAACCAATTGCCAAAAATGCTGGCGCGATAAAGGGTCTACTCCTGTGGTGGGCTCATCCAGAATAAGCAAGTCGGGGTCATGAATTAGTGCGCAACACAGTCCTAGTTTTTGTTTCATACCGCCAGATAACTTGCCTGCGGGTCGATTGGCAAAGGCGGTTAAATCGGTGGCTGCAAGCAGGCTCGTCATGCGGACTTCGCGCTCTTGGCGATTTAAGCCAAACAAGTCAGCAAAGAAACGAATGTTTTCCGCAATAGATAAATCAGGATACAGGTTGTGTCCTAATCCTTGCGGCATAAAAGCGATACGTTGGTAGAGCGTGCGCCGGTGACGGCGAACATCAATATCAGCACCGAGCACAGCAAGCTCACCTTGCTGTAGCTTTTTTACTCCTGCAATTAAACCAAGTAGGCTAGATTTTCCCGCACCATCGGGGCCGATTAAGCCGCAACGACTGCCAACCGGTAAACTAAAAGCCACTCCGGACAGCGCTTGCTGCTGGCCATAACGATGGGAAATTCCCTGTGCAATTACTGCAGGTTGAGTGGTCATAGTGGACGGCTAATTAATTAACGGACAAGAAATTCTGGCCATTGCACATCCTGCCTGTCGCGCACATAGGCCGAACCCGGCATGCCCGGCTTAGCTTGTGGCGTTGCGCTAGGCTCACTCAGACGCAGTTTGACGCGAAATACCAGCTTCTGCCGCTCATCGCGCGTTTCCACTTCTTTGGGGGTGAACTGAGCTTTGCCCGCGACAAAAGCAACCTGTGCAACTAAGGGTTGTTCTGGCAAAGCATCCAATAAAATACGCGCTTCATCTCCGACAATTAAGCGGCCAGAAAGGGCTGCAGGCAGGTACAGATTCATGTACTGATCGTTGGGGTCAATTAATAACAGTACGCGCCCACCGGCACCTAGTACTTCGCCCGGCTCTGCTAAGCGCAGTTGCACCACACCAGCGATGGGTGCACGCAGACTGCTCTCTTCAATTTCAGTGCTCAGCTGTAATACCTGCGCTTGTGCCGCGCCTATGGCTGCTCGGGCCGCTGATACTTGGGCTCTAGCAGCCTCTAATGCGGCAGCGGCAGTATCAGCACGCGCTTGCTGTTGATCCAGTTGTTGACCGCTGGCGTGACCACGCTCATACAGTTCTTGAAAACGTGCTAAGTCTTGCTTTGCCAGCTTGCGCTCGGACTCACGCAGGTGCACATTGGCTTGCTGCGCCGCTAGGTTTTCTTCGGCGCGCATTACCTCAGCCTGTGCCTGAGCGCGTTGCGCTTCTAAGGATTTAGTGTCCATGCGTGCCAGTAGCTGACCGGCTTTAACCCTGTCACCTTCAGCCACTAAAACCTGCGCTAAACGTCCCGGGAATTTGGTAGCAATCTGTACTTCAGTGGCCTCTAAGCGACCATTGGTTTCATACACGCCTTCGGGTAAGCGGTCTTGAATGGATTTCCAGTAACCTATGCCCGCTGCTAAGACCAAGGCTAAAAGTAAGGGTAAGGCATAGATTTTTTTGATTTCTTTTTGTTGAGACATGGATGCTCCTGCGGCCATTTAATGGATTCAGTACCGCTATAAATTACAAACATTGTAACCTTATGCTCAGAACCTATCTAGGGCGGATATTCCTTAAGCGACTGAAATCAAATAAAGAGTCAGGATTATGAAAGCAGTAAATAAGCGCTGTCTGTTACCACAGCCTGTAGTGCAATATCCCAGCTTTGGGTTGGAATCTGTTCGACCTCCTGGCAGGCATGTGCCAAGCCCAGCAAGGTTGGCATTTTAATATGTTCATGAGCTATCAAAGGTGCTAAAGCGCGATCATAGTAGCCACCGCCCATGCCCAAACGGTTGCCGGCTCGGTCGAAACCAACCAGTGGCATGCAGAGTAAATCGAGCGTCCAAATAGGCCGTTGCCGTTGAGGGTTCCATCTAGGCTGAGTGATAGCGTAGCTGTTGGTTTCCCACAACTCATCAGGCAATAACTGTTGAAACACCATCTTATATTTAGGCCAAGGAGCAATAACAGGTAGATACACTTGTTTGCCTTGGTTAAGCGCTGCTTCGAGTAGCAGATGCGGGCTGATTTCGCCATCGCAGGCCAAATAAAAAGCGAGGTGTTGAGCGCGACGAAAAACCAGCTGCTGAGCAAGTTGGCGATACAATGATTGTGCCGCAGCATGTTGCTGCTGGGGGCTCAGGCTGTTGCGCTTGCGACGTAACTGCTTACGCAAAAGAGCGCGCTGTTGGTTCAGTTCATCCTGCTGTGACATAGGCTGTGTCAATCGCTATTGCAGAGGTTAAATTGGCTTACTAGTGTACAGCCAATTGTGAAATACGTGGTAAAAGCAGAGGGTTTTGTGCAGACAGCAGAACAGAACTAAGGAGACGGTAGGGGGGCAGTTGTATAAACAATAGCGTATAGAAAAGAGACTCCCCAGAGATGCCGCTGTTGACGTGGCCCTTGAACCCGAGAGTTCAAGGTGGAGTTCGCGTTAAGCTTTTAGGCTTCCTGCAGAGCAGGCATGCACACCAGCTTATGTTCGCAAGCCCCGAGTTGAGAGAATCGGCTCAGGGACATAATCAACTAGCAAACACTCCAGGGAGTGCATTCAGTATACACTCTTCAACCTTGCTAACAAGACTTAATCATTTTCCAGCGCTGTGCTAACCTTCGCTATTAGTTCGCGAACTTGTTGAGAATCAACCGTATCTAGCAGCTCGAATTGCTGCTGTTTGTTCTGTAATTCGTGGGTAATATTGAGCGCCGCTAATACGGCAATTCGCTCAGAGCCGATCACCTTGCCACCGCGGCGGATTTCGCGCATCTTGCCATCTAAATAAGTAGCCGCCCGCTCCAAGTTAATGCGTTCGCTGGTAGGGCAAACAATGTGATATTCCTTATCCAGAATATAAACAGTTACAGTCTGGGTTTGCGCTTGCGTCATGAATCTCGCTCCAAGGCTTTCAGTCGAAAAATCATTGCCTCAACTTTTTGTCGAGCCACCTCGTTTTTATTAATTAGCTGAGCACGCTCTTCTTGCCAGTCATGCTGAGCCTGTTTTAAGGCAGCGTATTGCTGTTTAAGTTCAGCATTACGGCGGATCAACTGATCAACAGCCTGCGCCAGCCGGGTTAAATCCGAAGTTTCCACACGCCCCCCACGATTAAAGACCTGCCGAAAGGCTGGATTGAAGTAAGCACATATTTTTATCAACAGATAATAAAACTGCCATAACACCTATAGTACTGACAATTACACGTTATACTAAGCCTCTTTATTTTATAACATTTATTAGCTATTAAACTCTATGTCACAACACACATCCATCTATCACTCATTCGCACAGCTGTTGCTCGAGCATGGCCAACAGGTTTCACCCGCAGAATTACACGGGCTGATGCTCGGTCGTTGCTGTGCTGGCGCCAGCTTTAGTGCTGAGTCCTGTATTAAAGACGCAGAAATTCTTTTTGATGGTGAAGTGCCGGCCAGTTTGCATCAAGCACTCACTGGCTTGCAAGATATGCTGAAAACAGAGCTGACCACCTTTGAAAACCTAGCCGTAACCCTGTTGCTACCTAATGACGATTGCCCGCTCGAGCAGCGTATTAGTGCCATGGCCCAGTGGTGTCAGGGGTTTTTAAGTGGTTTTGGTACTCATATAGGGCAAACCAAGCTTTCTGCTGAGGTCAAGGAAGTGCTCGAAGATTTCGTTTCTATCAGCCAGATAGAAGAGCAAGCAGAAGAAGAGAATGATGAAGCCAGCTATATGGAAATTAGCGAGTATTTACGCATGACCTCAGTGTTTTTATACACTGAGCATGGTATCCAGCCAGAGCCACCCGCAAAGGAAGCTGACAAACCCGCCGTTCACTAAGGAGCTTTTCAGTGAGTTTGATTAGTCAGACAGAATATCGCCAACGTCGCCAACTACTGATGCAGCAGATGGAGCCCAACAGTATTGCGATACTGCCAGCAGCTCCGGTGAGCAATCGCAACAACAGTGTGGATTATCCTTATCGCCAAAACAGCGACTTCTTTTATTTGTCTGGCTTTGCCGAACCCGAAGCGGTGCTAGCGATTATTCCCGGTCGTGAGCATGGCGAATTTGTGTTGTTTTGTCGTGAGCGCAATCCCGAAAAAGAGCTCTGGGATGGTCTACGTGCTGGGCAAGAAGGTGCTGTGCGTGACTATGGCGCCGACGATGCGTTTCCTTTTACCGATATTGATGAAATCCTGCCAGGCCTGATCGAAGGGCGTGAGCGGGTTTATTATTCCGTGGGCAAAAATCACAGTTTTGATCAGCAGTTAATGGACTGGATCAACAGCATTCGCAGCAAAGCGCGTCTGGGTGCACAGCCGCCGAAAGAGTTTGTCATGCTGGATCATCTACTGCATGAAATGCGCTTATTTAAAAGCCCAGCGGAAGTGAAGGTGATGCAGCAGGCGGCAGATATCTCATGCCGCGCGCACATCAAGGCTATGCAGGCAGTAAAGCCTGGCATGTATGAATATCAGTTAGAAGCCGAGCTGGATTACGAGTTTCGCAAATCAGGTGCGCGCCTGCCTGCCTATTCCTCCATTGTGGCTGCCGGCAAAAATGCCTGTATTTTGCACTACGTGGAAAACAACGCCCGCATCCAAGACGGCGATCTTATTTTAATTGATGCCGGCTGTGAGCTCGATTGCTACGCCAGTGACATCACCCGCACCTTCCCGGCCAACGGGGTGTTTTCCCCGGAGCAGAAAGCCATCTATGAGCTTGTTCTAGCCGCCAATATCGCCGCGATTGATTGTGTGGCGCCGAATCGCCACTGGAACGAAGCCCATGACACCAGTGTGCGCGTGATTACCGCAGGCTTGCTGGAGCTTGGTTTATTGCAGGGTGAGCTGGAAGAACTAATCGCCAGCGAAGCTTACAAGCCCTTTTATATGCATCGTGCTGGGCACTGGCTGGGATTAGACGTTCATGACGTCGGTGATTATAAGGTCGCTGGTCAATGGCGTTTGCTGGAGCCGGGCATGACCATGACCATAGAGCCAGGTATTTATATCGCTCCAGATAACCAAACTGTAGATAAAAAGTGGCGTGGTATTGGTGTACGCATTGAAGACAATGTGCTGGTGACCAAAACAGGTCATAAAGTGCTCACTAGCGCAGCAGTTAAAACCGTGGCTGACATTGAACAGCTGATGCGCCAAGCCAACAGCGGAGCCTAACAATGAAATCGGTGGATATAGCCATTATTGGTGGTGGGTTGGTGGGTGCAAGTCTTGCGCTTGCCTTGCAGCAGGGTGCTCAGCAACGTCATTGGTCTATCGCGCTGATTGAGCCTTTTGCTCCGGGTGACAGCTACCAGCCCAGTTATGATGTGCGCGCCTCGGCGTTGACCTATGGCAGTCAGCAAATCTATCAGCGGTTGGGTATTTGGCCGCAAGTAGCCGCACGTGCCGAAGCGATTCGCGATATTCATGTATCTGATAAAGGACATTTCGCAGCCGCGCGCATGAGTGCCGCTAAAGAAAATGTTCCAGCACTGGGTTATGTGGTAGAAAACGCTTGGCTTGGGCATTGTTTATGGGCGGCGCTGGACAGTCAGGTGGTGCATTGGCACTGCCCGGCTCAGGTTGAACGTCTGCAGCCTAATGCGCAGGGCTATCAGTTAAAGCTGCAAGATGGCACTGAGTTGCAAGCGAAGCTGACTATTCTGGCCGATGGTGGGCGTTCTAATTTGCGCGAACAACTCGGCATTCATGCGCAGGTCACGCCCTATGCGCAAACCGCCATTATCAGCACGGTTAGCCCCGAGTTAGCCCATGATGGTCTGGCGTTTGAGCGTTTCACCGCGATAGGACCTATGGCGCTATTGCCCTTACCAGAAAACCGCTGCGTATTGATTTGGACGCGGCCACCGGCTGAGGCGGAGCGTTTGGCGGCGCTTGCGGATGAAGACTTCTTAGCTGAACTGCAAGACTGCTTTGGCTATCGTTTAGGCGCTTTTAAACAGGTGGGTACGCGACATTTGTACCCCTTAAGCCTAGTGCAAAGTAGCGAACAGGTGCGTCGTAATCTGGTGGTGCTGGGTAACTCAGCCCACAGCCTGCACCCCATTGCTGGGCAGGGTTACAACCTGTCGTTGCGCGATGCGATGGCCTTGGCGGAACATTTACTAGCCAGCCAAGCAGAACTGGGTGATCTGGCTACCTTACAGGCGTATCAGACCAGTCAGCAGCAGGACCAAGATTTGGTGATTGGCTTCTCCGATCGCAGTACGCGTTTGTTTTCCAATGCGCAGCCGCTGCTTGTTACTGGGCGTAATCTGGGCTTGCTCGGGTTAGAGCTCTGTCCACCGGCGAAGTCATTTTTTACCCGTTACGCCATGGGTTTGGGCGGGCGCGGCACAGCAGTCTAGGGAGTTGTAGCGATGCGAGCAGATATTATTATTGTAGGCGCGGGCATGGTCGGTAGTAGCCTGGCTTTGGCGCTAAAAGACTCGGGCTTAGATGTGGTGCTTTTAGACGGCGGATCATTGACGGTACCGCCCTTTAATCCTCAGTCTTCGTTTGCCCCACGCGTCAGCGCGCTGTCGATTGCCAGTCAGAATGTTTTAGAAAATTTGGGTGCTTGGCCGGGCGTCTTAGTGCGACGTGTCAGTCCTTACCGGGAAATGCAGGTGTGGGATGGCTCGGGTACAGGCAGCATTCATTTTAGTGCTAGCGATGCCCGTGCCGAAGTGCTCGGTCATATTACGGAAAACCAGATTGTCCAAGATGCTCTACTAGAACAATTGCAGCACAGCTCGATAGCGTTGCTGGCGCATTCACAACTCAGTCAGCTTAGACGCTCTGGCTCAGACTGGTTACTGAGCATGGCTGATGGCAGCAGCTTGCGTACCCGCTTATTGATTGCTGCAGATGGCGCTAACTCCAGTGTGCGCCGTCTTACAGGTAGTGCGACCCGCGAATGGGATTACTTTCATCATGCAGTGGTTACCAGTGTGGCCTGCGAACAGTCGCATCAACACACCTGTTGGCAGCGTTTTACCGATGAGGGCCCGTTAGCCTTACTGCCCTTGCAGCATGCAGATGGCCGCAACTGGTGCTCAATTGTCTGGTCCTTGCCGCCTGAGCGTGCACAGCAGGTGCTGGCATTAGATGATGAGCAGTTTTGTCAGCAATTAGGCGAGGCGTTTGAGCAGCGCTTGGGGAAAATAACACATGCGGATAAGCGTTTATCCATTCCTCTGCGTCAACGCCATGCCAAGCGCTATATCGAACAAGGCTTAGCCTTTGTCGGCGATGCAGCGCATGTTATTCATCCACTGGCTGGGCAGGGCGTCAATCTGGGCTTTTTAGATGTGGCCAGTTTGGCTGATGTTGTGCTCAAGGCGATTGAACGTGGAGAAGACTATGCCAGCGCGCAAGTATTGAGTCGTTTTGAGCGCCAGCGCATGCCGCACAACCTAGCCATGATGGCAGCCATGCAGGGTTTTCAGAATCTATTTCAGTCCGACAATCTTTCGCTCCGCTTGCTGCGCAACCTTGGCTTTAAAGCTGTTGATGGTATGCCGCAAGCTAAAACAGCCTTTATTCGTCAGGCTTTAGGCCTAGGCATGCAACTGCCGCCGTTAGCGCAGACACCTACTCCGCTTAACTAAGCCCGTTAATGTGCTCCATCAGCATGTCCAGCCTTGCTTGCCAGCTACCGCTGATCGGTACGACCGGTTGTTGGTGTTGAGTGAGCCAGCGGTGTAGTTGGGCATAAAAATCCTGCCGCTGGTTTAGCCCAGGCTGACAGCGCTGTCCATCGGCTTGCCATGGCATGCCTTCCGGGCTGAGCAAAAAAATCGCATCATAGTGTTGCGCAAGCAAGCTCTGCTCAATCCAATCGGGACTGCGAGCAAACAGGGTTTGGCTCCACAGCATATTGCTGAGCAAATGGGTATCGAGCAGCAACAGCGGCGGTTTAAGCGCACGCGCCGCACGCTCACGCGCCGCACGCTCACGCGCTAACTGCTCACGTGCAATAATCTCGATATCGGCATAGTTCGTAGCACGCCCCACCTGATCGATGTATTCGCGCACATATTCGCGCACCACCGGCGCATTAAAATGCTCCGCCAGTGCGGTACAGAGTGTACTTTTGCCGGCTGATTCTGGACCCGTTAAGACAACCACTTTCATGCGGGCTGCACCAATGCCTTGCGCCACTGCTGCCAACCATAGATAGCTAAACCAATGAACACCACATAGAGCGCAGCGGTGACATATAGCTCGACCCAGATAAACATCACTATGTAAATAATATTGAGCACCAGCCACATCCACCAACATTGAATACGTTTGTGTGCCATCCAATACTGACCGACCAAACTAAAGCCGGTTAAGGCTGCATCTAGCCAGGGCACATTGGCTTGCGTGTAATGACTCATAAAAAAGCCCAGCGATAGCGTGATGGCTAAGCCAATCAACAAGTCTCTCAGTAACAGCAGTCTGGGCAGAAAACTAACGCTTAAGCTTGGTTGCCCAACAGGTTTACGCCACCACTGCCACCACCCATAGAGTTGCAACACCGCATAAATCAGCTGCAGCAGCATTTCCGAATACAGGCGTGCCACAAAAAAGACCCAGCTATACAACAGCACCATCACCAAACCAATCGGCCAAGCGATAGGTCGTTGGCGCGTCATCAGATAAACCGATAACACACCCAACAGCGCCGCTAATGATTCAATCCACAGCATTATGCTACAACCAAAATACCTATAAGAGGCCGCATTATAGAAGAGGTATGCACAGCAAATGTGTTTGGCGCTTGGTTTTAAGCCATTTATAGTAAGCAACATAAAATGCAACGGTTAGTGAAAAGGGGAATGGTATGAACTTGCATGACAGCAAACTCTTTCAGCAGCAGGCATTTATTAACGGACAATGGTGTGCCGCGGACTCAGGCGCAACGCTGGAAGTAATGAACCCAGCGACGCAACAACCGCTGGGTACAGTGCCAAACATGGGCGCTGGTGAAACACAGCGGGCAATCGAAGCCGCGAATCAAGCACTTCCGGCATGGCGTGGGCACACGGCGAAGCAACGCAGTGAGATTATGCAGCGCTGGTACGCCTTAGTGGTGACGCATCAGGACGATCTGGCGCGGCTGATGACCTTGGAGCAAGGCAAGCCGTTGGCTGAAGCTCGCGGTGAAATTCTCTACGCGGCCTCGTTTATCCAATGGTTTGCTGAAGAAGCCAAACGCGCCTACGGCGATGTGATTCCCAGCCCCGTGGCGAGTTCGCGTTTGCTGGTGATAAAGCAACCCATTGGTGTGTGTGCGGCCATTACCCCATGGAACTTCCCTGCAGCCATGATTACCCGTAAAGCAGCGGCGGCTCTAGCAGCCGGTTGTACCATGGTGATTAAGCCTGCATCGCAAACGCCCTTTAGCGCGCTGGCGTTGATGGAGTTGGCGCAACGTGCCGGCGTGCCAGATGGTGTGTTGTCTGTGGTGACGGGTAGTGCCCGCGAGATTGGCGCTGAGCTAACCAGTAACTCTTTGGTGCGCAAACTGTCGTTTACCGGCTCAACCGAGGTGGGTCGTACCTTGCTGCGCCAGTGCGCGGAAGACATTAAAAAGGTCTCGTTGGAGTTGGGCGGCAATGCGCCCTTTATTGTGTTTGAAGACGCTGATTTGGATGCGGCGGTGACCGGGGCCTTGGCGGCTAAATACCGCAATGCCGGGCAAACCTGCGTCTGTGTGAATAGGTTTTACGTGCATGAGGCGGTGTATGAAGACTTTGCCCAGCGCTTTACTCAAGCCGTACAGGCACTGCGCATGGGCGATGGCTTGCAAGAAGGCGTACAGATTGGCCCACTGATTGATCAGGCGGCAGTGGATAAAGTGCAAAGTCATATTCAAGACGCACTCAGCCAAGGCGCACAACTGGTTTATGGCGGTCAGGCAGAACAGGGCACGTTTTTCCAGCCCACCGTGCTCACCGAGGTACCCAATACGGCATTGCTCACCCGGGATGAAGTCTTTGGTCCGGTGGCGGGTTTAATTCGTTTTAGCACAGAAGCAGAGGTCATTGAGCTGGCTAACAACACAGAGTACGGTTTGGCCGCTTATTTTTACAGTCGCGATGTGGGCCGTTGTTTGCGTGTCGGTGAAGCGCTGGAGTACGGTATGATCGGTATCAATAGCGGGATGATTTCCAACGAAGTGGCTCCCTTTGGCGGTATTAAAGCCTCAGGACTAGGGCGCGAAGGCTCAAAATACGGGCTGGATGACTACATGGAAATTAAATACCTGCACTTGGGCGGCATCTAAACAGGCATGTGCTGTGCTTGAACTCGGGGAGCATTCTGCGCATGGCGCTTGACTGGTTTAACATTTCTTTTCTGATTGTTTGTGGTTTTTTCGGCGCTTTTATCAATGCGGTTGTCGGTGGCGGTGGCTTGATCACTGTGCCGGCTTTGCTGGCTGTAGGTTTACCGCCTGCCGTGGCGATTGGCACCAATAAATTGGCGGCGTCCTTGGGAAACTTAACCAGTATGCTGGCTTTTATGCGAGCTGGAAAAGTAAATATTCGTCTGCTGCTGCCAATTCTGCCTTTGGTATTTGCAAGTTCCATGAGTGGCGCTTTTACTGTACACCAGCTGTCGCCGGAGATTCTGCAGCCGCTGATAATTGTCATGCTAATCGCTGTGCTGGTTTACAGTCTGGCAAAAAAGAACTTGGGGCAACTGCCCAAAGCGATGCTGGTCAAGGGCTGGAAGAAAAAACTAGCCTACACACTGCTTATAATCATCGGTTTTTATGACGGCTTTTTTGGCCCGGGCACGGGATCCTTTATGATTTTTGTGCTGCTGTTTATGGGCTTTGATTTTGTCAATGCCGCCGGCAGCTCGAAGCTGTTAAATCTCACCAGCAACACCGCCGCCCTGTTGATGTTTATGGGGTTGGGCTCGGTAAACTACAGTTACGGAATTGTTCTAGGGTTGTCGATGATCGCTGGTGCTTATGTCGGTACGCGTGTAGCACTAAGCAAAGGCACTGGTTTTGTGCGGCTGCTGTTTATTGCTGTCACTTCTGTGTTGATTATCAAGAATATCTATGATTTTTATGGTGAGTAAGGCTGCTCAGGGCGGGTGCCTGTTACAGTGTTTTGCGAGCAAAAAAACGCAGTGTTTAAGGAGTAATAATGGAGCAGCAGGGCATATTGCGTAATTGGAATAATGAGAAAGGCTTTGGTTTTATTAAAGGCGCGCAGGGTGATGTGTTTGTGCACATCTCTGCTGTGCGTGGTGATACAAGGCCTGAAGTTAATACTGAGGTGTTTTACATTGCCAAACAAGACCAGCAAGGACGTTGGCGAGCAACGCACATGCGTGGCGCTGAGCTGGCTATAGATAAACCGAAGATTCGGCGCAAACCACATAATCAGCCTGTGCCACAAAAGCATCAGCCGCAAACCAAATTCAGTCCGCGTGCGCATGCAGGAACAGGCAAAGATGCTGCTTGGAAGGCTTTGTTATTTTTTGTCAGTATAGTAATAACAGCTTGGGGTTTGGTCGTGCTGTTGTTGCACAATGCTTTGTTCTGGCCGATGGGTGCGTATATGGGCGCGAGCTTGGTTAGTTTTATCCAGTATTGGACGGATAAGAATAAAGCGCAGACAGATGAATGGCGTACACCTGAAAGCAGTTTGCATCTGATCGAGCTCTTGGGTGGATGGCCGGGCGCCTTTATTGCACAAAAGCTATTACGGCATAAAACGCGCAAAGGGTCTTACCAAGCGACCTATTGGTTGATAGTGTTGATTCATCTAGCTTTCTGGATTGATACCCTGTTTTTAGGCCAGCATGCCTTAGCATTTGTAGGTTGGACTATTTAAGTACGGAGTGAAAAATAATGAGCGACAAACTAAATGAAACAGCGTTAAACGCTTTAAAAATTGCTTTTAGCTACATGCCCAAAGCCATAGAAGTGACGAAATACGAGTATGGCGAAAATTTTCAGTATGTGCTGGATCATATTGAAACGGTAAAAGAAGTGTTGCTGCTCAATGATGTGGATCCAGAGGAAGTGTATGGCGAGGTGCATCCCGATCATTCGCCGAACTCAATGTATTAAGCGTGTTGCGCGCCCAACCCTGATAGCGCTCCCCCCCAACCACTATGCTAAGCCACATACCACTGAGCTGTTAGTTCCTTAAAGCATAGCACCAAGTAGCGTTGGTAAAAGCACACCAGCCAAACCAACCAAACTGAACTCCTCTGTGCCACGTACGTGCATGGGTTCGGGGTTGATATGCACTACGGTGGCGCCCTGTTGCGCAGCAACCAGCGGGATGCTGGCGGCGGGTTGCACCATGCCCGAGGTACCTATGGATAACAGGCAGTCACAGTCCTCTGCGGCGGCAAAGGCAGCCTGCATGGCGTGTTCGGGCAGTGCCTCGCCAAACCACACCACGCCGGGTCGAATCATGCCCTGACAGTGTTCGCAGCGCGGGGGTGTAATTTCTTGTTCTTGTTCCATTTGCGGCACATCAGTGAATTGGTAAGCGCGAGTGCAATCGAAGCAGCGCGGTGCAAAGATGCTGCCATGTAAGTGGATAACTTCGCTATTGCCGGACCGCTCATGCAGATCATCCACGTTTTGGGTAATCAGGGTTAGTTTGGGTACGCGTTGGGCTAGCTCGGCAATAGCCCTGTGAGCAGGGTTGGGCTTAACTTGCAGCAGTAATTGACGACGCCACTCATACCAGCCCCAAACCAATGAGGGTTCGCGCAAGAAAGCCTGTGGAGTTGCCAGCTGCATGGGGTCAAACTGTGACCACAAGCCCGTAAGCGCATCACGAAAGGTGGGCACGCCACTTTCAGCAGAAACACCGGCTCCGGTAAAAACCACTAGGTGTCGCGCTTTCTGTACTGCCTCTATCACAGCAGTCGGAACTTTTGTTTTTGCCATTGTTTCTCCCCCACTAACCAGAACAAAACCTACTAAACCCTAACGCACTTTGGCTGCACCTGTACATTGTTAACAGGATGCAATACCAGCGATGCAAAGAACGCTTATTCCGCACATACGACCGTTCATCGGTTTTATAGAATATTTTTTGACGTTGCTAAAACACTGCTTTTTTAAACAAAAGTGCATGTTTCGCTAGCGCCTATGAGCAATGGAGTCTAGCCACTTTGACCCTGCCCACAGCAGTGCTATTTATTACGCTGTCAACGACTAAAACCACCTAGTAGTCGATTTGAGTTTATTGTTTTACCTGTTTAGGCTTAAACAGCAAATACACAACAAAACAGGACTTATTTTGAGTATTGCTACCGTCACATTTCGTCAACCTACTGACGACGACGGCTATTCCCTGCATCAACTGGTAGCTCGATGCCAGCCTTTAGACACCAACTCGGTGTACTGTAATTTACTGCAGTGTACCGACTTTGCACAGACCGCGATTGCTGCGGAAAATGCACAGGGTGAGTTGGTCGGTTTTATTTCTGGTTATTGCCCTCCAGCCCGCCCAGACACCTTATTCGTCTGGCAAGTGGCTGTCGACAGCAGTATGCGAGGCCAAGGTTTGGCATTACGTATGTTACTGGCCCTGATTGCACGGTTAGCCCCCAAAGGCGTTCGTTACCTTGAAACAACGATTTCACCTAACAACGCTGCATCTCAAGCTTTATTTTTAAAAGCATTCCATCAACTGGGTATCGAACACAGCACCCACGTCTTGTTCTCAAGTAAGCAGCATTTTGCTGGTCTGCATGAAGACGAAGTGTTGTATCGCGCAGGCCCTTTGCCGCGTAGCCCAGAAAACAATAAATAGGTTGCCCCATGAAACATTTTGAACAAAACGAATCAGGCGTAAGAAGTTACTGCCGCTCATTTCCTGTGATTTTTAAACAAGCCCAAGGTGCTGAGCTGATTGCTGAAGATGGCACCCGCTATATTGATTTCTTGGCTGGCGCAGGAACCCTTAACTACGGCCACAACCATCCTGTATTGAAACAGGCGTTGTTGGATTACATTGAAAGCGATGGTTTAACCCATGGCTTGGATATGTACTCATTAGCCAAACAGCGTTTCCTCGAAACCTTTAACCGCATTATTTTAAAGCCACGCGGCATGCAGGAATACCTCGTGCAGTTTACTGGCCCTACCGGTACCAACGCCGTTGAAGCAGCTTTAAAGCTGGCGCGTAAGGTGACAGGACGGAATAACATTATTAGCTTTACCAATGGTTTTCACGGTGTCTCTTTGGGTGCTTTAGCCACCACAGGTAATGAACACCACCGTGGTGGTGCAGGTGTGAACCTGAATGATGTCAGCCGCATGCCTTATGCCAACTATTTTGGTAAGGACGTCAGCACTATAGCTATGATGGAAAAGCTACTGGAAGACCCCAGTAGTGGTGTCGACAAACCTGCTGCAGTTATTGTAGAGGTTGTGCAGGGCGAAGGCGGTTTAAACTGTGCTTCAGCCCAGTGGTTACGCGGACTAGAAAAACTGTGTCGCAAGCATGAAATGTTGCTGATTGTGGACGATATCCAAGCCGGTTGTGGTCGTACCGGTAGCTTCTTTAGCTTTGAAAACATGGGCATTAAGCCAGACATGATCACCCTGTCTAAATCCTTAAGCGGTTATGGTCTACCCTTTGCGGTGGTGTTATTACGCCCAGAGCTTGATCAATGGAAGCCGGGCGAACATAACGGTACTTTCCGTGGTAACAACCATGCGTTTGTTACTGCCGCTGCAGCGTTTGAGCAGTTTTGGCAAACCGATGAGTTTGCGCAAAGCGTACAACGCAAAGGTGATCGTATCCGTGCCCGTATGGAGCAAATCGCTAAGCGTTATTCAGCGCATAAACTGTTTGTAAAAGGACGTGGCATGATGCTGGGTATTAACTGTCCTGATGGCGAATCGGCGGCACAGGTGTGTGAGTTTTCGTTTGAAAACGGCTTGGTCATTGAGACCAGTGGTGCCTACAGCCAGGTGGTTAAGTGCTTATGCCCACTGATTATTAGCGAAGAGCAGATTGATCAGGCCATGGATATTCTTGATCGCGCTTTTGCAGACACCTTTGCAGACAAGCAAGTTAACAAAGCCTCCTAAACATAGATCGACTAATGCAGCGCTAATCTTTTTTTGGTTAGCGCTGAGTAATTCATTAAACATATACCAATAAGGAATTTAACCATGATCGTCCGTACTCTGGCCGAATGTGAAAATAGCGAACGCCGTGTAGTTGCGCAAAACTGGGAAAGCACCCGCATGTTGCTCAAAGATGACAACATGGGTTTTTCTTTCCACATCACCACTATTTATGCCAACACTGAAACCCATATCTGGTACAAAAACCATTTGGAGTCCGTGTACTGCATTAGTGGCGAAGGTGAAATTCAAACCTTAGCTGACGGCAAGGTATATCCAATCAAACCTGGCACGCTGTATATTTTAGATAAACACGATGAGCACCTGTTGCGCGGCTTTAGTGAAATGAAAATGGCGTGCGTCTTCAACCCACCGCTTAGTGGCAAAGAAGTGCATGATAAAGACGGTGTTTATCCACTGGAAGGCTAAGCGTTTACCAAGCGCGGGCGTGCTGTCCGCGCATATAGCTATGATTACGTTATTGCAGCATAAAGCACCAAGATAATTGCACAGTTTTGCGGCATCGCTGATAATCAGGCGATTTTACTTGAAGCCGCTGTCTTCGAGCTTACAGTTACCCTTTATTTATAGGCTCATACCTCATGCATACAGTAGAAAAAATTGGCGGCACGTCCATGAGCAGTTTTGCGGACGTGTTAAACAATATTTTTTTAACCCAACATCCAGAGCACGGCTTGTATCAGCGTATTTTTGTGGTCTCCGCATACAGTGGCATGACCAACCAGCTGCTGGAGCACAAAAAAACCGGTGAGCCCGGCGTCTACCAACGTTTTGCCGAAGCCAGTGGCGAACAAGCATGGCAAGAACCTTTAGAGGTGGTACGCGCGGCCATGCTAGCTAAAAATGCTGAAATCTTCCCCGACAGCGCCCATGCGTTGGACCAAGCTAATCAGTTTATTAATAGCCGTATTGATGACTGTGCTGAAGTGATGCACAGCCTGCACCAGCTGTGTAACTACGGGCATTTCCAGCTCACCGAGCACCTTATTAAAGTACGTGAGATGCTTGCCTCGCTGGGTGAGGCTCATAGTGCTTTTAATACGGTATTGGCTTTGAAGTTAAAAGGTATCAATGCGCGCTATGTTGACCTGACGGGTTGGCAAGCGACGACACCACTGCCATTTGCTGAAATGATAGCGCACCATTTTCAGGGTATCGATTTCAGTAAAGAGCTGGTGATTGCGCCTGGCTACACTCACTGCACTGAAGGTCTGATGAACACCTTTGATCGCGGTTATACCGAGATCACCTTTGCTCAGATTGCCGCCGCAACTGGCGCCAAAGAAGCCATTATTCATAAAGAGTTTCACCTGAGTACGGCTGACCCTAATTTGGTTGGCGCTGATAAGGTGGTAACTATTGGTATGACCAACTACGATGTAGCGGATCAGTTATCCAATCTAGGCATGGAGGCAATTCATCCTCGTGCCGGTAAAACCTTGCGCCGCGCCGGTGTTGAGCTGCGTATTAAAAACGCTTTTGAGCCTGAGCACACCGGAACTCTGATTTGCCAAGACTATGCCAGCGAAACACCGCGCGTAGAAATTATTGCGGGCCGTAAAGATGTATTTGGTATTGAAGTGTTCGACCAAGAAATGCTGGGCGATATGAACTACGACACCGAAATCACCAATATCATCAAGCAACTCAAGCTCTATGTGGTGAATAAATCACGCGATGCCAACAGCATTACCTATTACTGTGCAGGCTCACGCAAGATTATTAATCGTGCGGCGCGCTTGATTGAAGAGCATTACTCCAGCGCCGAAGTAACGGTACATAATGTAGCGATTGTTTCAGCCATTGGCTCAAACATGAAAATCAAAGGCATTCTGGCGAAAACCGCGACAGCATTGGCCGATGCGGGTATCAGCATTCAGGCATTGCAGCAAACCATTCGCCAAGTAGAAATGCAGATAGTGGTACAAGAAAGTGATTACGATGCGGCCATTATCGCCCTGCATCGAGCCTTGATTGAGCCAGAGAACTACAGTGGCGTTATCCATCAAGCAGCGGCTTATTAGTCCTGCTCCCATCTAGCAATATGAGTGCGCTGTTAAGGCGCATTCGTATTCGCTTCATATTTGTTTAATCTATCTCTCCATATAATGAATTATGTTTTATTGGAGAGCCAAGATGAAAAAAACATTCGTTGCACTAGTTTTAGCCGCCATCAGTAGTTACAGCATAGCGACGGAAAAACAACAGGTTACTGTTTCCCTTACCTCAGCCAGCACCATGGCCCAAGGTATGGCGATGGTCTTAGCCAACCAAATGCAAGAACAAGGTGCGCAGGTAGATATTTTACTTTGCGACAAGGCGGGTGATATCGCTTTAAAGGGTGCGGAGGGTGAAACACTTAAGCCAAATAATGTGACACCAGCACAGCTGCTAGATGGCGCGCTTAAGAAAGGCGCAACAGCATCAGTGTGTGCACTTTACCTGCCCAATACAGGCAATAAGGCAGAAGACTTGCGCGATGGTATCAAGCCAGCAAACCCTGCAGAAATGGGTGCCAGATTGTTAGAAGCTAACCGCAAGGTTATCGGCTTCTAAAACGATTTTAACAGTAGGGCATGCCTGTGCTGGAGCCAAAAGGAATAGGTGAAGCATAGGATTTTATGGCTGGCCAATATGGCCGGCCATTTTTATGTGAGACTGTTGAGCAATGTGATACACACTCTGTCAGCTATGAAATATGTCGTGCAATGGGAGAGACTAAGCGGCGTGTTTGCTACTTCTAGCTGCTATAGCTGCCATAATAAACGGCTTCATATGTTTAGCTATTGCGGCAAATAAAGGGGCAACAACGGAGTTGCCAAACTGTTTATACGCTTGGGTATCTGAAACAGGTATTTTAAACTCATTACCTTTTGGAGAACTGAAACCCATCAAGCGAGCGCACTCCAATGGCGTTAAACGGCGTGGACGATTAAGTAGATTGGTCTCGTCTGTAATAGCTTTACTAAAGTCCCAGCCGCGGTCAATAAGGATCTCTGAGCCATCTTTGTAATAGCGGGCTGATAGTGTTCGAGTTCTATCATTAGGCCCTACTAAGCCAAAACCAAAGCCATTTCCTTTTGCTTGGTGTTTCTTAGCATAATTAAACAAGTACTCCCACAGCTTAGGTGTCAGGATATATTTGTCATCAACCCAAGGCTCTAAAATATTGCCAAGTGTCGGTGTGCTCTCAGGAATCGGTAAGTCTTTCAAACTGAAACCTTCGTGCACGTTTAAATCTCTACGAAAGCCCACTAAAATAATACGCTCTCTATTCTGTGGTACCCAGTTAGAGCCGTTAATGATTTTCGGGTCTTTAGCGTCAGTATGATCGGCATCAGAAATCCAGTAACCCAATTCATCAAGCGTTTTCATGATGGTTCTAAAAGTTTTTCCACGATCATGGCTCTTTAAGTTTTTCACGTTTTCAAGAACAAAGGCGGCGGGGCGTTTTGCAGCGATAATTCGTGCGACATCGAAGAAAAGAGTTCCTTGGGTATCACACTCAAAACCGTGCTTAACACCTAGGGAGTTTTTCTTGGACACACCAGCAAGTGAAAATGGCTGGCATGGGAAGCCAGCCAGCAGCACATCGTGGTCCGCAATTACACGATTGATATGATTGTATGCTTCTTGTTCTGATACTGAGGGATCGGCGCTTAGGGTTACATCACGAATATCTTCATTGAAGGTATGAAAAGATGCATCGCAGGCAAAGTTAGCTTTATAGGTACGTGTTGCAAATTTATTCCATTCGCTAGTAAACACGCATAAGCCACCTTGCTCTTCAAAGCCTTTGCGGATTCCACCAATACCGGCGAAAAGGTCGATAAATTTAAAATCGTAGTTGTCAGGTGTCACCACAGGTTTAGGTAATAGTGCCATTAGGTGGTCGTATTCGATTTTGCTAAGTTTGGGTGTTGCTTTGCCTTTAACCCAGCGATTAATAGTCTCTCTCGTCCAGTTATTATTAGGAATTTGGTTAAGGTGTTCGGCTAAAAATTTTTGGTCATAAATCCCCAAAAGCTTTGAAATGACTTCAAGATCTGTTGGTCCATCAAGCGAGATTTGGCGGCAGTCTAATTCAAGCTGGTTCATGATTTTTCCTCTGGGTATTTTGTGTGACGAATGATCACACAATCGTTCCTCTATAGCAATAATGCTGTGTTTATATACAGTATAAATAATTTTTTTATTTATGCAAAAAAAAGGTTGTTATCTGACATACGGTGTCTGGCTGTAGTATTTTTATAAAATAGTGATGATTGGTATGCTGGAAGAGTAAAAAGTAGGTATGGCATAAGGAGGTCACTTGAGCGAATTTCAAATACTTGTCGAACAACTGAAACACCATGGTGCTAAGCGGATTTTTATTAAGCCTTTGGCTAATAATGACAACTCGAAACAGCAAATTTATTTGGGTGCAGACTTTGAAGTGATTCGTGCTATTCCATCTGGTGACGTTTATTCAGCGGGGATGAGCAGCAAGGGCGCTATATTTAAAGCTCCGCTTGATTTGTACTGGATTGATCTTAAAGGTGAGACAGATTTAGCTCCTAATGCTCAAATCATTCTTTACCCTAAATATCCCGAAACACGATTGTCTGGATTTCTTAGTGGCTGCAGTCGAAAAAAGGGCATTGCGCCCAGCCACCTGATGCAACCGCCAACAGCGCAAGAGCGAGTTGCGCGTCTTAATACCAAGCGTTATTTGGTTCTTGGTGTAGATGAGCAGAAGGTTTGGGCGCACTGCAGTGCCTGGGATGGTGCATTACATGATGAGCTTAAAGCGATTGTTGAAAGTGGTAATGCGCGACTAGTCGCTCCTGTTTTTTATGAGTATTCAGCAACGCAAGAATCCAGTGAAGAAAAACTGCTGAGAAAGCTAAAAGAAATCTTCCTTCAAGGTCCTATTGAATCGTGTCGTCTTAATTCTGACGGTGAGTTAATCACTTATAAAGCGCAAAATGGTGCGGGTTATACGCTGGAAGCTCAGTTTGGGATTACACCAAATGGTTCATCAGATCCTGACTTTATTGATTGGGAGCTAAAGAGTCACTCAGCTGGTGCAGTGACATTAATGACGCCGGAGCCAAACGTTGGCACTTACCTAGATGATCTTGAGGTTTTTTTACGAGCCTATGGCACAAGAATTGAGCCAGAGCGAATGGATTTTGCCAGTCGCCACAATGTTGGCCAGAAGAATAAGAAGACAGCATTAACTATGCGCTTTGAAGGCTATGACCCAGATAGTGGTGAAATCCTTGAGCCAGACGGCGGCTTAATGCTACGCGATGATGACGGTGTGCTTGTAGCAGGCTGGAAGTTCGATAAGCTTATTTTCCACTGGAAAAAGAAACATACCAACACTTGCTTCGTGGCTTATAGTGCTATTCGAGAAACCCCACCAAAATATCAGTACGGACCAAAGGTGGTATTAGGGAAGGGCACAAACCTAAAACTGTTCTTGCATGCGCTGTACTTAAGCACTGTTTACTATGACCCAGGCGTCAATATGAAGCTGTTAAAAGGCAAGTGGAAACCTAAAAAACGTAATCAGTTTCGAATCAGTTGGCGTGATATAGATGCTTTATACGTGGAGCTGCGGGAAGTGAGTTTAGACGTTTTATAAGCGTGACTGCTTAATTATCGACTTATTAGCTGCCTGTTTTTGGTTGTACAGCCTCTGAGACAGTAAGGTTAGGAGTAAAATGTTTAAGTTTTTGCTCTAGCCTCTGTGATGCGCTAAAATCCAACACCTTTACCGCATGCATAGGATACGCCAAATGAATCGCGTGCTTTATCCGGGAACCTTTGATCCCATTACCCGTGGGCATACTGATTTAGTCGAGCGTGCTGCGCGCATTTTTGATGAAGTGATCATTGCAGTAGCCGCTAACCCGAAAAAACAACCGTTATTCAGTTTGCAAGAACGCGTTGAGTTAGCGCAGGGGGTGACTGAGCACCTAGCCAACGTTAAGGTGTATGGCTTTAACAATCTGTTGGCGCACTTTGTCAAAGAAGTTGACGCGAATATTTTGATGCGTGGGTTGCGTGCAGTATCTGATTTTGAATATGAATTCCAGCTGGCCAATATGAATCGTAAGTTGGCTCCCGATGTGGAAAGCATCTTCTTAACGCCCTCTGAAAAATACTCTTTTATTTCCTCCACTTTGGTGCGTGAAATTGCCGCATTAGATGGCGATATCACTGAATTCGTGCATCCTATGGTGTCTCAAGCGCTGCAGCAGCGCTTTAAAAAATGATCTAAAACAAGACTGCCAAGCCTAGAGGGGTGCAATCTTGTTTCGTTTATTGTTTTATATAGTTTGAGTTTTTGAGGAGTTAGACAATGGCTTTAATAATCACTGATGATTGCATTAACTGCGATGTATGTGAACCTGAGTGCCCAAACAGTGCTATTTCTCAGGGTGAAGAGATTTATGAGATTGATCCCAATCTTTGCACTGAGTGTGTGGGCCACTACGATGAGCCGCAGTGTGTTGAGGTTTGTCCTGTAGATTGCATCCCTGTCGATCCTAATCATATTGAAAGCAAAGAAGAGCTGATGGAGAAATATAAAATCATCAGTGGCGTAGCTTAAATTGTAGTGCGCTGTTTACGATTTAGTTTTCTATATGCTCTAGTTCTGTGCTCGGTAGTAGCTCATGCTCAGCTGCTACCTGAACAGGGATTTGTTAGCACGGCACACCCTTTAGCCAGCATAGCTGGTATTGAAGCCCTGCAGCAAGGCGGCAATGCTATTGATGCCGCCATAGCTGTCACTGCAGCACTGGCAGTGGTTGAGCCCTATGGATCGGGCTTGGGTGGCGGAGGGTTTTACCTTATCCGTCTTAACAGCCAGCCAAGCCCCACCTATTTATTCTTAGATGCGCGTGAAACTGCACCCAGTGCTGCGCACAAAGACTTGTATATGCGCGATGGTCAGGTGCAGCCCAGATTAAGTCTTGATGGTGCTTTGGCAGCGGCTATTCCCGGAATTCCAGCAGCGTTGGATGCTTTAAACGAATATGCCCAGCGACCTTTACGCGAAAACCTACAGTCTGCTATACAGCTGGCAGAGCAGGGTTTTGCTGTGGACGAGTTGTATCTTGAGCGTGCCGGTTGGCGTTTATCAGCGTTGCAGCAGGATGTTGAGTCCAGTGCTATTTTTTTACAGCATGGCCAACTGCCGGAGTTGGGTTGGCATCTGGCACAGCTAGACTTGGCAGGGACGATTAAGCAGCTTGCCGAGCATGGGGGACAGAGTTTTTACCACGGCAGGCTTGCCGAACTGATGGTGCAAGCCGTACAGCAGGCTGGTGGTATATGGAGCATGCAAGACCTAGCTGACTATCAGATTCAATGGCGCACACCGTTACAGGTCTTGTTGGCGGACGAGCGTCAGCTTATCAGTGCGCCACCCCCTTCTGCAGGCGGTATTACTTTGGCGCAAAGTCTGCTTATCTTGCAGCAACTGCCTTGGCAGCAAGTCGCTCCTGTGCAGCGCATTCATTTAATCGTTGAAACTCTGCGTCGGGCATACCGTGATCGTGGTTTGCTGGGTGATCCTGATTTTGTGGATAACCCTGTAGATCGCTTGCTGTCCGGCGAACATATCTCTGCATTGGCCGCGAGTATCCAGACGCAGCAAGCCACGCCCAGCAGTGAGCTTACCGCCGCGCCATTTATTCATGAGGGTGATCAGACCACGCACTTTGCTGTTATTGACCGTCAGGGAAATGCAGTGGCAGCAACCTTATCGTTGAATATGATGTTTGGCGCAGCGTTTACTGTGCCGGGTACGGGTATTTTGCTCAATGATGAAATGGATGACTTTGCTGCAGACCTGTCGGGCAGCAATGTCTATGGTTTGATTGCCAGCGAAGCCAACCAGATTGCTGCAAATAAACGTCCGTTGTCGTCGATGAGTCCAAGCTTTATCGAAGGTCCAAACAGTTTTGCGGCCTTCGGTACGCCGGGAGGCAGCCGGATTCCGAGCATGAACCTATTGGCCATTTTGGCGCATCTTGAAGGCAAATCACCGGCTGAGTGGGTTGCAGCGCCACGCATTCATCATCAATATGTGCCTGATGAGCTCGGTTTTGAGCCGGGCGCGCTCGATGTGCAAACTCAAACCGCCTTGCGTAAGCTGGGTCATGCTGTCAAAGAGCTAACGCGCAACTATGGCAATCAGCAGGTGCTCTATTGGGATAAGCAAAGCGGTCATAGTGCTGCCGCCAGTGATCCTCGTGGTCAGGGCGTGAGTTTAGGCACGCACTAACTCAACCCCAGTTATTCAACTACATAAAATTTCGCCAAGAACAACAATTAACAAGGAGATTCTCTTGCCCAGTAATTCCCATTGGATGCGGCGTGACCTCGCAGCGGTTTGGCATCCATGCACGCAAATGAAAGATCACGAAAGCATGCCTCTGATTCCTATTCGGCGTGGGGATGGGATTTGGTTGGAAGACTATTGCGGCAAGCGTTATTTGGATGCGGTGAGCTCTTGGTGGACCAACATTTTCGGCCACTGTAATCCACGGATTAATGAGAGGATTAAACAGCAGGTTGATCAACTTGAACACGTGATGCTGGCCGGCTTTACCCATGCGCCGGTGGTGGAGTTGTCAGAGCGTTTGTTGCAGCTGTGCCCTAAGGGGCTGGCGCGTGTGTTTTATGCGGATAATGGCTCGGCGGGCATCGAAGTGGCACTTAAAATGAGCCACCATTATTGGCGCAATATAGGCCAGCCGCAAAAGAAACGCTTTGCCACCATCAGCAATGGCTATCACGGTGAGACCCTAGGCACTATGGCGGTTAGTGATGTGGCGCTTTATACCCAAACCTATGAAGCGCTGTTGATGGATTGCATTAAAGTGCCGAGCCCTGATTGTTATTACCGCGAACATGGACAGTCGTGGGAAGACTATTCGATACAGATGTTCGCTCATATGCAGCAGACGTTGGAACAGCATCATCATGAGCTGGCCGCAGTTATTGTCGAACCGCTGGTGCAGGGTGCTGGGGGGATGCGTATGTATCACCCGGTGTATCTAAGTCTGCTACGCCAAGCTTGCGATGAGTTTGGTGTGCACCTGATTGTGGATGAAATTGCTATGGGTTTTGGCCGTACCGGCAGCATGTTTGCCTGTGAACAAGCACAGATAACACCGGATTTTATGGTGCTTTCCAAGGCGTTAACGGGTGGTTATCTGCCTTTGGCGGCTGTGCTGACCACCGAGCAGGTGTATCAGGCTTTTTATGCTGACTACGCCAGTATGAAAGCGTTTTTGCATTCACATACCTATACAGCCAATCCGTTGGCCTGTGCGGCGGCTTTAGCCAGTTTGGATATTTTTGCTGAAGATGATGTGATTGTGCGCAACCAACTGCTGGCGCAAGAAATGGGCAAGGCAACGGCGCACTTGGTGGATCATCCGCATGTGGCCGAAGTGCGGCAAACGGGCATGGTGCTGGCAATTGAAATGGTGCAGGACAAGGCCAGCAAAAAGCCCTTCCCATGGCAGGAACGCCGCGGCTTGCGTGTGTACGAGCATGCGTTAGAGCAGGGCGCCCTCTTACGGCCGTTAGGCAATGTGGTGTACTTTATCCCACCTTATATTATTACCCCAGAGCAAATCCATTGGCTGGCCGAGGTGGCAACTGTGGGTATAGATAAAGCAGTTAATTGACATCCTCCCCCAGCTAAAGCAAGTGGATTCCTACAGCTAGACGGCCATGCCCGACCGCGAGAATGTTCTTGGCCGCGTTTACATCGCGGTCGCTGTGCGTGACACCACACGCACTGCACGTCCATTCTCTTATTCCAAGCCCTGCGATACCTCTCGGCCTGCTATCGGGCAGTGCGCCACAACAGCTACAGGTTTGGGTGGTGTATGCCTCGTTCACTTCCTTAAAAACAATGCCAGCGTGATCGCTTTTATACTTCAGCATTGTTTTTAATTGACCCCAGCCAGCGTCCAACACTGACTTGGCCATCTTGGTTTTAACGAGTTTTAAACTACTGACATTGCCCACATAGATTTCACCGCAGCGGTTGACCAACGTGCGACTGAACTTGTGCAGCGTATCTTTTCTACGGTTAGCAATCTTGGCGTGAATGGTTTTGACTTGAGTTTTATTTCTAGCCCGTTGTGCTATGGCTAATTTTTCCTCAAGACCGCGATAGAAGCGACCCGCCTCCAGCTTTGTGCCGTCCGAGCAGGTGGCTGTGTCGGTTAAGCCAAGATCAATACCGATACAGTCTTGTCCCTTGGGCATCACTACATCAACTTCAACCACCACATTGAAGTACCAGCGGCCACGGGCATCTTCGCTAAAACTGGCAGAGCGAAACTTGTATTGGTTCAAGCCGTAGCTGTCCCACACGCCAAAATACTGGCCGTTGTGATAGAGCTGTCCATTTTTCCACTGTGCTGCACCGCTATTCACCGGAATCCAACCCAGTGACCGGCGTGCACCGCCTGACTTGCGCCAGTTCAGCCTAGTCTTGTTAAACTGTTTGCGGCGAGTCACGTACTCACCTGCAATGCACTGCAAGGTTTGGCTGTGCAAACCCAGTTCCTTGCCTGCACCTTTCGTATAGGGGTGCATATCGTAAGCGGATAGAAACACACCGCGCTCTTTGATTGAGCGATGGCTTAACGCATTGACGAAGTTCCAGACAAAGTTCACTGACCGCGCCATAGTATTGAGCAGTGGAACGTGCTTGTCTTTCACTCGAACTTTGAGCGTTTTTGTGTGTTTAGCCATACTGTATATAATACCAGTGCCGCATATTAAACCAAGGGAAAGCTGTACTTTGCGCGCTATCCATCCCCGCACTAAAAGTACGGGGTCTTTCGCGCAAAGCCGATAATAGTCTCTGTGTGAGCCTGGCTTCTGGGCGATGGATGTTAAGGCAGGTGCGGTGTTTGGGTTTGGGCTCGTTCGCGCAAGAGTTGCGCTCCCACAAGCTGCGCTCCCACAAGAAGTGAACCTCCGCTGTGTGAGCCCAGCTTCTGAGCGCTGGTAGGGTGGTTATTATTCCGCGCTGGTTGGTGCAAAACGTTCTTGTAGGTACTGAATAATATCATTGGACTCATACATCCAGCGCACCTCACCTGCTTCTTCAATGCGTAAGCACGGTACCTTGACCTGACCGCCCTGCTCAAGCAACTCTTGGCGGAACTGGCTATTATTAAGAGCGTCACGGCATTCAATATTTAAGTTTAAGGCGTGCATAGCACGGCGCACCTTGACGCAGAATGGGCAGGCACGAAACTGATACAACGCCAACTGAGTAGCCTGTGCATCCACTGCGGCTTGCTGTTCAGCCGTGCGTTTTAGCGCTTTAGGACGGGTTAACCAGTCAGCAAAAATAATGAGTTGTCCTAAGCCATTTCGCAAAGCTTTGATAATCATTTGAACTCCTTTAAATACGTTTTAATTGACAATTTTAACAGATATTCCACTACAGCTTTGCAAGTCTATCCAGCCTAGCGATAATCCATAAAATTCTTCCATCTGAGTGCCAGACAATCCTATGCAGCATGAACATTTGCAACGCCTAGTCACCGTAAAAATGCCCTTTGGCAAATACCGAGGTCGGTTGATTGCAGACTTGCCCGGTGATTACCTGAACTGGTTCGCCCGCAAGGGATTTCCGGCCGGCAACTTAGGCCAGTTACTGGCGCTGATGCAAGAAATCGATCATAACGGCCTCAGTGAGTTGCTGACGCCGTTACGTAACAAAAAACCTGAATGAAACAGTAGCGCATGAAGCCTGCTTGTTAGGCTTTGGCTGCACCCTGTTTGCTGTAACTGCGGATAACTTCCTCAGCTAGGCTACGCAGAGGTCCTAATTGTTGGCTGATGAGCAGTAGCTGGGTTTGTAGTAAGCGCAGCGTATCATCGGTCTCTTCGGGCATATCACGTAAACGATAACACTGCTGTTGCTCAGCCTCAGGCTGTGTACCAATGTTTTGCAGCGTATCCAGCTGTGTAGCGAGTTGAGTCAGGCTGTCAGCCAGTAGCTGCGCCTCACGGTTAAGTGATGGGTAGTTGGGTGTATCAGCAAGCGTTTCGCGGTGCGCACCTAGCGCAGAAATATAACCCAGCAAAGTATGTGATAGCAGCAAAAAACGAAATCCTAGATCACTTTGCCGACGGAAATGCCCCGGTTCTTTTAGCAT
Source organism: Thiopseudomonas acetoxidans (assembly GCF_030362935.1). NCBI lineage: Bacteria > Pseudomonadati > Pseudomonadota > Gammaproteobacteria > Pseudomonadales > Pseudomonadaceae > Thiopseudomonas > Thiopseudomonas acetoxidans. The sequence goes on from NZ_JAUCDY010000004.1 coordinate 141,854, forward strand.
ATTGGACAGGCTGCCGGTTAACGCGGCATCAGCATTGTGCGCATCACGGCGGGCGATACGGTACTGCATGTCGTCTGTTTTACCCTGACTATATTCCAGCATGATATGGCGTAGATACTGGCTGTTGGCCTTAAGTGTGCGTGCCAGAGCCTTATGCAATTTGCGACCTTGCCAGTCGGGTAGAATTAGAAACACGGCTAAGCCGGCAATCACACTGCCCGCGATGGTATCCAGAAAGCGTGGCAAAAACAGATCGTAACCATGACCGATCTGGTTAAAACAAATCAGCATCATCAGCGTCATAAAAGCAGTCGAAACGGTGAACTGACTGTTACGCGTAGCAAAATACGCAACACCTGCGGCGATGGCAAACAGTGCTTGTATCCACAAAATGGGCGCTAACTGAAACAGCATCCAACTTAAGGCTAAACCTAGAACGGTACCCATGATGCGCTGTACCAAGCGTTTGCGGGTTGCGCCGTAGTGGGGTCGGCAAACAAACACTGTGGTCATTAGAATCCAGTAGCCTTGCTGGGGCGCCAACCAATGCATAATCGCCAAACCCGCGGCTACGGCCACACCCATGCGTAATGCATGGCGAAATACTGACGACTCCAAGCTGATATTTTGGCTGATACGTTCCCAGGCTTCGCTAATATTTTTCGGTTCACGGTCAAAAATAGCCGTGTCTTGATTCATGGCTAGGGCATCAGGGTTGGCTGCTTCGCGCAGTAATTGATCCAGTGTGGCGAGGTTGTGTGCCAATGCGCGCAATGAACGCAGTAACTCGCGCCACTCTGGGTTTTGCTGCTGATGTAAATAAGCAATTGAAGCCTGCAAATCTTCCAGCGCTTGTGTATGCCCAGCGCCGTAATCAAAGGATTGGCGCAGCTCAATGGCTTTGGCTAATGCTTTACAGGCATCACCCTGCTGACGAATTAAGCGCAAACAACGAAACAACACATCGCTGTGAAAAAAGGCTTCCGTGAGCTTTTGATAGGGCGAATGTGATGAGCTGGCGCGTTCGTGAATATCCTGCGCCAGAAAATACAGCTTTAAGTAACGACGTGTTTTGGCGCTGGTACGGCTACCGCTAACGCGATGTAGAATAATGTTTTTAGTGTCGTTTAAGGCTTCTACCACGTGCGCATTTTGCTGAGCAATTTCCAATCGGTGTGCCTCTACATCTAAATTACGCAAAGGCTCAAAGAGTGCGGACTTGGCTTTTAAATAATCACATTGCGCGCGGAATAAACGCGCCAAACTATGCTGCAAAGGCTGTTGTGCAAACAGAGCATACCAGAGCACGGAAAGTGTTCCATAGATGAACGCACCGCTGAGCAATACCGGCGCGTATTGCCAAAACTGGACGTCATCCTGACTTTGGTGCTCAAGGCCGATCATGGTGTAAATAGAAAAAATGAGCGTGGCATAGGAAATAGAAGCAAAGCGCGTACCGGCACTGCCCAGCACGATCAACACTATCGTGGCAACGACCATAAACAGTGACAACCAAGGCGTATAAGGGTGCAATGCTTCTACTGCAGTGGCCACCAAGGAAAAGCACACTAGGGTGACCCCGGCCGCCACTAAGCGTCCCTGCCAGCTATCATCGGTTTCTGCCAGTGCGCAACCGATCACACCTAGATACAGTGGAATTAGCCAGTCTATCCGCTCGCTGTACCACACCCAAAGCGTGCATAGGCTCAGGGCAATAAAAAATCGTAGCCCTGGACCAAATTTCTCCAGCGCCCACAAGCGGCGTAATGAAAGTCGTAAAGAGAACGACGACTGCATGGTTGTACCTGTTAGTGATGATGAAAGTGGTTCTATCTTAGCGAAAGCGGCTGAGTATTACTTAGGAAGCCTCTGAATAACTACCTGCGTAGCTACCACCGCGTTAAAAACGTACTCACAATCTTTAGATTGAACGTGCTTTAGCACGGCCCGAAGGGGAGCGAAGCGAATAAAATGCTCATTTACTATGTGTAAACTGCGCTTTTTCGTACGTTTTCGCCTTGTGTTAGCGTCCTCGGTAACGTTATTCAGAGGCTCCTTAGCAACCTTTTGGCCTGCGTGTATATAGATGATGTGCCCATATAATCCTGGCTGCAGTGCTGCGCGCGAGGTGTGAGCATAATCGTGCTCACGGCTTTTGCAATCCTGTACAATGCCGCAATGTTTTTAGGTAAAGCGGCAGTGCGTAGATGAAGCTTATTATTCTTGACCGAGATGGTGTCATTAATCATGATTCGGATGATTATATAAAAACCCCAGCCGAATGGATTCCGATCGACGGCTCCATTGAGGCGATTGCGCGTTTGTATAACTCAGGCTGGACAGTAGCTGTAGCTACGAATCAGTCTGGCTTAGCGCGAGGGTATTATGACAGCGCAACACTGGATGCCATGCACGATAAACTGCGTGCTTTGCTGGCAGAACACCACGCGAAAATTGGCTTTATCGCCTACTGCCCGCACGGTCCTGAGGATGATTGCCAGTGCCGCAAACCAAAGGCAGGCTTATTAGAACAAATCAGCCAGCATTACCAGCAACCGCTAACAGGGGCTTGGTTTGTCGGCGACAGTTTACGTGACTTACAGGCAGCGATGAGTGTGCAAGCCGTGCCGGTACTGGTAAAGACAGGCAAGGGTGCGCAAACGGCGCAGCAACAGTTACCAGAAGGAACTTTGGTTTTTCAAAATTTAGCAGAAGCAGTAGAAAGCTTGCTCAAAAATACGCAATAAGGCATTTTTAATGGTGATGTTTCAGGTTTTTAGAAATTTCTTGTTTTATAGTGTTCTCGCTCTGGTCACGCTGGTTTGGTGTATTCCGTCCGTTTTATTTGGGCTGTTTTTCCCTTATAAGCTACGTTACCGATTGATCGCGGTTGCCTGGGGTCGCACCACTATTTGGTTGGCTAAACATATTCTTGGCATTAAGTACCGCGTAACAGGAACTGAAAATATTCCGCAGCAGCCCTGTGTTATTTTGGCTAAACACCAGAGTGCCTGGGAAACGTTTTTTATCTCCTCGCATTTCTATCCATTAAGCCAAGTACTTAAGCGTGAGCTGCTAAGAATTCCTGTGTTTGGCTGGACCTTAGCTATGGTAAGACCTATTGCTTTGGACCGCTCACAACCCAAACAAGCATTGAAACAGCTGGCCCAACAAGGCCATGAGCGCCTAAAACAGGGTAACTGGATAATGATATTTCCTGAAGGAACGCGCGTCGCGCCCGGTAAAATGGGTAAATTTTCCCGCGGCGGTGCGTCATTGGCTGTTAATGCGCAGTTACCGGTTTTACCTATCGCGCATAATGCGGGTCATTTCTGGCCCAAAGCAGGCTGGCATAAAATCCCAGGTACCATTGATGTAGTCATTGGACCAGCCTTGTATGCAGAGGGTACAGGTTCGCGTGCGATTGCCGAGCTGAATCAACGTGCTTTTGAGTGGATTACGCAAGCACAACGCGACCTGGGCTCGTTAGATGATGAGGCTTGGCAAGAGTATTTAGACAGCCAAGTGCAGCGCTAAAAAAGAGCACTTCAGGTTACTAGTATAAAGTAGGGCATTACAGGTCTAAAAAACTGGCGTAACTTATTGGTTGTGTTGAAGTTTGTGGGGGGAGATATGACCAGTAAAAGCCTATTGATAGTAGCGCACACGCCATCGGGAAATACCGATTTGATGGTAAAAGCTATTTGCACAGGTGCACGTGAAGCTCAGGTAAATCAGCTAATTGTCAGACGCCAGGCTGCCCTCAGCACTACCGCACAGGATGTACTCAGTGCTGATGGGGTTATTTTGTTTACCCCAGAAAACCTGGGCTACATGAGTGGTGCGCTGAAAGATTTCTTCGATCGCATTTATTATCCCGTACTGGAGCAAAAGCAGGGACTGCCTTGTGCTGTAGTGATACGCGCTGGGCATGACGGCACAGGAACGCAAAAAGCTATCGAGAGTATCTTGACCGGTTTGCGCTGGAAACAAGCACAAGCCCCCTTGCTGTGTCGCGGTGTCTGGCGAGATGATTTTATCCAGTCCTGTGAGGAGCTGGGTAAAACCATTGCTGTGGGCATTGATGCCGGCATTTTCTAACCAGTGATCCAAGCCCTTTTTTAAATTAAACAATGCGGGCTCAATGAACCCGCATTTGTCTCGCTTAAGACTTGCTAAGCAACGCTGGACGCTCACGTTTGGAGTTGCTGCGCGCGTCGAGCTGATCAAGCTGTTCAAGACTGGGAAGTCGTTCACCTTTACGAATAATCAAAGGTGTATTGGTTGCTGCACGCTCCCGTTCACGCTCTACTGCAACATAAGCCGGTGTTGGATCAGCACTGACAAATAAAGCAGAGTCTTGTTGACGACGCCCTCTAGGTTGGTTACGGCCTGTATTGGGTTTGCCGCCGCGCTTAGGTGCTTGGCTTCGAGTGTTTCGTGCCGCACCCGGGTTGGCGGCTCTAGTTTGGTTAGCGCCTTGGCGCGTTCTATTGCCATCTTTATTTTGATACGGACTGACGTAATCCACGCGGTTACCGAAATTATCAATGGCATCATCTAAAAACACGTCAGGCGCACGGTCGGCGGGCAACTTAGGTTCAGCAGCGCGTCTAGGATTTGCTCTGCGGGCTGGGTTAGGACGTGTTGCGTCTTTGCCTTCTGGTTTTGCTTGGCGCTGAGAGGTTCTGGCTGTTCTGGCAGCTGGTTTTTCTGCTCCAGTTTGCTCTTCATTGCTGCGGCCGCGTGAGTTGCGTGGGTTACGGGTTTTGTTGGGTTGCTGCCTAGGCTTATCAGCTTGGTTGGCAGAGCTGCGACTGATTTCAGCGACTACACTGCTCAAATCAAAGCCAAGATAGTCGCCTTCTGGAAGCTCCTGCTGTGTCATCTGCTCAATGCTTTTCAGTAGACGTAGTTCGCTGGGTGCAACCAATGAAATGGCTTCACCCGCACGACCTGCACGACCGGTACGGCCAATGCGGTGCACATAGTCTTCACTGGTGGTAGGCAATTCATAGTTGACCACATAGGGAAGCTCATCAATATCTAACCCGCGTGCAGCGATATCAGTGGCTACCAATATACGGACTTGATTGCCTTTGAACTCTTCCAGTGCTTTGGTGCGTGCATTTTGGCTTTTATTGCCATGAATGGCTGCAGCCGGCAGACCGTTTTTAGTCAGGTACTCAGCTAGGCGGTTAGCGCCATGTTTGGTACGCGTAAAGACCAGCACCTGTTCCCATGCGCCGGCAGTAATAAGGTGGGCTAACAGCGCACGCTTGTAAGGCGCGGTAATGCGGAAAAAGCTCTGCTTGATACGCTCCACAGTTGTGTTGGGCGGCGTGACTTCAATGCGTAACGGGTTATGCAATAAACGATTGGTTAGCGCGATGATGTCATTGGAGAAGGTAGCAGAGTAGAGCAAGTTCTGCCGTTGCTGTGGCAACAGTTTTAAAATTTTCTTCACATCATGAATAAAACCCATATCCAGCATGCGGTCAGCTTCATCGAGTACTAGGGTGTCTACCTCAGCTAAGTCAACGGCTTTTTGGCCAATCAGGTCCAGTAAGCGACCGGGGCAAGCCACCAGAACATCGACACCTTTGCTCAGAATGCGGATTTGTTGTGCTGCACCCACGCCGCCATAGATACAAGCACTCGTCAGTGGTAGCTCACGCGCGTAAAGATTAAAGCTTTCATGCACTTGTGCGGCAAGCTCACGCGTTGGAGTAAGCACCAGTACGCGGACTTGCTTGCTTTTGGTTGGAACCCGTTGTGTATCGGGTTGGGCGTAAAGTTTTTGCAGTATGGGCAAGGCGAAGCTTGCTGTTTTACCCGTTCCGGTTTGTGCGGCAACCATTAAGTCTTTGTCTTGCAAAGCTGCTGGTATTGCCTGTTGTTGAACAGGGGTGGGTTCTGTATAGCCTGCTGCGTGTACAGCGTTGACTAAAGCCTGGGATAAACCTAAGGCAGAAAATGACATTGAGTCTTCCTATCCGCCGGCGACCCGCCGACTTTGGGGCGCATATTTAAGAGCATGTTCGACGGTGTTGTACACCCCGTTTCGCCGCTCTACCCTGCGCAAGGTAAAGAGCTATACGGCAGCCGTATGCAAAATTTGATATTTCAGCGATTAAGAAAAGATTTGCTAGTTGGATTACAGCAGCAAAGAAGCGCTGGGTTGTTATCACTGGCTAGACTGAACCTGCTATTTTATGAGACACGCTATTGATATACGTTGCCCCAAACTGAGCTGGGCATAATTAATTTGCGCAGCTCAGGGTATTGCCGTCCTTAGTTTTTTCTTAGCTGAAGATTATCCCAAACCGCTAAGCTTGGTTCCGCTTGGTTTAGCGTATAAAAATGCAAACCAGGCGCGCCACCAGTTAGAAGTTGTTCACACATCTGTGTAATGACTTCTGTTCCGAAAGCTTGAATGCTATTTGCATCGTCGCCGTAAGCTTCTAATTGCTTGCGAATCCAGCGTGGAATTTCTGCACCGCATGCGTCCGAGAAGCGTGCCAACTTAGTGTAGTTGGTGATTGGCATAATGCCGGGCACGATTGGGATATCGACACCTAGTCTACGCACTCTTTCAACAAAATAAAAGTAGCAATCCGCATTAAAGAAGTATTGCGTGATAGCGCTGTCGGCGCCAGCTTTGACTTTTTGTACGAAATTCTGCAAATCGGTTTCAAAATTGCGTGCTTGCGGATGCATCTCTGGATAGGCAGCCACTTCGATATAAAAGTGGTCACCTGTTTCTTGACGGATAAATTCCACCAGCTCATTGGCGTAGCGTAGCTCACCTTCGGCCATGCCCATACCCGAGGGTAAGTCACCACGTAGCGCAACAATGCGCTTAATGCCGGCTTCTTTATAGGTGTTTAACAGTTCACGCAAATCAGTTTTGCTGTCACCCACACAGGACATGTGTGGTGCAGCTGGGACTTGTGTTTCACTGTTGAGTTGCAGCACGGTGTTGAGGGTGCGGTCGCGGGTTGAGCCGCCAGCACCGTATGTGCAGGAGAAAAAACCGGGCTGGTAGTCGGCGAGTTTTTTCGCCGTGAGCAGGAGCTTTTCGTGACCGGCATCGGTTTTAGTGGGGAAAAACTCAAAACTAATACGTTGGCTGTTCATATTCAATCCTTTAGAAAACCTGATTGAGCACTGAGCGCAAGGACTCGGCGCAAGACGGATCCTGCGCCGAGCCCTTGTGCGGTTCTCGAATTAATAGCGATAGGTGTCAGGCTTGTAAGGGCCTTGGACGGGAACGCCAATGTACTCGGCCTGCGTCGGCGTCAGTTGGGTGATCTGCCCGCCAAAACCTTTAACCATCTCTAGGGCTACTTCTTCGTCGAGTTTTTTCGGCAAGACCTCAACGGTTAATGCGGCCGGCTTTTGCTCAGGGCTTAACTGGGCAAACTGACGCTTAAACAGGTGCATTTGCGCCAATACTTGGTTGGCAAAGGAACCATCCATAATCCGGCTTGGGTGACCGGTCGCATTACCTAGATTCACTAGGCGACCCTCGGCGAGCAGAATTAAATAGTCATCGTTCTGTGGGTCAAAGCTGCCAGCGCCGGTACGGTGAATTTTATGGACTTGCGGCTTAACTTCTTCCCATGCCCAGTTTTTGCGCATGAAGGCCGTATCGATTTCGTTATCGAAGTGACCAATGTTACAGACCACAGCACGTTTTTTCAGGGCCTTGAGCATAGGCGCATCACAGACATTAACGTTACCGGTGGTGGTCACAATCAGGTCGATTTTGCCAAGAAGTTGCGTGTCGATACCGGCATCAGTGCCGGTGTTAACACCATCAATGTAGGGGGAGACGACCTCGAAACCGTCCATGCAGGCTTGCATGGCGCAAATGGGATCCACTTCAGTGACTTTAACAATCATGCCTTCTTGGCGTAGTGATTGTGCCGAGCCCTTACCCACATCACCGTAACCAATAACCAGAGCTTGTTTGCCGGATAACAGGTGGTCAGTGCCGCGTTTGATGGCGTCGTTGAGGCTGTGACGGCAACCGTACTTGTTGTCGTTTTTGCTTTTGGTTACCGAATCGTTGACGTTAATAGCAGGTACTTTCAGCGTGCCTTTTTTCAGCATTTCCAGCAAACGGTGAACGCCTGTGGTGGTTTCTTCGGTAACACCGTGAACATTGTCCAACACTTCTGGGAAACGCTCGTGCAGGATGGCTGTTAGGTCACCGCCGTCATCGAGCACCATATTGGCATCCCAAGGCTGGCCATCTTTGAGGATAGTTTGCTCGATGCACCAAACGTATTCTTCTTCGGTTTCGCCTTTCCACGCAAACACCGGAATGCCAGCAGCAGCAATGGCCGCGGCAGCTTGGTCTTGGGTGGAGAAAATATTACAGCTGGACCAGCGTACTTCTGCGCCCAGCGCGATCAGGGTTTCAATCAGCACCGCAGTCTGGATGGTCATGTGGATACAGCCCAGAATCTTGGCGCCTTTAAGTGGCTGTTCGCCCGCGTACTTGTGGCGCAAGCCCATTAAGGCAGGCATTTCTGATTCGGCGATAATGATTTCGCGGCGGCCCCAATCGGCTAGGCTAATGTCAGCAACTTTATAATCGGTAAAACCGTTTGTAGCGCTCATATAGAGATCTCCATTCGTTTAAAATCGAATGGGCGCCGTTGTCACAGAGGTGCAGCAGAGCTGCTTGGGAAATCAGTGCGAGCCTGACAGAGAACCTGCTGCAGCGCCCCTCACACTGATTAAAATGCGCACAGAGTATAACCAGCTTGAGAAAAATTCCCAAGTAAAATGCATCGAGTGTTAATTTTTTTAACGCATACTGCTAGTCTCTGCGCTTTGTAATAACTGCTTTTCGTCAATTGAGGTAATAACGTGTTAAGAACCGGTGTCCTTTTGTTCATTTTTATGTTTCTAGCCGCGTGCGGTGGTGTTGATCCCAATTCGCCCCTAGGTAAGCGCAAAGCAGCGTTTAAACAAATGCTCAACGTCAGTGAAGATTTGGGCGGTATGTTGCGCGGGCGTATTAAGTTTGATGAGCAGGCTTTTGTCGAAAAAGCGGCACAGCTTGATGAAGTTTCACGCTTACCTTGGCAGTATTTTGAAGAAGCCCCTGATGCGGATAAAAGCTCAGCCCGTGATGATGTGTGGCAGGAAAAAGAGCGCTTCATGGAGCTGGCGCGCGAGTTAGAAGGCACTACCGCAAGACTAGTGCAAAGCACAGTGCAACAGCCGCTGAATCCAGATGTGTTGGCCACCCGCGTGGATTTGGTGGAAAAAGCCTGTGAAAACTGCCATCAAGAGTTCCGCGTATATTAATCCTGTTCAAAAACCATCAATGTGCTGCTCATGCAGCTGTTGAGCAATGCGTTGAAGCTCTGGATGGCTAAAGAAATCTATAATTTTTTGCGCGGTTATTGCTGAATAGCCGCGTTTTTGCCAATCAGTGCGGCTGAGCTGACTAAGTAGCTGCCAGTTGTCGTGCGGCAACAAAGTTAACTCATGAGGTACACCTAAAGCGCTGAGCCAAGTGGCAAAAGGCTGCTGACGTGCTTGGTTAAATTGCAGTGCTACATGCGCTGCTTTTTTTTGCGCAAAGCCCGGTGTTTGCTCTAACTCAGCCTGAGTTAGTGTTAGCCAATCAACTAAATGACTAATTTTTCCGGCGGCGATAAGCTGTTTCCAAGTGCCCTGACTTATTCCGCGCATGCCTAAGCCTTTTTTGCCTGAAAGCCAAGTGAGTCGGGCCACAAATTGTTGGCTGCAAGCCGCATCAGTGTGCCAACAAGAGAGGCTGTGATAGTGCTCTGGATTGGGTGCTTCAACGAGGCTACGCACAGGACTACGCCAGACCACTTGGTCTAGCTGGGGAATAGCATGGCCGGACAAGCGCACGCTTATATGATCGTGGATGCCTACGTCCAACTCCTGTAGGCGCTTGACTGAGCCAAGACTTAATCGGCGAATTATTTTGTTGTCTAGCTCAACAGGTTCCACTAGAGCGATAGGCGTAATACGACCGCTGCGGCCAATGGTAAATTCAAACTGTTTGATCTGGGTTAGCCCATGTGTTAACGGGTATTTCCACGCGACCGCCCAGCTGGGAGGATAGCCATGCTTAAGTTGCGCGGCTGGGCGTTGACCCTGACGAATGACCACGCCATCGCTGGCAAAGGGTAGCGCTGCTTGATACCAGTGCTGCCGCCACCGTGCTATATCAGCCAAGTTGGCAACTGCATGACTGTAGCCTTGTGTATCGGTAAAGCCGAGTGCGCTGAGTTCGGTTAGTCGCTCAGGCATGCTGTCTGGTCCATCTGGCCATTCCCAGACAAAAAGCCCAATCTGCTGTCCTTGTTGCTGGCTCAGTTCATGGCGGTTTAGCCAGCCAGCTACTGAGCTGCGTGCACTATGCGTGCTTGGTTGCGCTTGTCGGTGTTGTTTGAGCTTTTGGTAAAGCTCGCCCTGTAAATGCACTGTTGCTCGGTTCGTACGTAAACGTTTTGGAATAGCGTCTATGTGTTGTGCGTGATGTAACCAGTCTTGTCCAAAACGCCCATCGCCACGGCTGATGACCTGTTGCAGCTGACCCTGTTGGTAAACCAGGGTCACGGCAACCCCGTCAATTTTAGGTTGCACCCACAAGTTTTGTTTGTCATGCAGCCATTGTTGCAGTTGATTTTCTTTGAGTTTAGTTAAGCCGGACTGTTGATAAGTGTGGGAAACTCGATAACTGTCATGAGTGGGTAATGACTGCTCGTTAACGGCTTGTTGCGCGCAGAGCTGCCAGCTTGCAAGTTGCCCGTGAGCTTGATCATACAGCTCATCGTCAACGGGCTGTTGTCCATGCACAAAGTAAGCCTGATCCCAGTTTTTTATACGTTGAGTCAAGGCTTGGATTTCTTGTTGTAAGTGCAACGCCGACCAGTTAGGGCAGCCTGACGCCGCGTGTAAAAAAGGGGTAATCAGCAATAAACAACAGCCAGCCAGAAGATATCGCATATCTACTCCTCCATGAGTGCGAAATATATATCAACCAGTCTAGACCGTTTTTTAAGTTTCGCTTAAGCCAAGCCCATTAAGCTGTACCCATAAAGTCAGGAGGTGAATGATGAAAAAAATTATTGGTGGGGTGGTCGGGCTGTCGTTGCTGGCATGGTTGCTCACCCTTAGCACAGGTCAGTTAAGCAGCATGGATGTGTGGGTTTGGCGTAAACAGCTAATTTATTGGACTGGCTTGGCATCATTTTTACTGATGACGTTGATTATGGTATTGGCTGTGCGTCCGAAGTGGTTAGAAAAGCCCATGGGCGGCTTGGATAAAATGTACCAGGTGCATAAATGGGCTGGTATTTGGGCGGTGTCTTTGGCAGTGACGCACTATGGATTGAAATTAGCTAAGGATCCGCTGCTGTGGATATTTGAGCAGGGAGTTAAAGAGCCACGCTTAAAGAATTTCTTGGAAATATTTCGTGGTAGCGCTAAAGATCTGGGCGAGTGGGCGGTGTGGATTTTTGCCATCATGGTGCTGATCGCCTTATGGAAACGTTTTCCTTACCATATTTTTCGTTATCTGCATAAAGCCATGGCGGTGTTTTATTTAGTGATTGTTTTTCATAGCATAGTACTGACGCCAACTCAGTGGTGGTTGCAACCAGCTGGGGTGTTGGTGGCGCTGGCTGCTGTGATAGGTGCGTACTGCGCATGGCTGTCCTTAACTGGCACTATTGGCCGCAGCCGTACCTATGCAGGGCATGTTTTGACGGTTAAGAAATATGATGCCGACACCTTTGAGTTGACCTGTCAGTTACCCGCATCTTGGCGGCACCAAGCAGGGCAGTTCGCTTTCTTACGCTTTGCTGGGCTGAGCGAGCCGCACCCTTTTACCATTGCCAGTGCTGATCATGCGGACGGACAGGTGCGTTTTTCTATTAAAGCCTTAGGAGACTACACCGCTGATTTAGCCCGCACTATTGAGATTGGCCAACAGGTACAGGTGGAAGGCCCCTACGGTAACTTTACCTTGCCAAAAGCTAGGGCTGGGCGCGAGCAGATTTGGATTGCTGGTGGTATTGGGGTTACCCCCTTTATTGCTTGGCTGGAGGCTTTGCAGCAACAGCCCGACAAAGCACCTAAAACGCGCCTGTATTACTGCGTGAATAACGCGCAAGAAGGTGTATTTGCTGAGCGGTTGCAACAGCTGTGCGCGCACCTGCCGAACATTAAACTGCACATCCATTACAGCGATGATGAGGGTTTTCTGACAGCGGATAAAATTTTTGCTGGCTGCGGGCAGGATGTACGAGTATGGTTTTGTGGGCCTTATGGGTTTTCACAGGCTCTGCGCAATGGCATGCGCAAGCTGGGTCTAAGTACCAGACACTTCCATCAGGAAGCCTTCCAAATGCGTTAGTCGTGTTATGACAGTAACAAATTCCTCAAAGCTTTCCGCCTCGTTGTTTAGAGGCGGTTTTTTTATGTCTTGACGATAGGGATTGGCGAGATGAGTTTTAGGGTGCCAAGCGTGCTTTAAAGCTGTTTTCAGATAAGCGTTCGGCTTGCTCATGCGACATATCCAGTGCTTGGTGTAAGACAGCGAAGTTTTCCGTCATATAGCCACCAAAATACGCCGGATCATCCGAGTTAACGGTAACCAGCGCGCCCTGCTCTAGCATTTTGAGAATGGGGTGTTCGCTCATGTTTCCATAAACTTTAAGTTTGGTGTTGGACAGTGGGCAGACCGTGAGCGGAATTTGTTCGTCAATCAGACGTTGCATCAGCCGCTGATCTTCCCAAGCACGCACACCATGGTCGATACGGCTAACTTTAAGCAAATCCAGTGCTTGCCAAATATACTCAGGCGGGCCTTCTTCACCGGCATGGGCAACCGCCAACAAGCCTTCAGCACGGGCTTTGGCGAACACATTCACGAATTTGCTGGGCGGATGGTCCATTTCAGAGCTATCCAAGCCGACGGCAAAGAACAAATCACGAAACGCCATCGCTTGCTTTAGGGTAGCAAAGGCATCTTCCTCAGAGAGGTGGCGTAAAAAGCACAGTATCAAGCCGCTGCTAATACCCATTAAATCCCGTGCATCGGCCAGGGCTTCACTGATACCAACAATGGCCGTTTCCATGGCGATGCCGCGTTGGGTATGGGTTTGCGGATCAAAAAAAGGTTCCACGTGGAGCACGTTTTGTGCTTCACAGTGTTGGAGGTAAGCAATAGTCAGGTCGTAAAAGTCCTGCTCGGTTTGCAATACATGAGCGCCCTGATAATAGAGATCGAGAAACTCTTGTAGGTTATTGAACTGATAGGCTTGGCGAGCTTGCTCAACTGAGCTCCATGGCAATTTGATTTTGTTGCGCTCAGCCAGCTTAAACATGAGCTCAGGCTCAAGTGTGCCCTCTAAGTGCACATGCAGTTCTGCTTTGGGTAAGGCGTTGAGCCAGTCGTACATTGTCATACCGCCACCGGTGCTTTGATATGCGGGTGCGCTTGATAATCACAGAGCTCAAAATCTTCAAACTTGAAAGCGAAAATATCTTTTATGGCTGGATTAATTTTCATCGTGGGTAGCGCGTAAGGCGTGCGGCTGAGTTGCACTTCAACTTGCTGCATATGATTGGAGTACAGGTGGCAATCACCACCCGTCCAAATAAATTCGCCCAGCTCTAAGTCACAAACTTGCGCGATCATCATGGTAAGCAGCGCATAGCTGGCAATGTTAAACGGCACGCCAAGGAAAATATCGGCTGAACGTTGATACAGCTGGCAACTGAGCTTGCCATCGGCCACATAAAACTGAAACAGCGCATGACAGGGTGGCAGCGCCATGTCGTCGACTAGCGCTGGATTCCACGCACTGACAATCAGGCGGCGCGAGTCTGGATTGGTTTTGATGGCGTGGATAAGATGACTGATTTGGTCAATCGACTCGCCATTAGGGGCAGGCCAGTTACGCCACTGATAGCCGTACACCGGACCTAAATCACCGTTCTCATCCGCCCATTCGTCCCAAATTCGCACGCCATTGTCTTGCAGGTATTTGATATTGGTGTCGCCCTGCAAAAACCACAGCAGTTCATGGATAATGGAGCGCAGATGGCATTTTTTGGTGGTGACTAGGGGGAAGCCAGCGGTTAAATCAAAGCGCATCTGGTAGGCAAACACACTGCGTGTTCCTGTGCCAGTGCGATCGCTTTTGTCTATGCCTTCATCACGCACATGGCGCATTAGGTCTAAGTATTGTTGCATGCTGCTGTCTCCTGACGTCGATACGCCCAAACCACCAAGCCGATTCCACCGATAATCATCGGCAGACACAGAACCTGTCCCATGGTTAGCCAATCGAAGGCCAAGTAACCTAGCTGTGCATCAGGCACGCGGACAAATTCAACGATAAATCTAAACAGGCCATAGCACAGCGCAAACATACCTGACACCGCCATCATGGGGCGCGGTTTGCGCGAATACAGCCAAAGAATGACAAACAGGGCAACGCCTTCCAGAGCAAACTGATACAGCTGCGAAGGGTGGCGCGCCAGCTGGGCCGGATCCGTGGGGAAAACCATCGCCCAAGATACATCGGTTGCCTTGCCCCAGAGTTCGGCGTTAATAAAATTACCGATGCGCCCAGCGCCTAAGCCGATTGGAACCAAGGGAGCAATAAAATCCATCAGCGCAAAAAAAGGTTTGTTCTGTTTACGTGAGAACCACCAGACCGCTAACAAGACGCCTAAAAAACCGCCATGAAAGGACATGCCGCCTTCCCAGATGCGCAAAATCAACGCTGGATTAGCAATATAAGCCGCCAAATCGTAAAACAATACATAGCCCAGCCGCCCACCGGCAATTACGCCCAGCGCGCACCAAAACACCAAGTCAGACAGGGTGTCTTTGCTCCAACTGGGATCAAATTGATTAAGCCTTTGTTTAGCCAGCCACCAAGCACTGCCAATACCAAACAGGTACATCAGACCGTACCAATGAATTTTTAATGGGCCCAGCGCGATAGCTACAGGGTCTATATTGGGGTATGCCAGCATAAAAAGTCTTAACCTAGTAAGAAGTTAGCGCCGATTAACAGCAGCATTAGAGAAAACATTTGCTTGAGGCGTTTGGGGTTTAAACGGTGCGCAAGTTTAGCACCGACACGTGCAAAGAACATAGAAGTGGCCGCGATTCCGACCAGTGCCGGCCAGTAAACAAAGCCCGAACTCCAGGCGGGTAAGCCCTCAGCGCTCCAGCCGGTCACGGCATACGAAAAAGCACCAACCAGAGCAATCGGAAAGCCGCAAGCCGCCGAGGTGGCAACGGCTTTTTGAATCGGCACACTGCGCCACAGTAAAAAAGGCACGGTTAATGAACCTCCAGCGATACCAAAAATAGCTGAAGCCCAACCGATGACGCCGCCGGCGCTGATCAATTCAGGTGCTTGAGGCGGTGGAAGGCTGGCTTTGGGCTTAAATTCCAGCGCCATTTGTAGCGCCATAATAATGGCAAATACACCGATAATTTTTTGCAGCACAGGACCTTGGATATAAGCCGCGGTAATAGCACCTAAAACAGTGCCAATC
The DNA here is from genome assembly GCF_030362935.1 of Thiopseudomonas acetoxidans. Taxonomy (NCBI): domain Bacteria; kingdom Pseudomonadati; phylum Pseudomonadota; class Gammaproteobacteria; order Pseudomonadales; family Pseudomonadaceae; genus Thiopseudomonas; species Thiopseudomonas acetoxidans. The sequence continues at coordinate 157,439 of NZ_JAUCDY010000004.1, forward strand.
AGCACGCCTACCGTAATAAAACGTACCAGAGGCCAAAGAATGGCGGCATGACGCTGATGGGCAATAATAGAGTTAATCGAGGTAAAGACAATCACCGCCAGTGAAGTGCCAACCGCAATGTGGGTCAGCACCGTTGGAGGAACGCCCTGTGCTGTCAAGCTATAAACCAGAGCTGGGACAATAATCAGCCCGCCGCCCACGCCAAACAAACCGGCTAAGGTGCCAGACACAGCGCCCACGATTATATATAAAATAATTTCCATCAAAGGTATCGCCTGTGGCAGTGTTTAGTCTGTGCTTGCATAGAGTCCACAGGTCATATTAAAAGAGTATTAATAGTGTTGCTCTTCATTTTCTTCTGGCACATGCTCCATAGCATATTCATGCATTTGATTCAGTACATATTCTTCTTCAACACGCGGGTCAAGTGCAGCTACCAAGGGTGAGCTGGCTAAACCATCAGGCATAGCCAAGTGCGGCAAGGGTGCTTCTTCGACCAGAGTATCGCCCGTAATTACTTGTGGGCGAATTTTAATAGCAATGACCGCTGCACTTAAGCAGAAAAAAGCAAAGAGCATATTCGGGCCAAAGACGCGCATTAAACTACCGATCAACAAAGGACCAATGCTGGCGCCCAAACCGAAAATGGTTAACAGCACCGCTGCAAGAGAAACCCGTTTTTCGGCTGCGATATTGTCATTAGCAAAAGCCACCGCTAGCGGATATAAGCTAAACAGCAATGCGCAAGTGAGGCCGCCTAAGGAAAAGGTTAGCCAGATTGGCCAATCTGTATTCACCGCTTGTGGCATGGCAACAAATAACAACAGTATGCTGCACCAGCGGATAAGCTTGGAGCGGTCAATGTTATCCGATAAATAACCCAAAGGTGCTTGTACAAAGAAACCAGCGGCCACACAGACAGCCATAAACAAACCCACTTGCTGAGTGGGCAAGCCAATCCGCGAGGCATACAAAGGTGCTAAACCATAAAAGGAACCCACAATAGCGCCAGCGATAAGACTGGTGAACATGGAAACAGGCACTTGCTGATAAAAATATCTGGGTGACAAGGTCGCGGGTTTTAACGGTTCTGGGTGAATACGCTTGGTTAAAGCAACAGGTACCAAACACAGAGAAAAACACAGCGCCACTAGCAATAACAGCTGAGCTTCTAGGTTCGATAGCGACGCTAGCATTAATTGACCGATCACCGAACCTAGGTAAGAAGCCATCATGTAACCTGAAAATACCCTGCCACGCTCATCACTGTTACTTTGCTCATTGAGCCAGCTTTCGATGACCATATACAGGCACATCATGCCCAGACCTACAATCACACGCAGCAGTAACCACACCCAAAGATTATCAATCAAACCGTGTCCCAATACGGCTGCGGTAACCACGCCAGCGCTCGCGACATAAGCACGAATATGACCCACCTGAGCAATCAGTCGGTGACCGAACTTGCCGCCGGTAACCAAGCCAAGGTAAAAGCTGGACATCATGGCACCTACCCAGATACCACTGGCTCGGTCGGCCACATTGAGCGCCAAATAAGTGCTTAATAGGCCCGAACCCAACAGCATTAACAGGGTGGCAAAATACAAACTACGAAATGATTTCAATACAGACATGAACAACGCTTTATTAAGGTTTATGGGTAACGGGAAACGGAGGGTTCAAGCCGGCTTTGCAGGTTAGCGGCGCAAAAACAACCATTCGATAATACGCTGAAATCGCCCACCATAAGGGGGGTAAATTAAGCGCATCGGATTAATCCGTGATTTTGTTAATACGGCCTTGGCATGACTGAAGGTTAGAAACCCTTCGCGGCCGTGATAACTGCCTATTCCGGAAGAGCCGATTCCGCCAAAGGGCAGATCCGGCTGAGCGACATGCAATAAGGCTTCGTTGATGCAGGTGCCCCCAGCATGTGTTTGCGCCAGTATGTGTTGTTGTCGTTCTTTGTTGTGTGAAAAAAAATACAAAGCCAAAGGCCGCGGACGTTGCTGCACATAAGCCACCGCATCATAAAAGTCTTCATAGACCATAATAGGCAGCACAGGGCCGAAAACTTCTTCTTGCATAACGCGCATGCAATCAGTGACCTCGGTAAGCACCAGCAATGGCATATTACGTTCATGCGCTTGCTCTGCGTGCAAACTGGTGAGCTTAGCTCCCTTGATTTGTGCATCTTCAACCAACGCACGTAAGCGTTGTTGATGTTGCTGATTAATAATCCAAGTGCAGTCAGGGTTGTCGGCCAAGGTGGGTTGAAACCGCTGCAGCACTAAGCGCAGCTGCACAATGAATTCATTTAAACACTGTTTTGGCAGCAAGATATAGTCAGGAGCGACACAAAATTGACCTGCATTAAGCAGTTTAGCAAAAGCGATCCGCTCAGCCGCATCGGCCAAATTGGCACTTTCATCCACAATAGTCGGTGACTTACCGCCTAACTCCAAAGTGACAGGGGTAAGATTTTCTGCTGCCGCACGCATCACTTTCTTACCAACAGCCGTGGAGCCGGTAAACAACAGGTGGTCAAAGGGCAGTTGTGTAAAAGCCTTGCCTAATTGTGCATCGCCTAAGACCACGCTCACCAAATCTTGGGGAAATATGGACTGCACAAGCTGCTGCATAAGCTTGGCCGTGGCGGGTGCGTGCTCGCTCATTTTCAGCATCACGCGATTGCCGGCGGCCAAGGCACTGGTGAGCGGGCCAATGGATAAAAACACTGGGCTATTCCACGGCACGACAATGCCTACTACACCGACGGGCTGGTAATACACTTTGGCGCACGAAGGTTGAAATAACAGACTGGGCCAGCGTCTTTGTGGCCGCATCCAGCGCTTCAGATTACGCCGCGCATGAGCAATACCCAGCACGCTTGGCAAAAGCTCTACCATGCGTGTTTCATCGGCACTGCGATGGCCGAAATCCTGGCTGATGGCAGCCGCAATGGCATCCTGCTGTTTTATAAGCGCCTGCCGTAATTGCTCTAACCAGTCACTGCGCTCTGCCGCCGAGGGCATAGGGTTTTTGGCAAATGCCTGTTGCAGCCTAGTAAAGTGTTGGCGTAGTAATTCGCAGGTCATAGTTTAAATCCTTTCGCCTATTCAGCCCGTTACTTTGCGTAGTAAGGCTCGCCCAATGATGCGTAGTTTATTTTTAAGGGTTTTTGTATTGAGCATAAAGCAAAGGATATGGCAGGTATGTTGGCTTTTAGGTTAGTTGTTCAACCTTAGCGCACCTCACGTTTAAGCAAACTTTACGCTATACTTAGTAACTTTCTGCCATTTTCAACTCGTGGATGATCATCGTGAGCCAAATAACCCCCACCGTGCGCACCTTTCAAGACCTTATTCTTGCTTTGCAAAGCTTCTGGGCTGAGCAGGGCTGTGTGGTGTTGCAACCCTACGACATGGAAATGGGTGCCGGCACCTTCCATACCGCCACCTTTTTACGTGCCATAGGCCCTGAGACTTGGAACGCAGCTTATGTGCAGCCTTCCCGCCGTCCGACCGATGGCCGTTATGGCGATAACCCCAACCGTTTGCAGCATTACTATCAGTTTCAGGTGGTGCTCAAGCCCAACCCCGACAATATCCAAGAGCTCTATCTGGACTCATTGCGCCGCATTGGTGTGGATCCGCTGGTGCATGATATTCGTTTTGTCGAAGACAACTGGGAATCCCCAACCTTGGGTGCTTGGGGCTTAGGCTGGGAAGTCTGGCTTAACGGCATGGAAGTGACGCAATTTACTTATTTCCAACAAGTGGGCGGTGTGGAGTGTTATCCCGTCACGGGCGAGATCACCTATGGTTTAGAGCGTTTGGCCATGTATCTGCAGGGTGTGGATTCGGTTTATGACTTAGTGTGGACCGATGGCCCCTTTGGTGTGGTGACCTATGGCGATGTGTTCCACCAGAACGAAGTGGAGCAATCGGCGTATAACTTTGAACACGCCAATGTGGATAAGTTGTTTGAGCAGTTCGATTTCTTTGAAAGCGAAGCCAGCCGCTTAATGGAGTTGGAGTTGCCCCTGCCGAGTTACGAAATGGTGCTCAAGGCCTCACACACCTTTAACCTGTTGGATGCACGCCGGGCGATTTCTGTAACCGAGCGTCAGCGTTATATTTTACGTGTGCGCACTTTGGCGCGCGCCGTGGCACACAGCTACTTGCATGTACGCGCCAAACTAGGCTTCCCGATGGCGCCGGATCATTTACGTGATGAAGTCTTAGCTAAATTGGAGGCAGAACAATGAGTGCACAGGATTTTTTAGTTGAACTGGGCACCGAAGAGCTGCCACCTAAAGCCTTAAAAACCTTGGCGCAAGCCTTTGCCGATGGCATTAAGGCGGGCCTTAAACAAGCTGATTTGGCCCATGCCGAAGTCCAAGTCTATGCTGCGCCCCGCCGTTTAGCCGTGTGGGTGAAACAATTAAGCGCACGCCAAGCCGATCGCACCCAACGCATGGAAGGCCCACCGGTACAGGCGGCTTTTGATGCCGAAGGCCAGCCGACCAAAGCCGCGCAAGGTTTTGCGCGCAAGTGCGGTGTTGCAGTCGATGAGCTGGATCGCAGTGGCGCCAAGCTGAGCTACAGCCAACAAATTAAAGGTCAAGCGACAACTGATCTGCTGCCAGAAATCGTTTCGCAATCCTTAGATAAATTACCCATCCCTAAGCGCATGCGCTGGGGCGCACGCCGTGAAGACTTTGTCCGTCCTACGCAGTGGTTGGTGATGCTGTTTGGCAGTGATGTGGTTGATTGCACCATTCTTAGTCAAACGGCTGGTCGTCACTCGCAAGGTCACCGCTTCCACCATAACCAAGCGGTCGAGATTAAGCAGCCGAGCGACTATGTTGAGGCTTTGCGTAACGCAAAAGTTATCGCGGATTTCAACGAGCGCCGTACGCTAATTAAACAGCGGGTGGAACAGCTATCCGCCACGGAAAACGGCACAGCCATCATGCCCGACTCCTTGTTAGATGAAGTCACCGCCTTGGTGGAATGGCCCGTACCGCTGGTGTGCAGCTTTGAAGAACACTTCCTGCAAGTGCCACAAGAAGCCTTGATTATCAGCATGCAGGACAACCAAAAGTATTTTTGCTTGTTGGATGAGCAGGGCAAGCTGTTGCCACGCTTTATTACAGTCGCCAACCTAGAAAGCCGCGATCCGTCGCAGGTGGTCTCAGGTAACGAAAAAGTGATTCGCCCGCGCTTAACCGATGCCGAGTTCTTTTATCTGCAAGACCAAAAACAGCCGCTGGAAAGCTTTAACGAGCGCTTAAAGAACGTAGTCTTTCAAGCCCAGCTAGGCACTGTTTACGACAAAGCCGTGCGGGTAAGCAAATTAGCAGCGTTGATTGCCGAAAAAATCGGTAGCAATGCAGAGCATGCCGCGCGTGCGGGCTTGTTATCCAAGAGCGATTTGGCCAGTGAAATGGTCACCGAATTCCCGGAAATGCAGGGGGTTGCTGGTTTTTACTATGCTCGCCTGAATCAAGAGCCCGGTGATATTGCGCTGGCGCTGAACGAGCAATACATGCCCCGTGGTGCTGGCGCTGAATTGCCGAGCACCCAAACCGGTGCTGCAGTCGCGGTGGCGGATAAAATCGATACGCTGGTGGGGATTTTCGGTATCGGCATGTTGCCCACCGGCAGCAAAGACCCCTATGCCCTACGCCGCGCGGCACTGGGTGTATTGCGTATTCTGATTGAGAAACAGCTGGAGTTGTCATTAACCGAGCTGCTCAACGCATCAATCGAACTGTACGGCGATAAGATTAAAACAGACGGGCTACTAACCCAATTGCATGACTTTATTTTCGACCGCCTGCGTGCGCGTTACGAAGATGCTGGCGTGGATGTGGGTGTCTACCTAGCTGTGCGTGCGGTGCATCCTGATTCACCGCTGGACTTTGACCAGCGCGTAGAGGCAGTGCAACACTTCCGCAGTCTGACCGAGGCCGAGGCCTTGGCGGCCGCGAACAAACGTGTCTCGAATATTCTCGGTGATGCCGAGGCTGGCCAGGTACAGCAGCAATTGCTGGCTGAAGCAGCAGAGAAAACCTTGTTTGCCGCCCTACAACAGGCACAGCAAGATGTCACCCCGCTGGCTGCCGCCCACGACTACACCGGCATCCTCACCCGGCTGGCACATCTGCAAGCCCCGGTGGATGCGTTCTTTGATGACGTCATGGTCAACACCGACGACAGCGCCATCCGCACCAACCGCCATGCCCTGCTGGCACAGCTACGGCAGTTGTTCTTAACCGTGGCGGATATTTCACAGCTTAACTAAGCACTTAAGCCGTGGCGGGCAAGCTTGTTCGCCATGGCTGATGTCAGTACTTTCGCTGCATGCTGCAAGGATAAAATGAACAATAATCCAAGGAGCGAGTATGAGCATCTACAGCAAAGCAGCCGGTGCCCCGAGCTTGGGGTAGCACAGCACAGCTCTTGTAGGAGCGCAACTTTTGCGCGATTGGGATTCTCCAGCAGCATTGAGTTATGCATTTGCCACAATCTACAAAAGCCTACCTGCTAGCATGTGCACTAAGCTAATTATTGCACGGGCTGAAAGCACCATCGCGCTTAGCTTAAGAAGCGCTCCCACAATAAAGCAGCCGGTGCCCCGGTCTTAAAGTATCGTTGCGCGCCAAACAACAATGCTTGCCTATTATTAGTTGTGCATATGGCGAACATCGGTTTGAAGATATTTCTGCGTTGATTCCAGCGTTCCAACAACACATCCAAACAGTAACGCAATCAGCTAGATAGGCTTAGCACCCATAATTGCACTGATTGCCAATACGAGCACGAACGCTGCAATAGCCCAGATTAAAGCGAAGATTTGCTGCTTGTTGCTAGCGGTTTTTTTCGTGGCCAGTAAATGCTGCCAGCGCGCTAGATTGTTGTATAACAAACCCATAAATACGAATATCAGCGGCAATAAGATAATACTCAGCATGAGCCATTTCTGACTGAGTGCAATGCCGGCAAGATGCGTCATCCACCAACCGCTAATTGGCAAACTCAGGGCTAACAGAGCAAACAGCGGCAGGCTAATGTGTTGCGTGCGTTGCAGTTTTTTCTGTAACACTTCTGCACCCTTGTTACGAGCGCGCCATACAATCAGCACATGCACCAGCACACCCAATAACAATAGAACGGCAGGTAAGCCGTGGCCAATACGTATGGCTAAATAAGTACTCAATGTATAACCCTTAAGCTAAAAATAATTGGTACGCCGGATTGTCGGTTTCTTCCCAGTAGGGATAACCAATCGCCTCCAGCGCTTGTTCAAAAGCAGGATAGTCTGCTTCATCGACTTGCAAAGCTGCCAGCACGCGTGCATCAGCGGCACCGTGATTGCGGTAGTGGAACATGGAAATATTCCAGCGTCCACCAAGCTTATTTAAAAAGTTAAACAACGCCCCGGGACGCTCTGGGAACTCAAAGCGAAACACGCGCTCATGACTAACTGCTTGTGCATGACCGCCGACGAGATGGCGAATATGTAGCTTAGCCAGCTCGTTTTTGGTCAGGTCTAAAACCGGAAAACCCTGATCCTGTAACGAGGCAATCAAGGCTTTGCGCGGATCGGTTTCAGGATCGGTTTGCACGCCCACAAAAATATGTGCCTGACCGTTGGTGTGGTAGCGATAGTTAAACTCGGTAATTTGTCGTCTACCTAAGGCTTCACAGAAGCGTTTAAAACTGCCCGGCTCTTCAGGAATAGTCACTGCAATAATAGCTTCGCGACGTTCGCCCAACTCAGCGCGCTCAGCCACATAGCGTAAGCGATCAAAGTTGACGTTGGCGCCTGAATCAATAGCTACCAGTGTTTGCTCAGTCACCCCAGCTTTATGCACATATTTTTTAATCCCCGCCAAAGCCAACGCGCCGGCCGGTTCCGTAATGGAGCGGGTATCGTCATAGATGTCTTTCATTGCTGCGCAGATTTCATCGTTGCTAACGGTGATTACTTCATCCACATAGTAGCGACAGATCTCAAAGGTATGCTCGCCAATCTGGCTGACCGCTACACCATCGGCAAATAAACCCACTTGCGCCAACTGTACACGCTCATCCGCGGCTAAGGCTTGTTGTAGACAGTTGGAATCTTTGGGTTCAACGCCAATCACTTTAATTTCAGGGCGCAGGTATTTAATGTAAGCCGCTACCCCAGCGATTAGCCCACCACCACCGCAAGGTACAAAAATAGCATGCAAGGGCCCTTGGTGTTGACGCAAAATTTCCATGGCTACAGTGCCCTGCCCTGCTATGACCTCGGGATCATCATAAGGATGGATATAAACCAAGCCTCTTTCTTCCACCAGCTTGAGTGAGTATTCCAGCGCGTCAGGAAAGGCTTCGCCGTGCAATACCACCCGTGCGCCGCGAGCACGCACCGCCTTCACTTTAATATCAGGTGTGGTTTTTGGCATCACAATGGTGGCTTTAATCCCCAGAAATTTAGCCGCTAACGCTACACCTTGAGCATGGTTGCCGGCTGAAGCAGTGACCACGCCGCCGGCCATTTCTGCAGCAGTGAGCTGGGCTATTTTGTTGTAGGCGCCGCGAATCTTAAAGGAAAATACGGGTTGTAAGTCTTCACGCTTAAGCAAAATCTGGTTGCCGAGGCGTTCGGAAAGCTGATGCGCCTGTTGTAGCGGGGTTTCAATTGCCACGTCATACACGCGTGCGTTGAGAATTTTCCTGACGTAATGTTCGAGCATAAGGAGGCCGTAGTTGCTGTGTGTGTGAAGTTAAAAAACATTTGAAGAAGTTCGTAAGTCTACTCCAGACAAGCGCGCTCAACCATGGATGAAGGGGTATAATGTACAAAATTCACCTGTGGAGCCTCATCGTGACCCAAGATCAACTCAAGCAAGCCGTAGCTCAAGCGGCCATAGACATCGTTGTACCACGCTTAGACAAGCAAGCGATTATTGGTGTGGGCACCGGTTCTACCGCCAATTTTTTTATCGATTTGTTGGCTGAGCATAAATACGACTTTGCTGGTGCTGTAGCCAGCTCTGAAGCGACGGCTGAACGTTTGCGTGGTCATGGCATTGAAGTGTTTGATCTAAACAGCGTGCCTGAGCTCGAGTTTTATGTGGATGGTGCGGATGAGTGCAACAAACACTTGGAGCTGATTAAAGGCGGTGGTGCAGCGCTAACCCGTGAAAAAATAGTTGCGGCAGTAGCGAAAACCTTTATTTGTATTGCCGATGAAAGCAAAAAAGTTGATTTTCTCGGCGAATTCCCTTTGCCGGTTGAAGTTATTCCTATGGCGCGCAGCTATGTGGCGCGTGAAATTGTTGGGCTGGGCGGTGATCCTGTTTATCGCACCGGCGTGCTGACCGATAACGGCAACGTGATTTTGGATGTACACAATATGCAGATCACCGACCCGCGCGGCTTAGAAGAAAAGCTTAACGCCATCGTGGGTGTGGTCTGCAGTGGTTTGTTTGCCGCACGACCAGCAGATGTGCTGTTGCTAGGTACGAAAACAGGTGTTAGTACTATCAAAAAAACAGAACTGAGTTAAAGCATCAGCCAAGCTTAATGAGGCAAGCGCCCTGTGGAAGCACTTTGTGGGAGTTCTTTGTAAGAGCTTTTTGTAAGAGCTTTTTGTAAGAGCTTTTTGTAAGAGCTTTTTGTGGGAGCGCAACTTTTGCGCGAAAGAAAATAACCTGCAGCTGCAGAGCAAGCCGGTTCAGTCCAATCGGCCTTGTTGGAGCGCATCTAATGCGCGACTCGACGTTGAGCTGAAACGAGATTTTGCGTCAGGCACTAAACCAATGTAGCTCGACTGGTCGGGGAGCGAAGAGCACACCAAAACCAAGCCTGAGCAAGAGGCTCTGTTTCCCCGCCAAGGCAGGTCCCACATTAGACTGTGCCTTGGTTGAACTTTTGCGCTAGTTAAGCCAAGTCCAGAATTTCAGGATTAAGCCTAGCCACTGCTGGCTAGGCCGGTTCGCGCAAAAGTCACGCTACAGAGTATTTATAAAGTTTAAGATTCTCTATCCTTGGCGTATTTTTGAGTAAGCATGCGGGAGTAGTCTTCCAACGAGGCCGCCACAGCTTGCTCAAAACTAGCTAGCTGACCACCAGCATCGGACATGGCCGCTTCTGCAGCGGAGCGTTGCGCAAAAGCGTATTTGCTGACCGGGCTCATAACGGCACGTAAGCTGGAACCAATCAAGTAAGTGGCAGAAGAGGCTTCTGTCAGTGGTTTCGGCTCGCCGGCAACGCCAAAATCCGCAGCATAAATAGCTTTGAAGCCGCGTTTGCGTTCGCGCAGCATGGCCTCGCTGGCACAGTTGATCGAGCAGGTTCCCTCGGCATGGCTGTCAGCGTAATGCAATAAGTGACGGGAGAAGTGAAACTTGCGCCTGTCCATATTGCAAATAACACAGCGTGGATACTTATCCAGCTCATCGCTTAATGGAGCGGTATCAGGCTTGATAGCTGGTTTATCGGCTGCAAATACTTGGCCGCTAAGTCCGTTCATGGCTGCTAGGCTAGTGATAGCTAACCCAGTACTTTTTAATAGTGTTCTACGCTTCATAATTCTTACCCCGTTGGCGACTGTGACAATATGCAATGCTCGTTAGTTTACAAACTAGCAGCAGATATTATGGTACTGGGCATCTAGCGCAAGAGTACATTTTGTCGCAGCGTTGTTATTAAAAATAGTTGCTCCTTAGAGCCTCTCTGAGGGTATCGATAATTATTCAGCGAATGCCCAACAGCAAGAGTCCGTAGCATGCTTATAATATACAAATAATTATAATATGTATAATAGCTTATTCCGCAGGTAAGACTTTAAGCTAGCCAGTTCAGGCGATAGCTAGTCTTGATTAGTACAATTAGCGCAAAAACACAACTAAACATTAGCTTAGCTTTACTGCGTCATACTGTCCTTGTGACAAAGCGACATATTGCGGGTGGAAAATTAATAAATAATATAAAGCAAATTTAAACCTAACATCGGGGGCAATATGCTTTTATTATCAAGAAAACACTTAGTGTTGCCTGTGGCAATGCTTTGCATAAATCTTTCATTAGCGTCTGAAGAGCAGCCATATAAATTAAAAACAGTCACCACCTATAGTTCAGCGATTACTGACAGATTTGACTCTGCCCAACAAAACCCCTCCAGCTCAACATTTATTAGTGGTGAGAATATAGATGATCAGCATGCTAAGAATATTCAAGAAATATTAAGAGGCATACCTGGTATTACTTCTGATTTGTATGGTGATGGTGACGGAGTAAAAATTAAAATTCGCGGTATTGAAAATCAACGCTTTTTTGGTGAGCAGCCCGGGGTGGCTATTGTTATTGACGGCGTACCTATTTTTGAACGCACCGGAAAAGTGAATATTGACTTAGACAATATTGAATCAATTCGCGTGGTTAAAGGTGGTGCTTCCTATTTATACGGTGAGGATGCATTAGCCGGCGCGGTTATCATTACCACCAAAGGCGCCAAAGATAAAAATGATATTAGCTTAGGCTATGAGCAAGGTTCATTTGGTTATAACAAAGAACTCTTATCGGCTAACTTTTCACAATCAATACTATCCGGTCGCTTCCAATACTCAAAACGAGAAACGGATGGCTATCATTATTTATCAAATCGAGACAGTGAAACGTATTTTTTAAACCTAAACTTAAATTTAAGTGATAATTCAACATTGAAATTCAACTATGAAGGTATCGATCGATTTAGAGAGGGTGATGGTTTTGTTTCGGGTAAGACGCAAGCTAAAATAGATCCAAAAGCAAAAGACGCAAATCGTGGCTATACGCGCAATACAGATGCTGACCTAAAAAGATTTAACCTCACTTACTCGCATAATTTCTCTGATACAGGGAATGTTTCGTTAGTTGGCTATCAGTTTAAAGATAAGACCTCCTACTGGTCAGCTCCAGTTAGGTTTGATGGTTTAGGCAAGCCTGTGCCTAATAGTAACTACAATGCCTATGCTGAAATAAATAACTATGAACAAACACAGCGAGGTGCCAAACTAGAAGTGAAAGAAAGTTTTGGAAACCTGGCTGTTCTAGGAGGATTGGATTTTAGAGAAGATAGTTTTGATGATATAGCAGTTGCTAAACAAGACTATAAAAACTCGCCATCATTTTTTTCACCTGTGGTCAGGCAGGGAACTATCAATAGTCAATACACACGTACTGAGCGAACCAAGGCTGCATACTCTGAGTTAAAGTATGGCCTTACAGATTTCACCACGTTAACCGCTAACTATCGCTTTGATCATATTGTTTTGAATGATACTAATGAGTTAAATTTAAAAAAACGTAAGTCTAACTTTGATATCTCATCATGGCGTCTAGGTATTGACCAAAGTTTAACCGACAGAACTGCTGTTTATGCGGGAGTGTCAACGGGATTTAGAACGCCAGCCTTAAGTCAGCTCTCAACTAATAACAAGCTTAATCCTGAGCATACCAGAAACTATGAAATAGGACTGCGTAGTGAGCAATCGCTACTGGGCTGGAACACTTCAATTAATAGCTCAATTTTCCATATGCGTCGCAAAGACTTTATTACTAGCACCGTAGGTCAGAATGTGAGTGCTCAAGCGGCGAGCGATATGATGTATGATAATATCGGTGATGTGGTTAGTCAGGGACTTGAGCTTGCATTAAGCACTGATATTAAACATCAGCTATCTTTTGATCTTGCTTATACATATTTAGATAGTTATTACAAGAGATATGATGATTTTTATCTCGCATTAGGTAATGCACGTGGCGCTAAGGTAAATGGTTATAGCAGCTTAACAAACCCAAACACCCAGGTATATTTTCAGCATTACAATAATAAAAATAACCAAGTACCCCGAACACCTAAACATAGTGCTAATTTTAGAACCCACTGGCATCCCTATAAAGATCTGTATTTTACTGCAGAAGCTGACTATAAAAGCTCTAGCTATGCTGATGAGATCAACCAGGAAAAAATTAAGCAAAGAACACTGTTAAATCTAGTGGCGAACTATAAAAGAGATGTTCGTCTATTCAGAGCAGTTGACAGTACTGTGACTGCTTTTGTAAAGCTAGAAAACGTCACCAACAAGAAGTATTACCGTACTGCCTATGGCGCTCAGGATTCGGCAGGCATAGATGGCAATTATGATGGCGTTTATAACTCAGAAGACTTGTCGATTATTGTCGACCCCGGCCGCACTTGGTCGGCTGGTGTGTCGGTGAGGTTTTAAAATGCGAAAGTTTTTAAGTGCTTTTTTATGCTGCTTAATGGCCGTCAGCGTTAATGCTTTTGCACAAAAGCCTAAATTATTAGTAGTAACGACTGAGTTTGTTATTGAAAACAAATTTAAACAGCTGGCTTTGTTGGCGGAAAAAAGCCAGTTAGATTTTAACTATTATTACGCAGAGAATTTGCAAGAAGACAGCCATTTTATAGAGCAAGCTGATTTCATTATAGTTGATGCACCTCGAAGTGAAGATCAAGCTGTTGTGAGTAGCCGGTTAACAGAAGCCTTAAGCAAGGTTGACGTACCTTTCATACAGATTCAGCGTATGACGCCGCACCAGCCTTTGCTGTATAAAAATATTCCTTTTGAGCATGCTAAAGCGATTCAGGACTACTATTTGTCCGGCATGGACAATAATCGGCGTGGCTTGCTCAGCTATATTGAGCATTACTTGCAAGGTGTGGATCTATCACAGGTGGAAAAACCACAACCCTTACCCGATGGCGGCATTTATCACCCGCAAGCGGGGAGCAAGATTTTCACTTCTTTAGAAGAATACCTCGCGTGGTGGCAGCAACAGCAACACAGTGATTGGCAAGAAAAGTCTGTGATCGCCATGGAGACCACCTCCAGTTATATTGCCGATGCACAAACCGCGCATTTAGATGCCGTCATTAATGCCATTGAACAAAACAATGGCCTGCCGATTGTCTATTACCCTAAATCTCGATCTCTAACCGGCCAGCCTCGCCCGTCAAGCACACCAGCCGCTGCCCCTGCCAGCGAAACAATCCAAGCAGCTGTGGCTTTCCCTAACCCAAAAAGCCAGCGCCGCCCTGTCGCTATTGAACCCTTGTTACAACTCGACAACCAGATGATCGCCAATGTGCTCTTGGTCAATACCTTTTTGGGCGGTGATACTGAAGGGCGTAAAGCTAAGTACCAGCAGCTCAACATCCCTGTTTTGCACATTGTGCACTACCGTGCGGATAACTATGCCGCCTATCTCGCGGATAATGCAGGTATTGATAGCTTTTCGTTGCCTTTCACCCTAACCAATGCGGAATATATCGGCATGCAGGATCCGGTGATTTTAACCACTAATGAAGGTGGAGAAATGCTGCCGATACCTGAACAGCTGGATTTGCTGGTCAAGAAAGCACTTAATTTGGCCAGCTTACAGCGCAAGGACAATCAGGATAAAAAATTAGCGCTGTTGTTTTGGAATCACCCTCCAGGAGAAACCAACCAAGGAGCTTCGAATCTAAATGTGCCGCGTTCTTTAGAAAAGCTCACCAGCGATTTACAAAAAGAGGGCTATCAGGTTAGCCCAGTCGCTGAACAAACAATGATTGATGCAGTCGCTGCAATGCTAAAGCCTAGCTATCGCCCTGACCACTTAGACGAATTAATGGACACAGCTTTGTGGAGCTTTCTGCCTCTAGAGGCCTATCAAGCTTGGTTTAAAACGCTACCCGAAGAGGTGCAGAGTGAAATCAATGGCTACTGGGGAGCAGCCGATACTTACCGCGGCTTAGTGTCTTACCAAGGCCAGCAAGGCTTTGTTATTCCACGTCTAGAAGCGGGCAACTTAATTGTGATGCCGCAGCCCAGTCGTGGCGGTAATGACCCCAGCCAAGATAAAGATATCTTCCATGACGTTAAGGTGCCGATGAGTCATTACTATGCTGCGGTATACTTATGGATTCGTGAGCACTATCAAGCTGATGCCATTATCCACTTTGGTACACACGGCTCGCAGGAGTGGTTGCCGGGTAAAGAACGCGGCTTATGGGCCTATGATGCACCCAATCTAGCGGTTGGCTCAGTGCCGGTCATTTATCCCTATATTGTCGATAATATTGCCGAAGCCATTCATGTTAAACGTCGTGGTCGCGGGGTGATTATTAGCCACCAAACCGCTCCGCTCTCACCGGCTGGCTTATCCGATGACTTTGTCACCATCAATAATTTACTTGAAGAGTATCAACTGCTGGATGAGGGCATGGTCAAACAAAACAACCAAGCGCTGATTATCGAGCAGGTGGTCAAAATGAATATTCATCAAGACTTGGAGTGGGACGTTGCGAATTTACATACCGATTTTGCCGCATTCTCTAGAGAGTTAGAGAATTACCTCGAAGACCTTGGAGCGGCAATCCAACCTTTAGGCCTGCATACTTTCGGTCAAAGCGCCGAGTCCGATCACCTAACTTTAACCTTGATGCTGATGTTACAAGAGCCTTTAGCAACAGCTTTAGGCTTGGATAACTTAGCAGCAGAGTTTAAGCGTGATTATAAGGACTTAAAAGAAACACCCGCCTATCAGTTTGTCGCGCAACACATTGTGCAAGGCATAGCGCTGGATAAAGACGCAACGCCAGAGCAGCAAGCCTTGGTCAAACAAGGTCAGCAACAGTTAAGCAACTTAGCTGCGCATGTGGAAACAGACAGCCTGATGACCGCCCTAGCGGCGCGCTGGATTGATCCATCCTACGGTGGCGATCCGGTACGTAATCCTGATGCCTTGCCCACCGGGCGCAATATGTATGGCTTTGATCCTTCCAGAGTGCCAACCAAAGCTGCTTATACCGCCGGAATACAGGCGCTCGATGAACTGTTACTCAGCCATCAGCTGACTGAGAAGGAAACACCGAGCAAACTGGCCTTTACTATGTGGAGCACAGAAACCATGCGCCACTTGGGGATGCTAGAGGCGCAAATCTTCGCTGCTTTGGGGGTGAAACCGGTTTGGGATCGTGGCGGACGGGTGGTCGACCTTGAGCTAATTCCCTTGAGCGAACTGGGGCGCGCACGGATTGATACGGTGATCTCACTGACGGGCCTGTATCGCGATCAGTTTCCCAATTTAATTGAGCGTTTCAATCAGGCTATTGTAATGGTTGCTGAGCAAGACGAGCCGGCCGCCATGAACCCGGTTCGCGCCAATACACGGCAAGTGCTGCAACGATTGTTGGAGTTAGGCTATCCAGAAGATCAGGCACATAACCTCGCGCTCACCCGGGTGTTTGGTACAGAGTCCGGTGATTATGGCACTCAGCTGCCGGAAGCCACACTGGCCTCAGATAAGTGGGAAGCAGATGATAATCAGCTTGCTGAGCTCTACTTGTCACGCATGTCTTGGGCTTATGGCCCAGATACATCACAGTGGAGCCAAAAGCCTGCAGCCGTCAACGGTCAAGCACTGAATTTATATGCCGAACAGCTTAAGGGTACGCAAGCAGCGGTGTTCTCCCGCTCCTCAAATCTAAGAGGTCTACTGGATACCGACCATCCTTTTGAGTACCTCGGTGGTATTTCCTTAGCCGTGCAGCATTTAGATGGCGTTGCACCCCAGCTATATATCTCCAATTTACGTGACCCCAATCGCGCTAAATTACAAAGCGCCGAGCGTTTTTTAGCCAATGAATTGCGCGCGGTGTATCAACATCCTAACTGGCTGGCAGAAATGCAAAAAGAAGGTTATGCCGGCACCTTAGAATTGCTCAATACCATCAATAATTTTTGGGGCTGGCAGGTGATGGATGAACGTATGGCACGTGATGACCAGTGGGAAGAGTTTCATCAAACCTATATCAAAGATAAATATGATTTATCCCTTAAAGAGTGGTTTGAACAGAGCAACCCAGCGGCCATGGCGCAAATCGCTGAACGTATGCTGGAAGCTGTTCGTAAAGATTACTGGGACGCCAGCGAGCAAACCAAACAAGAGCTGGTTGAGCTGTACCAAGAGTTGGCCGCACAACATGATATCTACACCAGCAATGAAACCTTTAAAGCCTATGTGGCTGAATTAGCAGCAGGCTATGGCCTCTCCGGTGTAGCACCTGCTGTCGCCGAAGCGGCAGCAAATCCAGAGCCAACAGACCCTACCGAGGCAGAAGCCAGCAACCCGCCTTTGCAGCACGTCAAAGGCCAAGAAATGGCTGAAATAGCCCCAGCAGAACCCGTTGAGACTGACCTTTGGTGGCTGTGGACTTTATTTATTTTAATCGGCTTAGGCGCTGCTTACCAAGCAATGCTCGCGCGTAGACAACGTATCTTCATAGGGGAATAAAATGGGTTTTATTGAATTAACTATGTACCAAATTGCCGGCATGTTTTTGCTGCCGGTGTTTGCCGTGCTTGCTGTGCTCTTTGTCTATGCTTTGTTTGAACTAGGGCGGTTTTTATTTGAAATTGTACAACGCCGCTTTAGTGCAAATATATCTAAACCATTAACCTGGTATTACCGTCAGCACCCGCAAGCAGATTTAGAACACTTAGAACTACAAGTACTAAAAACGCTTGAGCCTTTGCGCGTGGTGAGCCGCGTTTCACCGATGCTGGGTCTGATAGCCACCATGATTCCCATGGGCCCAGCACTAATGGGCGTCGCTTCAGGTGACTTTATGAGCGTCGCGGAAAACCTATCCGCTGCCTTCTCCGCGGTCATTATTGCCTTGATAGTGGCGTCAATAGTGTTCTGGATCCTTTCCGTGCGACGTCGTTGGTTGCTCGAAGAATTAAAGCAGCTAGTACCTATTGTTGAGCAGGGGGTTTAGTAGTATGAGTCGTTTAAAACTCAATATTCTAGAAGACGAAGATGACGATCCTATCGCTAGTACAGTGAATATCATTGATGTGTTTTTAGTGGTGATTGCTGTGTTGTTGGTTATTTTAATGTCCAATCCGATTAACCCCTTTGCAACTGAGGAAGAAGTGATTGTGATAAAAAACCCAGGCAAACCTAATATGGAAATGTTGATTAAAGAAGGTACTGAGTTAAAGCATTACCAGTCAACGGGAGAGGTGGGTGAAGGTCAGGGCAGTAAGGCAGGGATTACCTATCGCATGGAAGACGGCAGTATGATTTATGTGCCGGAATAAGAACATAGCGTTGCTGCTGTAAGCAGCGCTATTTTATTAGCACCGTAGGGTGGGCACTTATGCCCACGCGTAAACGGCGTTGCTGGATGGTACGACGTGGGCGTAAATGCCCGCCCTACGCAAAATCTCAACCAAGGCAAAGTCAAGTGTGGAACCTGCCTTGGCAGGGAACCAAGCTTGAGCCATGGCACAGAATGAGAGCCTCTTGCTCAGGTTTGGCTAGGGTGCATTCTGCGTTCCCCGACAAGTCGGGTCCCACAACAGCGGGTGTCATGGCTGGGCATATAAATCGCCTGCTAGCTCGCATCGCCCAGAAGCTGGGTTCCAACAGCACTGCACTTGTGCCCACGCGGAAACTAGAGGGCGGGATTTACCCTTGCTGCGAACTTTTTTTGAAGACATAAAACAGATTTGGCTCACCCACGATATAGATGGTTCCTTGCCCGTCCATGGTGACCCCTTCTCCCTGTTTGATGCTGTTATCTAAACCGTTAAAGCCGCGTAAAAAGCTGATAAAACTCACTGGCTTAAAGTGTTCATCCAGCTCTAGAAGCATGCTTGAGTCATCGGACAGTACCAGCAAGTGTCCGGTGCGCTGGTTAAAGCTCAAGCCGGAAATATCCCGCACAATCAGGCTGTCAGCAGGCAGTGCCGTCAAGGTGCCAAATTGGTTGCTTTCCAAATCAAACTCAAGCGCATAGAGCGTATGTGGGTTGCGCTCCTTAGCCAAAATAAAACGACTGTGCAAACTATCCCAAGCGATGCCTTCTAGACCTTTGTTGCTGGACAGCATCAGCTCCGGTAACGGTTCAGCGAGATTAAATTGTAGTGCTTGGCTGAGGTCAATATTGTTTTCTTGCGGTAAAGAAAAAATCACCAGAGTACCGCGGCGTTCATCCACAAGAGCAAAGCGCCCGTCCGGTAATGCAGCGATACCCTCAGGATCAGAAACGCCTTGCAAGTCAATTTCGCGCATCAGCTCGCCGGTTAAGCTCAGTTGTGCCAGCTTTGGTATTTTTCCAGTGATGGTGAACAGCGTGTTACTAGGTGCGTGCCAAGTCAGACCAGATGTTTCTGCTTTTTTTAACCGTGCAATCGGTTTGGCTTGAATGACCGCTTGGTAATCACTGAGCCAAATGCTGGATTTTTGTTCTTGTTGTGAGGTGAGTTGCTCTTTGAAAAGCAGCAGCAGACGATCGTCATAGTGCAAGTAATGGCTTACCGTAACGAGGCACAGCACAACAAGCGCGGCACCAAAATAAAAAAAGTTCTTCCTAGCCAGCATTTGAGTCTCCTTAAAAGGGGGTCAGACTGCTAGCATGCTAAGAAAGTTCAGTTACGGTTCGGCAGATGATTATCTGGGCATTGCCTTTGCCCATCCGGCTACGGCAGCGTAGAATCAAGTGTTATTTTCATTCACCAATTTTTGCAGGAAGTTGTCATGCCTGATTACCGCTCAAAAACCTCCACCTTCGGCCGCAACATGGCTGGCGCCCGTGCCCTGTGGCGCGCCACCGGCATGAAGGACGAAGACTTCAAAAAACCCATCATTGCCATTGCCAACTCTTTTACCCAGTTTGTGCCCGGTCACGTGCATCTGAAAGACATGGGTCAACTGGTGGCGCGTGAGATTGAACGCGCTGGTGGCGTGGCGAAGGAGTTTAACACTATAGCCGTGGATGACGGTATTGCCATGGGCCACGACGGCATGCTGTATTCGCTGCCCAGCCGTGAAATCATCGCCGACTCGGTCGAATACATGGCCAACGCCCACTGCGCCGATGCGCTGGTGTGCATCTCCAACTGCGACAAGATCACCCCCGGAATGCTGATGGCCGCGCTGCGCCTGAACATCCCGGTGGTATTCGTCTCCGGCGGGCCGATGGAAGCCGGCAAGACCAAGCTGGCCAGCCACGGCCTCGACCTGATCGACGCCATGGTGGTGGCCGCCGACGACTCCTGCTCCGACGAGAAAGTCGCCGAGTACGAGCGCAGCGCCTGCCCCACCTGCGGCAGCTGCTCGGGCATGTTCACCGCCAACTCGATGAACTGCCTGACCGAGGCTCTCGGTCTGTCCCTGCCCGGCAACGGCACCACCCTGGCCACCCACGCCGACCGTGAGCAGCTGTTTCTGGAAGCAGCACGCACCATCGTTGACCTGACCCAGCGCTACTATCGTGACGGCGACGAATCCGTACTGCCGCGCAACATCGCCAATTTCAAGGCGTTTGAAAACGCCATGACCATGGACATCGCCATGGGCGGCTCGACCAACACCATTCTGCACCTGCTGGCTGCGGCCCAGGAAGGCGAGGTGGACTTCGACCTGAAGGACATCGACCGTCTGTCGCGCAAGGTACCCGAGCTGTGCAAGGTCGCACCGAATATCGAAAAATATCACATGGAAGATGTGCACCGTGCCGGCGGCATCTTTGCCATTCTCGGCGAGCTGGCCCGTGGCGGCCTGCTGCACACCGACCTGCCCACCGTACACAGCAAAACCATGGCCGAGGCCATCGCCAAGTGGGACATTACCCAAACCAATGATCCTGCTGTACACGAGTTCTACAAGGCCGGCCCCGGCGGCATCCCGACCCAGACTGCTTTTAGCCAGGCGACCCGCTGGCCGACGCTGGATCTGGATCGTGAAAAAGGCTGTATCCGCAGTGTCGAGCACGCTTACAACCGCGAAGGCGGCTTGGCCGTACTCTACGGCAACATTGCCGAAGATGGCTGTGTGGTTAAAACCGCCGGTGTGGATCCTTCCATTTGGGTGTTTGAAGGCACGGCGAAAATCTACGAAAGCCAAGACTCAGCGGTAAAGGGTATTTTGGCGGACGAAGTCAAAGCCAGCGATGTGGTGATTATTCGCTATGAAGGGCCTAAAGGCGGTCCGGGCATGCAGGAAATGCTGTATCCAACCAGCTACCTGAAATCCAAAGGCTTGGGCGAGCACTGTGCCTTGCTGACGGACGGTCGTTTTTCAGGTGGCACCTCGGGCTTATCCATTGGTCATGCTTCTCCAGAAGCGGCGGCTGGCGGTGCTATTGGCTTGGTGCAGGATGGCGATAAAATAAAAATTGATATCCCAGCGCGCAGTATTCAACTACAGGTCAGTGATGCTGAGCTCGCCGAGCGCCGTGCGGCGCAAGATAAGAAAGGCTGGAAGCCGGTTGAGCTGCGACCACGCAAAGTAAGTACCGCGCTAAAAGCCTATGCATTGCTGGCTACCAGTGCTGACAAAGGAGCAGTACGTAACAAGGCTATGCTAGAAGACTAACGCAGCAGTCACTGGCTAGCCCTGGGGTTAGCCAGTGAATCTGTAAGCAAGCTGATCAATACCAGCGTTTTTCAAGACCAGGACGGCGACGAAAACGCTTCATGGTCCACATGTACTGAGACGGCCAGCGTCGTACATAGTTTTCTAGTACACGGCCCATGGCAGCGACCGACGTTTCAGTGTCAGTGCTATACATGTCATCTGGCGCAGCTTCAAGCAGCACTTTAAAGCCGCTACCGTCTTCTAAGCGTACAGCGTGCAGAAATACCGCGGCAACTCGGTCTTGCTTGCCGCTGATCATGCCGGCAATAAACTTACTCGTTAACGCCTGTGTACCAAGAAAAGGTACAAATACGCCAGATTTAAGACTGGGCTCTGGATCTGCAGGGATACCAACTGCACCGCCCTTGCGCACTTCTTTAATGACGCTAATAATGCCTTGCTTGGTGGAGGGTGCAACTTGGTTGCCCATTTGGCGACGCTGTTTTTTTAGTAACTCGTCCAGCGCTTTGAGCTTGGGTGGCCGATAGAATACTAATGGCTTGCATTGTTTGCTGTAAAAGTGATTAAGCACTTCCCAGTTACCTAAATGGCTGGTAATGCCTACTATGGCTTTGCCGCTGACTATTGCCTGTTGTAAAACTTCGAGTCCTTCCACTGAGCGCACACGTTGTAAGGTTTTCTCTGCTGGCCAAATCCACGCGCAAGCGCTCTCAGCAAACGTTTTACCGATACTCTTAAGGCTTTGGCGAGTCAGTTGGTCAACAGCTTTATTGTCCAACTCTGGAAAGCAGTGGGTTAGGTTGATTTGCGCAATTTTCTTTGAACGATTTGGCGTGACCCACATCAACCAGCCTAAAAAACTGCCCAGCCACTGCACTGCTCGCCAGGGCAGCAAGGCAATGGCGTGAATAAGAGTTAATGCGAGGACGCCCTTAAGTTTTTCCAAAACAAGCTCCTAATTACAACTATCTACTGGGTAGGCTAAGCTCTTTGCCACAGCGCATAATATACTTTGCCTGCATGCTTTTCACGGTGTAGTAGCCAGCTGTGTGGCACAGCCAGCATTGAAGGTGCTTGTTCGCTTTCGGTATAGATCCAAGCGTCTGTGTTTAACCATCCTTGCTGTTCTAACAGGTGGCAACTTTTAAGCAATAAATCTTGATGGAAAGGTGGATCCAGTAAGGCGATGTCAAAGCTTTGCTCTGCGGGACGTTCCAGAAAGCTTAGTGCATTGTGTTGCACTACCTGTGCGTTAGTACAGCCTAAAATCTGTAGGTTTTGTTGCAGGCTGTTACAGGCGTGACGGTCCAGTTCGACGGCCAAGCCAGATGCTGCGCCGCGCGATAAACCTTCAAAAAATAGCGCGCCACTGCCAGCAAACACGTCAAGAATATGTGCGCCCGCAATCGTAGGCGCTAACCAGTTATAGAGTGTTTCACGGACGCGATCTGGGGTGGGACGTAAACCCTGCACATCAGGAAAACTCAGTTTGCGCGAACGCCATTGTCCGCCAATAATGCGCAGTTGATTGTTGCTTTGTTTGTGGTTTGCGCGCGCCATCAGTGTTGATGCCCTTGAGGTTGTGCGTTACGAATAACAGGCTCAGGTAAGGGCAGTTGCGGCACACTTGGACCAACTGTCACCACGACCAATGCGTCGGGCTGAATATGATTGCGCAAAGCAGTATTTAACTGCTCAAGCGTAAGCTGCTGCACATCCTGCATGAGTGTTTCCAGCCAGTTAAGCGGCAGATCATAAAAACCAATAGCACCTAGCTGTCCAACAATAGCTGCATTGCTAGCAGCGCTAAGCGGGAAGCTGCCGAGAAACTCTTGTTTAGCCGTAGCCAACTCGGCTTCGGTGGGACCGTTCTGGACGTACTCGCTTAATAGCTCGCGCACAAAGCCCAGTGTGGCCTCGCTCAATTCAGCACGGGTTTGTACGCTGATAGTGAAGGGTCCCTGCGCTTGCATAGGACTGAAGCTGGAATAAATTCCGTAAGTCAGTCCACGCTTTTCGCGTACTTCCTCCATTAAGCGACTGCCAAAGCCACTGCCGCCCAGTATTTGGTTGGCGATAAATAGCGCTGCATAGTCAGGGTGCCCACGCTCAATGCCAAGCTGGGCTAGCAGGATATGTGTTTGATTGGAAGGAAACTCAATATGCAGATGCGTAGCCTTGGGCGTTTGTGGCTGGGGTGTTTTGCTTGCGGCTACACCTTGGGGTAGAGCGCGGCTAATCTGCTCAGCGATTGCCTCAGCATCTTGGCGGGTTAGGTTACCGACCAGAGCGAGTTGTGCATTGTGGGCGTTGTAGTATGTCTGATAAAAATCCGCCAGCTGTTGGCGCTTAAGCCTGGGTATTGTTTGCTCGGTACCTGCGCTGGGGTGCGCATAAGGATGCGTGCCATATAGCTGGGCAAATAGGGCGCGGTTGGCGATATGGCTAGGGATTTTCTTTTGCTGCTCAAAACTTGCCAGCAGTTGATTTTGCACACGTTGTATTGCTTGGACTGGAAAGTTAGGGCGGGTAATAACCTCGGCAAATAATTCAACAGCAGGTTGGCTGAGCTCAGCGGTGCTGAGGGTGCGTAGTGACAGTATCGCCATGTCTCTGTAGCTGCCCTGATTAAATTCAGCACCAAGAGCTTCAAAGGCCTGAGCAATTTGGTCAGCGTTATACTTGTTGGTTCCAGCTCCGATAAGAGAGTTGGTCAGCTGGGCCAAACCATAGGCTGCGCCTTCTTGGCTGCTGCCCGCGGCAAAGGTAAGTTGTAAATCCAACATGGGCAGCTCGTCGGATTGGACAAAAAACACTTTAGTGCCTGAGGCTGTTTGCCAAGTTTGTATGTCCAAAATGCGCCGAGCTGGCGCGTCCACATTTAAGCGCTGCAGGCTGGTGATTTTGCTGTCTTGCGGCTGTGTTGTTGATAAGCTGCAACCTGAAATAGACAGGCCGATGACAAGCAAAAGGCTAAAAGAAATTAAGCGCTGCATCATGGGCGAGTCTCCTCGGGCAGACTGTGCAGGGTGATTGAACGGCTAGCGGTAAAATAACGCTGTGCCGCGCTTTGAATATCGGTTGCCGTGATGGCGTTAAGCGAGTCGACATCGGATTCCAGAAGGCGCCATGACAGCCCGGCTGTTTCCAGCATGCCAATCATGCGTGCTTGGTTGTTGATGGAGTCTTGTGCGTAAACTTCAGCGGCAATAACTTGAGCGCGTACGCGTTTGAGCTCTGCTTGTGTGGGTGGATTTGTTTGTAGGTCTTTCAGCTGTTGCCACAGAGCTTGCTCGACGCTCTCTAGGCTGACACCTTTTTGCACATTAGGCGTGGCGGATAATACAAACAGACTATCGCCACGGCTAAAAGCGTCATACCATGCGCTGGCGCCGGCGACTAGCTCTTGCTTGCGTTCTAGCTGGCTGGCTAAACGCGCACTGTCACCACCATCGAGCAGTGCGCTGATGAGACGCAATGCATGAATGTCTTTTTGGTTCTCGGCAGTTTTCAAACTTGGCACGTTGAAACCCAACATTAAGCTAGGAAGCTGGGTTTTTAGATGGAGGGTTAAACGCCGCTCACCGGGTTCCGCGAGTTCAATAGGTGTTTTAGCCACTGGAATTTGGCGCGCCGGGATAGCAGCGAAATGACGTTTAACGAGTGTTTTTATTTCATCCAGCTGTACATCACCAACAATTACTAAAACCGCGTTATTCGGTGCATACCAGTCGTTATGCCATTGACGCAAATCCTCGATGGTCATGCGCTCCAGATCATGCATCCAGCCGATGGTGGGAATATGGTAGCTGCTGGCTGGGTAAGCCAGCGCCTTAAAACGCTCATAGGCTAAGCCGCTGGGCCGGTCATCGGTACGCATCCTGCGCTCTTCTTTAATGACTTCAATTTCACGCAAAAACTCATCTTCAGGCAGGGTTAAACTCGCGAGTCGGTCCGCTTCCATTTCCAGCGCAACTTCTAAACGATCACGAGCCAGAACCTGATAATAAGCGGTGTAGTCGTCACTGGTGAAAGCGTTTTCATTAGCGCCAAGCTCACGTAAAATGCGCGAAGATTCACCGGGTCCAAGTTTGCTGCTGCCTTTAAACATCATATGTTCCAGGGCGTGCGCAAGCCCAGTGCTGCCCGGTACCTCATAGCTGGAGCCGACCTTGTACCACAGCTGACTGACCACAATCGGCGCGCGATGGTCTTCACGCACAATCACCTTTAGACCGTTATCTAAGCTGAATTCGTGAGTAGTGGGATTGCTGGCGGCACTGGTTGGCAGACTTATGAGAGCAAATAACAATATGAAAGTATTTATACTGGGGCGAATCATAGTGGTTTTTAGCCTTATAACTAGCTGTAATTCTTAGTTTAACCTAGGGATAAGTGCTAGGATAGCACGCTTAAAGAAACACTGAAAAAATGCCTGAGACGCGGAACCCTATTGTTATACGCCGTACAAAAGTGTCTCTGTATGCATGGGTTGGACGAGCTTTGCGCGTCAATCACACTATGCATAACAGCGTATCGCGCGCAGCAATTTCCAAGTTTCTGACACCTATTTTGTCATAACCCAGCGCTTCCTAAGATAGCCAATCAATTAATTGGTTCCAGCGCCGTTAATAACCCGCCTGATTTACAGGCCGAATTTGAATTTAAAACTATGCTTTCTTGGTTTCGTAAAAAAGATAAAGACAAAGCTGTAGAGCAAGATGTAACTACAGAACAAGAACACAGCCCTGCATTATTAGGTGCGGGACCGCCAGACGCCATCGCCGAACCTGCGCTAGAACAGCAGGCTGTTGCGCTTGTCGAAAAACCGCACGCTGAGTCTGAGCAATTAGAACTGCCTGAAGAGGCAGCTATTGCACAGGTAGCAGTTGAGCCAGAACCAGAACCAGAACTAGAAGCCGAACCTGAGCCAGAGTCCCCGCAGGAACAGCCGATCGTCGAAACCGCCGCCGCTACTGCCGAAAGTAAAAAAGGCTGGTTTGCGCGTTTGCGTCAAGGGTTAGCCAAGACCAGCGCCAACTTTGGCGAAGGGGTGGCAACGCTGTTTTTAGGGCGTAAAACCATTGATGATGAGTTATTCGAGGATCTGGAAACGCATTTAATCACCGCCGACGTGGGCTTAGAAGCAACCGCAGACATTATTGCCAAGCTTACCCAGCGCGTCGCACGCAAAGAGCTGGCCGACAGCGATGCGCTGTACCGTGCGCTGCAGGTTGAGTTGCAAGAATTGTTACAGCCGGTTGAGCAGCCAATGCCGTTGGACGGCAAATCACCCCAGGTTATTCTGGTGGTAGGCGTCAATGGCGCGGGTAAAACCACCACCATTGGCAAACTGGCTTCGCGTTTACAGAAAGAAGGCAAAAAAGTCATGCTTGCCGCTGGAGATACCTTCCGTGCGGCAGCCGTTGAACAATTACAGGTTTGGGGTGAGCGCAATAAAGTTCCAGTGATTGCCCAGCACACGGGGGCGGATTCTGCCTCGGTGATTTTTGATGCGGTGCAAGCCGCACAAGCGCGCGGCGTTGACGTGTTGATTGCGGATACCGCGGGACGCTTGCATAATAAAGACAATCTTATGGAAGAGTTGAAAAAAGTGCAGCGGGTAATGTCGCGCTTGGATGAAAATGCACCCCATGAAGTGTTATTAGTGCTTGATGCGAGCACGGGACAGAATGCGATTAACCAAACCCGCCAGTTCAATGAAGCAGTTAAAGTCACAGGCTTGGTGTTAACCAAGCTGGATGGCACGGCCAAAGGTGGAGTGATTTTCGCTTTGGCCAAACACTTTGCTATTCCAGTGCGTTTTATTGGTGTGGGCGAGGGCATTGATGATTTGCGTCCCTTCGTGGCGAAAGACTTTGTCCAAGCACTGTTTAGTCACAAGGAGAGTGAATGATTCGTTTTGAGAAGGTCGCTAAGCGCTATCCAAATGGCCATATCGGTCTGCACGAGTTAAGCGTTCATGTGCGTCGCGGTGAATTTCTCTTTGTTACCGGCCATTCTGGCGCAGGTAAAACGACTTTGTTGCGATTATTATTGGCGATGGAACGTCCTACCAGCGGCAAGTTGCTGCTGGCAGGACAAGATTTAGCCAAAATTCGTAACTCACAAATCCCTTTTTTACGTCGGCAAATAGGCGTGGTGTTTCAAAACCATCAGCTGCTGTTTGATCGTTCCGTGTTTGATAATGTTGCTCTGCCCTTGCATATTATGGGCTTGGGTCAGGATGAAATTAATGCCCGTGTCAGTCAAGCCTTAGAACATGTCAGTTTAAAGGATAAGGCCATGCAAGCGCCTGCTGATTTGTCGACAGGTCAGCAGCAGCGCGTGGGCATTGCTCGTGCCATTGTGCATCAGCCCGCCTTGTTACTGGCTGATGAACCTACCGGGAACCTGGATCCGCGTTTAGCCGCTGAAATTATGGCTGTGTTTGAAGATATTAACCGCCACGGCACCACCGTAATGATAGCCAGTCATGACTTGGCACTGATTGCCCGCATGCGTCAGCGTATGCTTACGTTGCAGCGTGGTCGATTGATTGGCGATGGGGAGTCGGGCTTATGAGTAAGCGCATTACACCCGATCAGCCAGGCAAGCGTATTGGCGCAGCAGAGCGGGCAAAAATAGACGGTCCACCCGTAGAAAACACGGCAGTGCTGGCCCAGCTTAAAGCTTGGGTGATCAGCCATAAATTTAGCTGTATGGACAGTCTTAAGCGCTTGTTACGCCAGCCCTTTGGCAGTTTTTTTACCTGCTTGGTAATTGCGGTAGCGTTGAGTTTGCCCATGGGTTTAACTCTGCTGCTAAAAAACCTCAATGAACTTGGTGGTACATGGCAACAAGCCGCGCAAATATCTGTTTTTTTAGATTTAAAAGCAACACCTGCGGAAGGTCAGTCACTACAAAAGCGCCTTTTAAAGCACCCCAGTGTGGCGCAGGTGGAATGGATCAGCCAAGAGCAGGCGCTCAAGGATTTTCAGTCGTTTTCTGGCTTAGGTCAGGCGCTGCAGGATTTACCGCAAAACCCATTGCCTAGTAGTTTGCTGGTGACACCTAAACAGGTAGAGAAAGCCGAGCTCAATCGTTTGGCAGAAGAAATTAAAGGGTTGCCGAAAGTACAGCAAGTGCAGTTGGATATTCTTTGGGTTGAGCGCTTGGTGGCTATTTTACAGTTAGGCGAGCGATTTATTTTTGCGCTAACGGTTATGCTCATAGCCGCACTGTTGCTGGTGGTGGGTAATACCATCAGGCTGCATATCGAAAACCGTCGTATTGAGATTGAAGTCACTAAGCTTGTGGGCGGCACAGATAGCTATGTGCGGCGGCCTTTTCTTTATATGGGCGTGCTCTATGGTTTGGGCGGTGGTGTACTGGCTTGGTTGATGCTGCTGTGGGGTTTGAGCTGGCTCAATGAGTCCGTGGTGCAGTTGGCAGAGTTGTATGGCAGCGACTTCAGCTTGGCAGGCGTACCGATAGAAGATGGATTTTCTCTGTTATTTGGTGCATTATTACTCGGTTATTTTGCTGCTTGGCTAGCAGTGGCCAAACACTTACGCGAATTATTACCATCATAGTTGTTAAGGCTAAGCAGTTGTTTAGCTGGCTGAAAGTGAACTTATCCACAGCTTTACAGTCCTATGTTTAGTTACCCGCAAGACTGTAACAAGGGGGAGATTTCAATGACTACAACCGCATTGCAAACAGTACAGCTGTTAAATGCAGGCGCCAACTTGCAAACCTATGTGCACTCGGTAAACAGCATTCCTTTGCTGACACCCGAACAAGAGCGCGAGTTAGGCGAGCGACTTTATTATGAGCAAGATGTAGATGCAGCCCGCCAATTGGTGATGGCGCATTTACGCTTTGTTGTGCACATAGCCCGTAGTTATTCCGGTTATGGCTTAGCCCAAGCTGACCTTATTCAAGAAGGTAATGTGGGCTTGATGAAGGCTGTAAAACGTTTTAATCCTGAAAAAGGCGTACGTCTGGTTTCATTCGCTGTGCATTGGATTAAAGCGGAAATTCATGAGTTCGTATTACGCAACTGGCGGATTGTTAAAATCGCAACGACTAAGGCACAGCGTAAGTTGTTCTTTAATCTGCGTAGCCAAAAGAAAAAGCTCAATTGGTTAAACCAAAGTGAAGCCCAAGCAGTAGCGGATACTTTGGGTGTTGAAGTGCGTGAAGTGCATGAAATGGAAAGTCGCTTGACTGGCTGTGATATGACCTTTGATCCGCTTGATGCAGATGACGATGACAGCAGCTACGTAGCACCCGCCAATTACCTAGAAGACGTTAGCTATGATCCCGCTTTACGCTATGAAAAAGAGCATACGGCAGAAAGCGAAAGCAGCAACCTGTATTCTGCTTTGAAACTGCTGGATGAGCGTAGCCGAGATATTTTGCAGCAGCGTTGGTTAAGTGATGAAAAGGTAACCTTGCATCAATTGGCTGAAAAATATGGCGTATCCGCTGAACGTATTCGTCAGTTAGAAAAAAATGCGATGAACAAAATTAAAGGTACTATGCAAGCCTAGCTAGCATCAGCTCGGTGTGTATAAAAAGGCGACTGCGAAGGTCGCCTTTTTTGTGGTCTGCCGTTACTCAGCCGCTGGAGGCATTAGTCGGTTTGTCGGCTAGGTATTGAAGCATGGGTGGCGACATAGCACAGCACTAAGGCGGTGCTGCTGAAACCGAGTAAGCTCAGTGGCAGCGTGTAGAGCGTGGTTGGGGCAAGGTTGATGATAAAGCCCAGCACACCCGCCAGTAAAAACTGCATAACACCCATTAACGATGAAGCGATGCCGGCAAAATCGCGCGCATAACCCATGGTTACAGCGGTTAAATTGCCAGTTATCATGCCGAGCATGGATAAGCATAAACCCAATAAAACCGCGTAACTCCATGCCTGTGCCGCGTTAAAAAAGACCAGCACCGTCAGTAGGCTGGCAAGGCTAATAAAACCGATTAAGCCTAAAAATAATACATAAAGAGGTTTGCGTCGTCTTAATAGGCGCAGATTGATTTGGCTGCTAACGATCATACCGCAGGCACTGGCGCCAAAAATCAAACTGTAATGCGCCGGTGATAAGCCAAAGTGCTCAATAAACACAAAGGGTGAATTGCTGATATAGGTGAACAAGCCACCAACAAGAAAGCCTGAAGCTAAGGTGTAAAGCAAATAACGCGGATGGCTGAGTAACTTAAAATAATTACTGCTGATATTGCGGGCGGAAATAGGAATGCGTTTTTCTGGTGCCAGTGTTTCCGGCAGCAGCTTCAGACTGAACAGCCCAGCGACAGCGCCTGCAGCGACTAAAACCCAGAAAATCAGCTGCCAAGGACCCAGAAATAACACTACGCTGCCGATAATCGGTGCGGTAATGGGGGCGATCATCATCACCTGCATCAGCATAGAAAATGCACGGGCTGCGTCAGGCACATCGCAGGTGTCGGCGATGATAGCCCTAGGTGTAACTGAACCTGCAGCCGCACCTAATGCTTGAATAAAACGCGCAACTAATAGCATCTCAAAACTGTGCGCTAGTGCTGCCAATAGTGAACCAAGGGTAAACAGGCTAATGCCCACGAGCATGGGCTTGCGCCGACCGTATCGATCCAGCAGCGGCCCATACAGCCCTTGGCCTACAGCTAGCCCGAGCAAGAAAATGGTTATGGTTTGCTGAACCTGCCCGGCACTGATATTGAGATCGATACCTATTACCGGAAATGCCGGCAAATACATATCAATGGCGGCGGCCACTAAGGCGTTAAGAGAAGCCAGTAAAACAATAAGTTTTAGGCTGATGGTGGTGATCGTTGGTTTCATAAAATAAGTTAGCTTGCTAGCAAATTAGATTAACACAAAACCCGTCAGGCAAATGCTGATTAACGAACATTCTGTGGTACAGAGTGAGGTGCAGCGCGCAAAGAAGGTCGGTTGTTAATGACAAGAAAAAACGGCATAAAGCGTAGCGGATAAAACTAATTAGCCCTTACTTAACATCGCACGAATATCCGCTAGAGCGCTGGCAGCTCGCGCTTGTTTCACTTCTTTGGGGGCTTCGTCTAGTCCTTCCCAAATTAAATCTTCCTTGGGCAGTTCATCTAAAAAACGGCTGGGGGTACAATCTATTACCTCGCCATATTGTTTGCGCTTATTGGCATAGGTTAGGGTGAGCTTTTCACGAGCGCGAGTAATTCCTACATAGGCCAAACGTCGTTCCTCCTCAACGGTATCGGCTTCAATGCTGGAGCGGTGGGGCAAGATTTCTTCCTCAACACCCATAATGTAGACACTGGGGAATTCCAAACCTTTAGATGCATGCAAGGTCATCATCTGTACGCCGTCAGCACCATCAGCTTCTTCCTCTTGCCGTTCGAGCATGTCGCGCAAGACCAGTTTGGCGATGGCATCCTCAATGGTCAGCTCACCGTCTTCGTCACGTTCGAGGGTGTTTTTTAGCGCTTCAATCAGAAACTGTACGTTAGCCATGCGGTATTCGGCAGCTTTTTCGCTGGAACTGTTTTGGCGGATCCAGTTGTTATAATCGATATCCAGCAGCATTTCTTGCAATGCAGCAATAGGGTCGTCACCGAAACAGCGCTGGCGCAGCTTATCCATATAATGCTTAAATCGTGCTAAACGCTCAGTGAAACGGCTGCTGAGGTGCTCGCTTAAACCCAGCTCGGCACTGGCTTCATATAACGATAGCTCGCGCTGTGTAGCGTAGACGCTGAGTTTTTCCAGTGTGGTGGAACCAATCTCACGGCGCGGCACGTTAATCACTCGTAAATAGGCATTGTCGTCATCTGGATTCACCAGCAACCGCAAATAAGCCATTAGGTCTTTGACTTCCTGACGGCTGAAAAAACTGGTGCCGCCGCTTAACCGGTAAGGCACTTTGTGCACCTGCAGTTTGAGCTCCATCAGCTTGGCTTGGTAGTTACCCCGGTAGAGAATGGCGAAATCACTGTACGGGCGATCGGTGCGAATGTGCTCTGTGAGGATTTCCAGCGCTATGCGCTCGGCTTCGGCATCTTCGTTGCGGCAACGCAGCACACGGATTTCATCACCAAAACCCATGTCGCTCCACAGCTGCTTGGTAAAGGCATGCGGGTTGTTGGCAATCAGAGTGTTGGCGCACTTGAGAATGCGGCCAGTGGAGCGGTAGTTTTGCTCCAGCATGACCACTTTTAACGAAGGGAAGTCGGTTTTAAGCAGCTCAAGGTTTTCTGGCCGCGCGCCACGCCAAGCATAAATCGACTGGTCATCATCACCCACCACGGTAAATTGTGCACGTTCTTTAACCAGCAGTTTAACCAGCAAGTATTGGCTGGCGTTGGTGTCTTGGTACTCATCGACCAGCATGTAGCGGATGCGATTGCGCCATTTTTCCAGCACATCCGGATTGTCTTGCAGCAATTTGACGGGTTGTAAAATCAGGTCGTCAAAATCCAGCGCGTTATAGGCTTTCAGTGTGCGTTGGTAGTGAATGTAGACCACAGCGGCGGTTTGTTCTTTAGGCGTGCGTGCTTGTTCCAAGGCCTGCTCGGGCATAATCAGGTCGTTCTTCCAGCTGCCAATCAGCTGCCTGATTTCATCCACACCGTCATCGCCGGCGTATTCTTTTTGCATGATCTCGGTGAGCAGATTTTTCGTGTCGACATCATCGAAAATTGAAAAACCGGCTTTGTAGCCCAGCAGTTTGTGTTCGCGGCGAATAATATTCAGCCCGAGGTTGTGGAAGGTAGAGACGGTTAAGCCGTGTTTTTCTGCACCGCGCAACAGTGAACCGACCCGCTCTTTCATTTCGCGCGCGGCTTTGTTGGTAAAGGTCACCGCCACGATATGGCGTGCTTGAAAACCGCATTGCTGGATTAGGTAAGCAATTTTTCGGGTAATCACGCTGGTTTTACCAGAGCCAGCACCAGCCAATACCAGCAGCGGACCACTGATGTAACGAACAGCTTCTTGTTGGCGGGGATTGAGTTGGCTCATGATGTTAAGCAGCTACCTCTAGGAGAGTACCTTAGTCGAATTATAGTTAAACAATAAATAATCTAATATGCAGTAGAGCAAATAGTATAGATTTGAGCGCCAGCCCTTGATCGAGCAAATGCGAAACTAACTATATACGTTAACACTTCATAACAGTTATTTCTCTAGCCGTACACTACAGAGTTGTACTCATACGAAGGGTATTTTATGACTGATTTTAAAGACGAAAAAATCGTATTAAGCCGTCGAAGTTTTCTGGCTGCGGGTGCTGCGGTAACCGCTGCAGCGGGCACTGGCTTAAGCCTTAGCGCACCTGCGCAAGCAGCAATAAAAAGCAACGCGCACATAGTAGTAGTTGGCAGCGGTTTGGCCGGCTTAGGTATTGTCAACCGCCTGCGCAAGCAGCTGGATGGCGCAAAAATCACCCTTGTGGACGCGAAAAAAGTCCACCACTATCAGCCAGGTTTTACGCTGATTGCTACCGGCATTTGGCCTAAAGAGAAGGTTAGCGACACCAACCAAGAACTCATACCAGCGGGAGTGGAATGGATTCAGGAAATGGCCAAAGAGTTCAAGCCAGACAGCAATCAGGTCATTACTGATTCTGGCAAAGTTCTAAAATATGATTTTTTGGTGGTCGCTACGGGTCTGCACCTTGATTACAACCAAATTGAAGGCATGGATGAAAAGCGCATTGGCAGCAAAGGGCTGACGTCTGTATATCACAGCCCTGAAATGGCAGAGGCCAGTTGGAAATCCATGGATGAGTTTCGCAAGAAGGGTGGTAAGGCGTTGATGACGCTGCCCGGAACACCGATTAAATGTGCTGGTGCGCCTTTAAAAATGACCTTTATGCTCGCCAACCGTATGGAACAGTCCGGCACCCTCGCCGATTCAGAGATTACCTTCCACTCAGCGGGTACGACAGTCTTCAGCGTACCGGTGATTAACCAGGAAGTGCTGGACCGCTGGCAGAAAATTGGTATTCCGGTCAATTTCCAAAGCAAGTTAGTGGGTATTGATATTGATGCACAGCGTGCCACCTTTGAGCTGGCTGACGGCTCTCGCGTTGAAGAAGACTATGACTTCATTCATGTGCCACCGCCGATGCGCGCGCCGGACTCCGTTAAAAATAGCCCACTGGCGTGGCAAGAAGGTCCTATGGCAGGTGGCGGCTGGCTTGAGGTGGATCCTGGCACTTTGCAGCACAAGCGTTACGCCAACGTATTTGGCGCAGGTGATATTAATGGCACCGGTAAAGGCAAAACTGCAGCGACTGTGAAAAAGAGCGTTCCTATTATCGTGGACAATCTGCTCAGCGTCATGCAGGGATTAGAGCCTAAGCAGATTTTTGATGGCTACACGTCTTGCCCACTGCTGGTGCGCGAAGGTGCTGCTTTGTTGGTCGAGTTTGATTACAAAGATAACCTGACTCCATCCTTACCCTTGGTGCAACCGCTGCAAGACAGCTATTTTGCGTGGTTGCTCAAGTACCGTTTATTCAAGCCCAGCTACATGGCTGTGGCTAAAGGCCGACTATAAGGGGGTACGCATATGTATGAGATTTGGCTGATTATTAACACGTTTTACGAACTGGCCTTGATGAACCTTGGTTTGATCGTGGGTGTTTTTGTGGTGTGGGCCGGTTTAATGGTGGCCACGCAAATCAAAAAAACTCAGCCTTGGTGCACATCGATGAAACCGGCTTTGCTGGTTGCTGTGCTGGTGTGGGTGGTGAGCTTTATGCTCGTGCCCAGCATGACCAAGTCTTCCTTTGCCAACGTGACCTATATTTTAGACTATCTGGTCGTTGCGGGTGTTGCGGCAGCTATCGCCGGCTTAGTTGCGGTGTTTGTCGCGCCGCTGTATCTGCTGGTTAGACGCTAAGCGCTCCGAGTCAGCACTATAAAAAGCCCCTCTAATTAGAGGGGCTTTTTATTGCTAGACATTTTGGTTCGGAGTTTATTCTGTTACTCGCGCACCACATGTAGGAAGTGCATGTGCTGTTCGTATTGATTAAGGATATCCTCAATGACTTCTTCACGTGTCCAACCCATCACATCGTAGTCTTGTCCACCCTCTAACAAATGCACTTCGGCACGGAAGTATTTGCGCTCTTCACGCTCTTCATCGCCCTCATCACCTTGATTGATAAAGTCGGGCAGCACGTACGCACGCGGGCGCACGCAATAGAGAAAGTTAACTTCAGCATCGTGCTGTACTTCAAACTGTACGCGTTTATCCTCACCCTCAGCGCTACGCACTTCCACAGTAAAGCCTTGTTTGCGCAGTTCGTCGGCTACTTCATTACAAGCGGGGGTAACAACCTCATCGAGAAAGCGTTTAACGTGTGTACGACGTGGGAAGTTTACCATGCTACGTAAACGACGTTGCCAACTGCGCGGCGTAGCTCCTAAACGTGAGCCACCCCCAGACTGATAACGCAGTAACTCTTTTTTGGTGACATCCAGCTGCAAGGCTTTAATGAGTCCCCACATACTGGCTAAAAGCACCACAGAGAAAGGCAGTGCACTGGCGATCGTCACGGTTTGCAAAGCTTTTAAACCGCCGCTGATGAGCAAAGCAATAGCAACGATACCCACCGAGGAAGCCCAGAACACACGTTGCCATATAGGTGTGTTTAAGTTACCACCCGAGGCCAGCATATCAATGACCATCGAGCCGGAGTCTGCCGAGGTGACAAAGAACAGCATCACCATGGTCACAGCGACAAAGGATAAAAGACTGCTGAATGGGAAATACTCTAGGAAGTAAAACAAAGCCACAGAAGAGTCAGCACTGACCATATCGGCTAGCCCGGTCATGCCCTGATTAAGGATCATATCAATGGCGCTGTTGCCAAACACCGTCATCCACGCCAGCGTAAAACCAGTGGGTACGAGTAATACACCGGTAATAAATTGGCGAATGGTGCGTCCACGGGAAATCCGCGCAATAAACATCCCGACAAAAGGCGACCAAGAAATCCACCAACCCCAATAAAACAGTGTCCAACCACCAATCCAGTCAGTTGGCTCATAGGCATAGAGGTTGAAGGTTTTATTAATGATTTCGGACAGGTAACTACCGGTATTTTGAATGTAGGATTTAAACAAAAACGCGGTAGGCCCAAACGTCAGTACCAGCAACATGAGAATAACAGCTAAGACTAGCGTGGTCTCAGACAGGCGACGGATACCTTTATCCAGTCCACTGACCACCGAGAGGGTAGCTAACCCTGTGGCGACAATAATTAATACCACCTGCACGGTGACTTTGACCGGTATATCAAACAGATAGTTAAAACCGCTGTTGATCTGCAGTACGCCAAAGCCTAGTGAGGTCGCAATGCCTAATACAGTGCCGATGATGGCAAAAATATCGATGGCATGTCCTATCGGGCCATAGATGCGCTCACCAATTAATGGGTAAAGTGCCGAGCGCAACGTCAACGGCAAACCGTGACGGTAGCTAAAAAACGCCAAGATCAGCGCAACAATCGCATAAATAGACCATGCATGCAGCCCCCAGTGGAAGAAGGTCAGCTTCATCGCCTCTTTGGCGGCTTCTACGGTATTGGGGTCGCCAACGGGCGGGGTAAGAAAGTGCATGACCGGTTCGGCGACACCGAAGAACATCAATCCAATACCCATACCGGCGGCAAATAGCATCGAGAACCAACTGCTGTTGCTGTAATCCGGCTGGCTATGATCAGGTCCGAGTTTGATATCGCCAAAACGGCTAACAGCCAGCACGGTAATACAAATCAAGATCAGTGCGACGGTGAGCACATAGAACCAGCTGACATTCTCCATAATCCAATCTTGGATAGCGCCGAAGAATGTTTGTGCAAAGTCAGGCGCGATACTGGCGAACAGTACCAGAGCAATAATGATTGCTGCAGAGGTATAAAATACAGGGGGGTTTATAGTCCCACTGCGTTGCGTGGGTGTGTGCATAATAACTCCTTTAAGTCAGAGCGAGCATTCTACAGTAATGGTTGAGCTCTGCAAAAAAGTCATGTGTTAAAACCAATCCCCCGGTATTACTGCATTAAACTCCAGCTAGGTTGCTTAACAGTTGTGATGCAATAAATAAATAAATGACCACACCCGTAGCATCGCAGACGGAGGTGATTAGGGGCGCGCTCGCGCTGGCCGGGTCAAAACCCATTTTGTTTAATACAAAGGGTAAGCTCATGCCGATGACACAACCAATCATGACGATAGTGACCATGCTCAATGCCAGCACCAAAGCAACCATCTCATCGCCCCTGATGTAACCTAGTACAGATACCGCCGCCGCCATGGTGCCACCTAAAGCAAGTGCTACCAAGGCCTCTCGTCCAAGTAGCACAAACCAGTCCTTCATCACGACCTCGCCGGTAGCTAGAGCACGCACCATCAGGGTGGCTGATTGTGAACCTGCGTTACCGCCACTATCGACCAGAAGGGGCAAGAAAAATACCAGTACTAGGTTGGCGGCAATAATGTCTTCAAAGTGAGCAATGCCTGCACCGGAAAACAAGTTACCAAAGACTAACAACACCAACCAGAATACGCGTTTACGATAAAGCAAGCTGATACTGGCTTGTTTCATATTACCTAGAGACGTAGTTACACCAGCAGATTTGTGGAAGTCATCGGTGGCTTCTTCGCTAGCAACGTCCATCGCGTCATCGTGGGTGACGATACCGACCAAGTGTCCGTTATTGTCGGTAATAGGTAGCGCAATTAAGTCATAGCGCGCGATACGCTTAGCAATATTTTCTTGGTTATCATCCACGTGACCGCTGACCAAATCGCTAATCATTAAGTCCTTAATCAGCTTGGCGGGATGTGCCAAAATCAAATCACGCAGCGAAACTACGCCAATCAAAGTGCGCTCTTCGTCAGTCACATAAGCGTGATAAATGGTTTCCGCATCTGGAGCTTCAAGCCGTAGTGCGTTAATAGCTTCAGCGGCGGTCATGTCCTGTTTGAGCATGGCATAGTCGGACGTCATCAGTGCGCCGGCTGTGCCTTCTTGGTAGGCAGAAAGTTTGCGGATATTTTCACGCTCGGCGTGCGCCAAAACAGGGAACAGAGCGTCGCGCTGTTCTTGGTCTAAGCGCTTAAACATGTCAGTACGCTCGTCAGCGGGCATTTCACCCACCAGCTTTGCCAGAATAGCGCGTGGGAAATGACGCGAAAGAATGACCTGCTGTTCGGGGTCCAAATAACTAAAAATTTCTGCTCGCTTTGGTAGACGCTCCAGCAAACGCCACACCAAACTCGCTTCAACTAATTCTATAGCATCGGCAATATCCACCGGACGCAAACCTTTAAGCAGCTCAAGCGCGCTGTCGAATTGGTTGTCTTGGATAGACTCGCTGATGACCAGCGCAATATCTTCGTGGGTGATGCTCATACTGTGTCTCCAGGCTTAGCTGTAACTACCTAGAAACGAACATTAAAGGGGGACAAATGTCGTCAATACGAGGTGGTCAGCAAAGCCGCTGATAATCTAGGTGGGATTGCCCGAAAAATGTTGGGCATAAACAAAAACTTTCCATAAAGGCCTTAAATAGAGTATTAAACCGCTTATGTGGCGTGCGCATGGTATGGGAAATTAATTGCCATAACAAGCCTAAGGTCTTTCGTGCATTAGTTCGGTGGTATGATTGCGGCTTTATTTAAACTTTCAAAAGAGGTTTACACATGCTGAAACTGGCGGTCTTTGGTAACCCTATTGCGCACAGTAAATCACCACAAATTCATCAGCTATTTGCCGAGCAAATCCAGCAGCAAATTAGTTATGAGCCAATTTTAGCGCCGTTGGATGACTTTGTTGGTTCTGTGACTGAGTTTTTTCAAGAAGGGCGAGGAGCCAATGTTACGGTACCTTTTAAAGAGCAGGCTTTTGCTTGGGCGAATGAGTTAACCCCAAGAGCGCAGCGCGCTAAAGCTGTAAATACCCTGATAAAACAGGTAGATGGTGCGATTTTGGGCGACAACACAGACGGAGTTGGCTTGGTTAATGATTTGCTAAATCAAACCGTGGTGTTGCGCGGTAAAAAAATATTGATTCTGGGTGCCGGTGGTGCCGTACGCGGTATTTTGCAACCATTGTTGGCGCAGCAGCCACAAGAGCTCTGCATCGCTAACCGCACGGTAGAAAAAGCCGAGCAGCTGTGTACTGAGTTTGTTGATTTAGGTCCAGTGGTGGCTTGTGGCTACGACTGGATCGAAACGCCTGTGGACATCATCATCAACGGCACTTCTGCGAGCCTGCACGGTGAGTTACCGCCTATAGCACCCAGTCTTATTAAAGCCGGACATACGCTGTGTTACGATATGATGTACAGCAAACAGCCTACAGCGTTTAACCGTTGGGCGA
Source organism: Thiopseudomonas acetoxidans (assembly GCF_030362935.1). NCBI lineage: Bacteria > Pseudomonadati > Pseudomonadota > Gammaproteobacteria > Pseudomonadales > Pseudomonadaceae > Thiopseudomonas > Thiopseudomonas acetoxidans. Next base: position 197,279 of record NZ_JAUCDY010000004.1, read on the forward strand.
CTGAGCACGGCGCGGGACAAACTCTTGATGGCTTAGGTATGTTGGTCGAGCAAGCAGCAGAAGCATTTTATCTGTGGACTGGCGTGCGTCCTGATTCTCAAGCAGTTTTAGCCAGCATGCGTGCGTCTTTATCCTAATCCTGCTTGCATTTGCAGCTAGGCAGGACGAATAACCTGTCCGCTGAGTAAATCTTTAATGCAGCTTGGCTGAGTGTGCTCCCCCAGTGGGGCATTTAACACAGCATCGAGTTGCTGATGAAAATACTGTTCAACGCGTAAGCGGCTACTAGCAGCAGGATGTCCAGTTGGATTGGCTGAAGTAGACACCAAGGGACCGGTTAAGCGACATAGCTGCTGTACCAAAGGGTGCGCGCTGACTCGCAGCGCCACAGAATTGTGTTGCCCGGTAATCCAATTAGGCAGGCGGTTGTGGTGCGGAACCAGCCAAGTGTTTGGTCCGGGCCAAGAGTTATACAGCTGTTGCATTAGCAAGTCCGGTAAACCTGCCAGTAACTCAGCAAACTGTGTTATATCGGCGGCTACAAGAATTAAACCTTTGCTTACGCAGCGTTGTTTTAGCGCCAAAACTCGCATCACAGCCGCTTTATTCCATGGGTCGCACCCTAGCCCCCACACCGCTTCTGTTGGGTAGGCGATTACGCCTCCGTGCTTTATTTTTTGTGCGGCTTGTTGTAGCTGCCATGTGCTGTGCATTGCGTTCCAGCTTAAGAGTGGACTATCAGAGAATTATAACTCAAGACCAACGTTGATCATGGTTGCGGCTGTACCCAGTAAAAGAATCTCGGCACCCAGCCGACGGTATTTTACTCCAAGCGATGGAATAACAGCAGGTGCGATTTCAAAGCGGTTTAAAGGAATTTTATCGCGATACTCCCCTTTGTAGCCGTACAGCAGTCCTGCGGTTACTTTGCCGTAAAAAGGAGTGCCGGCAAAATCAAACCTTTTACCCGTATAGCCATAATAGGAACGCCTGCCAAAAGAATGTCGGAACGTCGCGCCGCCAAGCAGGTAACTGTTTGCTGTGTGGCGCTCTAAACCAATTAAATCTTGGTTGTTATTATGCTCAGGTTTGGGGTTAAAGTGTTTAGTGTACAGGCTGGTTTGGATATACCAGTAGGGTTCAGCCGGTACGGGTTTAAATAGAACATGAAGATAAGAAGATAGAGTTTTTTTAGGCGCTGACTCGATTGTTTTGTCCTGCGTGGTTTCTTGCTCAGCGTAAGCAGTTGAGTATGAGGATAGAGTCGTAAGCGTTAGCATGCATGATTTTACCAGTCTCCAGCTCATTGTGCTCCTTAACAGAAAAGTGTGTGCCATAAGCACTAAGATGATTTTTTGGGCAGATAGTGCCACAAGCCTGCTTTAGTGTAAATTTTACCGTCTAGCTCAAGCTCAGTGAGTTGTTGCAAGACGGTAGGCATGTCTAGCTGTAATTGCTGCGCAAGTTCGTCGTTACCCATGGGGTTGCTTTGCAATAGAGCGAGTAAAGCGCAGGGCGCGGTTTCTGCTGGCTTGGGCTCTGAGTCATGTATGGGCGTACTAAGCCAATGTTGCCAAGCACCTAGAATATCCTGTACGCACTCGACCAATACAGCACCATCACGCAACAGTTGATGACAGCCTTTGCTGCCGGGGTAGTGAATTGAGCCGGGAATGGCAAATACATCGCGATTTTGTTCAGCAGCGTAACGTGCGGTAATCAAAGAACCGCTGGCTAAACCAGCCTCAACAACTAAAACACCCAGCGATAAACCACTAATAATGCGATTACGTTTTGGGAAATTAGCTGCGATTGGGCTGACATCTAAGCAAAACTCTGAAACCAGTGCGCCGCTGGATTGTGCAATTTGTTCACGCAAGGCGTGATTGGATTTCGGGTAAGTATGCCACAAGCCTGTACCTACAACGGCGAGCGTGCAGCCACCGGCTTTCAGTGCGCCCTGATGTGCTGCGGTGTCAATGCCTGAGGCTAACCCACTGGTGATTGCACAACCTGCTGCGGCCAGTGTTTTGGCAAAATGATAGGCGGTCTGTTTGTTAGTGGGAGTAGCGTTGCGGCTGCCCACAATAGCAAGCTGTGGCATGGCTAGCGCTTTTGGATTGCCTTCCACAAACAGCACAGCTGGGGCGGCGTGGGTTTCGCTGAGCAAAGCCGGATAGTCTAAGCTGTCGTGCAAGATGAGGTGATGCAGAGGGTGTTCAGCCCACTTTAACGCTGCCTCAGCTTTTTGTAGCACTTCATTACTTTGACTAAGGGTTTTGCATTGTTCAGGCAGACCAAGTTGTAGCCATGCTGAGGTGGATGCTGCCAGTGCAGCTTCGGCGCTTGAGAAATGATTGAGCAGTAGCTGAAAACGCTGTGGGCCAATTTGGGGCGTGGCGTGCAAACAAAGACGCGCGTGCAGCTCGCGGGCAGAAATATCCTGTGCCATAACAACTTCCTTGTTAAATCAAACAAGGCGTGTAGAAACACGCCTTGCTCAGTCTTGTTACGGGTTTTTAACTTTATCCATAACGGCTAGTTGACGGCTAGCGTAGAGTACTAAGCCGTAACTGATTTTGTCGTAGGTGCGAAACACCATCAGCAGGCCAGAGCGCTCGTCTGGGATTTTTACCTTATCGCCGGTAACACGGTCGCGCACGGTTTCACCTGTTTTGTAAACGGCTAGCACGCTGCCCTCTACCAGTCCGTCACGCGTACCCTTGTTGATGGTGACTACGTCGTACTGACCAATTTGCGAAACACCGCGAGGTACATCAAGAATCACGCCGTTAATTTGTTCTTTGGGTTCGCTGGGAAAAAAGGTTGAGTTGATCGTTCTTTCTTCAGTAGCAAACAAGCGGTCAGCGATACGTACTTCCTGCGCGGTACGGCTAAGGACTAAAGTGCCTATTTCGCCCTCACTTGAAATGATGTCGCCCGTCCCAATGTAATCAGCATTGATACCTAAAAACTCTTGAGTCTGTGGATCAGTGTATACACGGCCTTGGCGGAAAATGTTGTAGTTTTCATCAGGAGCCAAAGAGCCGCGCGCATAGATGCGATCGCCTTTGCCGCTAAGCACGCGTTCTGCATTACCGGCGACTATGTAAGGAGCGCCCTCAAACTCTGCGACAGAGTTAATAATGCGGTTGTTGATTAAGAAGCTATTAATGCTTTCTAAAGGAATGGTTGGGATAGCCTCTGCCATTGGCGTACTACGCACCTTGGGTGATAGCTTGACAGTACCGCGGCTTTCGCCACGATTGAGCATGATGCGTGGTTGGCCATCAATATAAACCAGACTTAGAATATCGCCGGGGTAAATAAGGTGTGGGTTGGCTACTTGTGGGTTGGCATGCCAAATCTCAGGCCATTTCCATGGTTTGCTAAGAAACTTGCCTGAAATGTCCCATAGAGTGTCACCTTTAACAACGGTATACTTGTCTGGGTGGTTATCTTTTAACTCCACTTGCGCTTGCACTAATCCGGCAGTGACTAGCAACAACAGAGCGACTAATGTTTTCCTCATGTAATGATTCCCTTTAGCATAGGCAGATTGCTGGAGTGACCCATAAAGATTACTCCAAAATCTTTAGAATTGAAGCAGTATTACATCAATGCATGTAATAATAACAGTGCAAATTAATTTTATTCCACAAGTACATCACAAACGCATATGGCAATTTTAAAAATACTTGAATTCCCAGATCCGCGCTTGCGCACCATAGCGCAACCGGTGGTTAAGGTCGATAATCAAATACGTGAACTGGTCGACGATATGTTCGAAACCATGTACGACGCGCCGGGGATTGGCTTAGCTGCTACTCAGGTGGATGTGCATCAGCGTATTGTCGTTATGGACTTATCGGATGATAAGTCTGAGCCCTTAGTGTTCATCAACCCTGAGTTTACTGTGCTTACTGAAGAAACCGACGTATATCAGGAAGGTTGTTTGTCGGTGCCCGGGTTTTATGAGGATGTACAGCGGCCGCAGCGAGTCAAAGTGAATGCTTTGGACCGTAATGGTGAGCCCTTTGAGATCATCGCAGAAGGTTTGTTGGCCATCTGTGTGCAGCACGAGTGCGACCATCTCAACGGTAAGTTGTTTGTTGACTACTTGTCTAACCTCAAGCGCAACCGTATTAGAAAAAAACTCGAAAAACAGCACCGCCAAGCGCAGCAGTAAGCCCAGCGCTATCATTTTGTTCAAGGAATGCAATGTCAGATTCAGCCCGTATAGTGTTTGCCGGTACGCCGGAGTTTGCTGCTCAGCATTTACAAGCCTTACTCGACTCCCAGCATAAGGTGGTGTCGGTTTACACCCAGCCGGATCGCCCTGCAGGACGTGGGCAAAAGCTGGTGGCCAGTCCGGTCAAACAACTCGCGCTGGCGCACGATATTCCCGTGTTACAACCGCAAAACCTACGGACTGAAGAGGCTCAAGCTACGCTTGCTGAATTCAAGGCAGACTTGATGGTGGTCGTAGCTTACGGGCTGATTTTGCCGCAAGCCATTCTCGATACCCCACGTTTGGGCTGCATTAACAGCCATGCCTCGTTGCTGCCACGTTGGCGAGGGGCAGCGCCCATTCAGCGTGCCATCGAAGCGGGTGATGCCGAAACCGGCGTTACAGTGATGCAGATGGAAGCCGGTTTGGATACTGGCCCAATGCTGCTAAAAGTAGCGACACCTATTGCTGCTAGCGACACCGGCGGCAGCCTGCATGACCGCTTAGCCAGCATGGGCCCGCCTGCCGTACTAGAGACCGTTGCGCAACTCTTAGCTGGCACGGCGCAGCCTGTTATTCAGCAGAATGAGTTGGCTACCTACGCGCACAAACTAAGCAAAGGCTGTGCATTCATTGACTGGCAACAGCCGGCACAGGTCATTGAGCGTGCTGTGCGTGCCTTTCATCCTTGGCCGATTAGTCATACGCTGCTGGGCGAGACCAGTATTAAAGTACATGCTGCGCAGGTGGTTGAGCAGCAGGGCACACCCGGCAGTATTCTGCAGGTCAGCCGCGAAGGGTTGCTGGTGGCTTGTGGGCAGGATGCGTTGTTAATCACGCAGATGCAGCTGCCTAACGCGAAGGCGTTGGCGTTTGCGGATATTTACAATGGTCGTGCTGATCTCTTTACTCTGGGTCAGGTGCTGGGCGCATGAATCCACGCCTCGCTGCTGCCCATGCCCTAACTGCAGTTCTTAACGGTAAAGCCTCGCTCGCAGGCAGCTTGCCCAACGTGTTGGCTAAAGTCACCGTGCGCGATCGCCCGCTGGTGCAAGAGCTCGCGCTGGGCAGTGCGCGTTGGTATCCGCGTTTGGAAATCCTAGCCGCACAGTTTTTAAGCAAACCCCTGCGTAAAGCCGATCAAGACGTACAGGCGTTGCTGATTATTGGTCTGTACCAATTGCTCTATACCCGTATTCCGCCGCATGCTGCGATTAGTGAAACCGTTGACTGCGCTAAAACCTTAAAGAAACAATGGGCGCAAGGCATGCTCAATGCCGTGTTACGCCGCGCCCAAGCGGAAGCTGAAGAACTGTTGCCGCAACTGGAAAAAGACCCTGTGGTGCTCACGGCGCACCCGCGCTGGCTACAAAAAGCCTTGAAAGCACACTGGCCTGAGCACTGGTTGGACATTTGTGCCGCCAATAACAGCCATCCGCCGCTGACTTTGCGGGTTAATCAACAGCATATGAGCCGTGACGACTACGTGCAGCAGCTAGCGCAGGTTGGTATCGCCGCGACAGCGACGCCTTTTAGTCGCCACGGCGTGCAGTTGGCGCAGGCCTGTGATGTGACCGAGCTGCCCGGCTTTGTCAAAGGTTGGTGCAGCGTGCAGGACGAAGCAGCGCAGTTGTCCGCCGATTTGTTGGATGTGCAACCCGGTCAGCGTGTGCTGGATGCTTGTTGCGCGCCCGGCGGTAAAACCTGCCATATCCTCGAAACTCAACCCGCTTTTGGCCAGTTGGTAGCGGTGGATTTAGAAGCGCACCGCCTGCTTCGAGTGGAAGAAAATTTACAGCGTTTGGGCTTAAAGGCTGAACTCAAAGCCGCGGACATTCGCGATCTGGACGCTTGGTGGGATGGACAGCCCTTTGCGCGCATCTTGTTGGATGCGCCCTGTTCGGCGACCGGCGTGATTCGCCGCAACCCCGATATCAAACTCACCCGCCACGCCGAAGATATTCCTGCGCTGGCGCAATTACAGGGCGAGTTGTTAGAGGTATTGTGGTCGACCTTGGAGCCCGGCGGTGTACTGCTGTATGCCACCTGTTCGGCTCTACCAGATGAAAACACCCAAGTGATTGAGCAGTTCTTAACCCGTACCGCTGACGCGCAAGAGTGGCCGTTTGAGCTGGCGTGCGGGATTGCTCAGCCGCGTGGGCGACAGCTGTTGGCGCAAGCACATGGGCATGATGGGTTTTATTATGCACGTTTACGAAAAGTTAACGCACCTACCCAGTAAACGCCTCGCTTAAGCATTTATGGATTGTGCCTCTGCACCAGCAAGCGTGCTTTAATAGACACCTAATAACAGCAACAACAGCTATCACAGAGGTCGTTGATGAAAATTATCATCCTGGGCGCAGGTCAGGTGGGCGGAAATTTGGCTGAACAACTCGCCAATGAAGCTAATGATATTACCGTAGTGGATACGGATGCTGAGCATTTGCGCGAGCTGGGTGAGCGATTAGATATTCGCACGGTAGCAGGGCATGCTTCTTTTCCGACTATTTTGCGCCAAGCAGGAGCCGATGACGCCGATATGCTGGTAGCTGTGACCAACAGCGATGAAATCAACATGATTGCCTGCCAAGTAGCGCATACCCTATTTCGCACGCCGACTAAAATTGCCCGTGTACGAGCGACGCAGTATTTAACCCGCGCCGATTTGTTTGCCCCAGATGCTTTGCCCATTGATGTGCTCATCAGTCCTGAGCAAGTAGTCACTCACCATATTAAGCGCCTCATTGAGCACCCGGGTACTTTGCAGGTCATGGACTTTGCCGACGGCAAGGCGCAGTTGGTCTGTGTGCGCGCCCACTATGGCGGTCTGTTGGTTGGGCAGCAATTACGCCAGTTACGCGAACACCTGCCTAATGCCGATATTCGTGTTGCCGCGATTTTTCGCCGCGATCGCCCCATCATCCCAACTGGCGACACCGCTATTGAAGTGGACGATGAAGTGTTTTTTATTGCCGCGCGCCACCGTATTCGCGAGATGATGAGCGAACTTAGAAGCGTAGAAGTGGGTTATCAACGTGTTGTAATTGCTGGTGGTGGTCAAGTAGGCGAGCGCTTGGCAGAGGCTATCGAAAGCCATTGTCAGGTTAAGATTATTGAAATGAATCCCGCGCGCTGTCGTCACTTATCGGGCACTCTCGACAGCACGCTAGTGTTGCATGGCAGCGCTTCGGATCGGGAACTGTTGATTGAGGAAAATATTGATCAAGCAGATTTGTTTATTGCCGTAACCAATGATGATGACGCCAATATCATGTCTTCTTTGCTGGCCAAGCGACTGGGTGTGCGCAAAGTCATGGCGCTGATTAATAACCCTGCTTATTTGGATTTGATGCAGGGCGGTGCGATTGATATTGCTATCAGCCCTCAGTTGGCGACCCTTAGTGTACTGCTTGCTCACGTACGCCGCGGTGATGTGGTCAGTGTGCACTCACTACGCCGTGGCGCTGCCGAAGCCATTGAAGCTATAGCCCATGGGGACAATAAGTCCAGCAAGGTCGTAGGGCGTAAAATCAGCGAAATACGTTTGCCACCTGGCGCTACCATTGGCGCAATTATTCGTGACGAAGAAGTGTTGATGGCCGATGATGGGCAAGAAATTGCCAGCGGTGATCATGTAATTTTATTCGTGGTGGACAAAAAACATATTCCTGCTGTGGAGCGTTTGTTCCAAGTAGGATTAACTTTTTTCTAAGTGAGCTGAGAATTATGCATTTTGCCGCCCTAGGACGTATTTTAGGCATGCTATTGATGCTCTTTAGCTTGACTCAAGTCCCGCCCTTGCTCATTGCCCTGTACGACGGCGGTGAGGCCAAATACAGTTTTTCGCTGGCATTGAGCATTACCCTGCTGACGGGCTTATGCATTTGGTATCCGTTACGCCACCGGCGCGAAGAGTTGCGCGTGCGTGATGGCTATGTGCTCACGGCATCGTTCTGGTTTGTGCTGGCAAGTTTCGGGGCGATGCCTTTTTACTTGTCCTTACGACCTGAAATGGGCTTGGTCGATTCCATCTTTGAGGCGTTTTCTGGCTTAAGCACCACCGGTGCGACGGTGCTAACAGGCATCGACAGCCTGCCAAGAGCAATTTTATATTACCGCCAACAACTTCAGTGGCTAGGAGGCATGGGTATCGTTGTGTTAGCCGTTGCCATAATGCCTATGCTTGGTGTGGGCGGCATGCAGTTGTACCGCAGTGAAATTCCGGGGCCGGTGAAAGACAACAAGCTCTCACCGCGTATTGCTGATACGGCAAAAACCCTCTGGATTATTTATTGCGGCCTGACAGTGCTCTGTGCGCTGGCTTATGCCATGGCGGGCATGAGTTGGTTTGATGCCATCGGCCATAGCTTTTCCACTATTGCCATTGGCGGATTTTCTACCCATGACGCCAGTATTGGCTATTTTGATAGTTTCGCCATTGAGCTGATCGCTGTTGTCTTTATGGTGTTATCAGGCATGAATTTTGGGCTGCATTTTTTGGCGTTGCGAAGTCGCTCCCTTAAGGCGTACTTGAAAGATCCGGAATGTATGACCTTCCTAAAAATACTCAGTGGTGCAGTGGTAATCACTGTTTTTGTTTTGGCATTTTACCAGCAATATTCAGCGCCGACCGACACACTACGCCACGCATTGTTCCAAGTGGTCAGCGTTGCTACTACTACCGGCTTTGCCGTAACAGACTTTAGCGGCTGGCCCAGTTTTTTGCCGTATTTTTTGATTTATATATCTTTTATTGGTGCTTGTGCAGGCTCGACCGGCGGTGGCATGAAAGTGATGCGTGTAATGCTGATGTTCCGCCAAGGTCAGCGTGAAATACAGCGCTTGTTGCATCCCAATGGCGTGTTTATGGTGAAGATGGGCAAGCGTACCGTGCCTGACCGAGTGATCGAAGCCGTTTGGGGGTTTAGTGCGGTTTATTTGGTAACTTTCTTTACCTTGATGCTGGCTTTGCTTGCCTGCGAGCTGGATCCCATTACCGCTTTTTCTACTCTAGCCTCGTGCATGAATAATCTGGGACCCGCGTTGGGCGAAGCGTCACTACATTACGCAGAGCTGCCCAGCAGTGCCAAGCTTATACTCAGCGTAGCCATGATTTTAGGGCGTTTAGAAGTCTTCTCCCTTCTAATCCTCTTCACCCCCGCCTTTTGGCGGTATTAAAGCAGTGCCAACCCACAAGACCTGCTCCTGTAGATACCATCTCTCCGAACCGTCCGTAAAGGGTTAGCTAACCACTTGCGGGCGGTATTCGCTTTGAT
>NZ_JAUCDY010000005.1:0-185885 GCF_030362935.1 Thiopseudomonas acetoxidans
TATGAGAGGACAAACCGACCGTTTGCAGGCCGTTGCCGTCAAGGTCGAGGATGATGGGGTCGCGGGGTGGTTGCCAGTCTTTGGCAGAGCGGTAAAAGTCTGATATTGTTTTATCCCGAAGCGGGTCGTTTAAAGTATATAAAGTCCAACCTATACCAGCGACAGCAAATCCGAACCCTATAACTGGCGCTCCAAATAAAGCAGCCACAGCACCGCCCAGCGCTAAAACATCAGCCACAGTAAATTTGGATGCATCCATTCCTGATTTTTGCAACATCCCTACAGTGACCACGAGCCCGCCAATTGGACCCGGATATTTACCGGGGAACATGGTAGCACCGCTACCAACAGCATTAACTGTTGCACTTATAGCAGAATCTTTATCACCTTTCTTCGCTTCTACAGTTGCATTAATCATACCGTCATAAGCACCAATCTTTCCTCCGGCATGACCAAGGACCAAAGCTACAGTTTCTGACTTACTCATTACGCTCACCTTTATTTATGAAAGACTGATAAACCTGCAAAACAATGTATAACGAAAGGATTAAAACAAAACACCTTAAAAAGTAACGATACTTATGGTATGGAGATATAATTTCGCCATATAAATCAGAGCCAACACTTTTATTGTTATATGTTAAAATTTTATCACTCCCTCCGAGTATTGATATCTCTTCAATTATCGCCCGAGCTTGACCATAGGGTGGGATGTTCGCTGACTTAGAAACAGTTTCCCAAGCAACTACACTCTTTATGGGTGTAGGCAGTTTCTTATTAGTGGAAATCAATCCTCGACAAATATCATTGGCCATACTCCCGCATGGCGCTACAAATAATAGACCACCATCACTACCGATAAACTGGACTACCGGCAAATTTCTTCCTGCACGGGGAGGTATATATCCATAGACATCAGCATGTCTAAGCAAAACAGGTTCTTTGTTGACATTGTGATGCAACATTTGGCTCCATGTAACAGGGGCAATCCAAACCAAAGCAATCACCAAAACCCAAAACAAAATAACTTTGATTTTCTCATGCAAATAAAGCGACCTTCCTAGCCGACGTTGTTCCCGATAAAATATCGAGTCCCTTGGATCTTTTTGTTTTCCTTTCATAAAAGAACTCCATTAAGCAGCCTGCTGCAAATCCCGCACATTGCCGGAGCCGTTCATCATCGGCAGGCCACGCAGAGATTCGGGCACTTCTATTGATTCGGCAAACTGGGTGTCAAAGGTATCAATGGCCAGATGGAACTCGCCCATCGCGCTTTCTGTGCCGTCGGTGCGGGTGAAGCTGCCTTCACGGGCCAGGGTATTGCCGTTGCTTTGTTTCTGGTTTTTCAGGCTGTTGCCTAGGTTAAGCGAGGCAATACCGGCATCGGCCAGAGAGATTAATTCACCCTCGCCAGTCGTGCCGTTTTGGTCACTGTCAACCCAGAGTTTGAGCTCGGCAAAAGCGGGATCAGAAGCATCCAGAATGCCGTCGCCGTTAGCATCTAGAGCAGCCAACGCAGCAAAACCATTGGGTGCCAGAGAGCCATCGGGCATCGGAGTAAAGTCGCCAAACAATTCCGCGCCGTTATCAATGAGTCCGTTGGCATTACGATCCCAAACCAGCAAAGCATCGCCTTCGCCGACCCAGCCGGTTTTGCTAAGAATGCCATCGCCGTTGTGGTCGAAGTAGATATTGGAAGTCAGACCTACGGTTTGCAGACCGTTGCCGTCAAGGTCGAGGATGATGGGGTCGCGGGGCATGACCCAGTTTTTGGCTTGCTCCCATAATTCTTTCAAAGGATTTTTACCCGGCTTGGGCTCAAGCACTAATCGTCCAGAAAGCACTGCATCATAAACCGCTTCGGCTAGCTCATCATTTGTTGCATTCGGCCCAAGCTTGATTGCAATCTCTTGTCCGACATAGTTGTTCCAAGCATCCATTCTGGCTTCAGCTTCACTTTGCCCTTTTATTAAACCTAAAATTTCCCACCATGTTCCTGCATGATTTGCACTCTGCGGCCCAAAGTCCCTAGTCATTTCAGCACTGGAGTATGCGTGACGGAAAGCATCAGCAGCGCCATTTATAGGGCCATCAAGGCCATATTTATTAGAGTATTCTGCTGATCTATTCTGTAAGTCTCCCAAGTATTTCATTTAGGTTCACCCTTGCTAATAAGTCCAATTTTTCGTTCATTTAAATCATTTAAAAAAACAGTTATATATGCATATTCATAAGCCACGCAATCCTTGGCAGGGTATCCATCTATACTTTTCCATTTGTCTCTCAGCCCCACTGTGCCTGTTGGACTAACCATGTCAATATTATTGCGTTTATGACGATAAATAAAAAAATCTTTACTTGTCATGAATAATAAGTACCAGCTACTCTCTGGCACACTAAAAACACCTTCAGACTCAAGATACAAATTAAGACTATCTTGTATTCCAACATGCTCTGGAAGCTTTATCTTCATTTGATAAGGATGCATTAAGCAAACAACTTCAGCCTCTTTAAAAACACTAGGGATTTCAATGTCATTTAACCCGGAGTGAACATTATAAAAATACTCCTTAATTTCTTTTTCCTCTGGAGTGCTACAGCCAGATAAACCTAAAAAAGCAACTATGCTTATCAACATGCAAACATCTCGCATACCCACCTCCCTTTATCAGCAAAAGTAAACTCTCCATCAGAAGCTGCCGAAGCTACAGATGCGAAGCTTATCGCCTGACCAACGCTACCTAAAAACACAGCCCCTGGAGCACCAGTGCCAGGAATGTTAGAAGCTAACGTATGTACTGCACCCAAAGCTGCTATTGCTGATGAGTTTTCAGACGAAAGCGTATCAGCAGCTTCCGCCATGGAGGCAGTATTTTCAATAGCCTTAACAACCTCATTAATTGAACCAGCCTTATTAGTCATGTCACTCTCCAATATCCAAGCACAACACCATTAACAAGTCATCCTCACCGTTTGTTTTCCTTGTCTACCCCCATAAGAAAAAGAATAACGGACACAAAAATTAAAATCAAAGAATAAACCACCCCTTCTTTATTATAAAAAAGATAGCCAATAAACTCATGCAAGCCAGCAAAACAGAACAGAAAACTCAAGCACAACAAAAATCTAGGCAGATAACTATTTAAAGGCCATCTATTTTTAACTTTATTCAAAACCCAAACCAACAATAGACTTAGCCCCACACCAAAAATAAAAAAACCAACCGTTTCAAATCTTGCATCCACAAAAAACACAAACAGTACGATTATCGCCAACAGAAGTAACATTGCCTGCAGAACCAACATAACAAGCCTCATCTTCCACCTCAACTATTGCCTCACTGACGCCAGCCAATCCCTCAACATTTTGTGTTATCTCGACAAGTTTTTAAAGTACTCATAATAGTAGCCCCTAGAAGTTAATAGTTATAAAAAAATAAATACAGGCACCTGCTCTAAACCATGCAGAGCATGGCTTGCTCGCAAAAGGAAAAAGTCTCATTACTGTAATAATCAAAAAACAAAGCAGGGGACTAAATAGAATTAATACCAATGCCTTTCCAAAGTCTTCACGCCATCTCATAGGAATAAGACCAACGCCAAGAACAATATCAACCAGCATAAAAACAGAAAAAACCATAATCAATAAAAGAACCTTACCATCTACCTGCCTCATTATTTCTGTTAAATATCGTATTAAAGATATATTTTTATTCATATTAAGCCGCCTGCTGCAAATCCCGCACATTGCCGGAGCCACTTATCATTGGCAAGCCACGCAGGGATTCAGGCACTTCAATCTGTTCGGCAAACTGAGTGTCAAAGGTATCAATGGCCAAATGAAACTCACCCATGGCGCTTTCTGTGCCGTCAGTGCGAGTGAAGCTGCCTTCACGGGCCAGGGTATTGCCGTTGCTTTGTTTCTGGTTTTTTAGAGTGCTGCCCAGATTGAGCGAGGCAATACCGGCATCGGCCAGAGACATCAGTTCGCCCTCGCCGGTAACGCCGTTTTGGTCACTGTCGATCCAGAGTTTGAGCTCGGCAAAAGCGGGATCAGAAGCATCCAGAATGCCATCGCCGTTAGCATCCAGAGCAGCCAAGGCGGCAAAGCCATTGGGTGCCAAGCTGCCATCGGGCATTGGGGTAAAATCGCCAAACAGCTCAGCACCGTTATCAATCAAACCATTGGCGTTACGGTCCCAAACCAACAAGGCATCGCCTTCGCCGACCCAGCCGGTTTTAGTAAGAATGCCATCGCCGTTGTGGTCGAAGTAGATATTGGAAGCCAGACCGACCGTTTGCAGACCGTTGCCGTCAAGGTCGAGTGTTCCTGCTGCTGTATTTTGTATTACACTCATTATAAGTCTCTCTCTAAAGCAAGCTAACTAAAACGAAAAATATTCCAGTCAGAAAAAAAATAGTCCATTTTTCTCTAAGAAAAACAACTATTTTTTTCATGCTGGGATTTTCAATATAAAAATCTTCCAGCTCCTTCTTAGGGTCTCTAAATATTTCAAGCCATACATAAATCGAAATAAAGCAAAAAACCAGAAGTAAAACTCCAATAACAAGGAAAAAATCACTCATCTCCTACCCCTTAAAATTACGACATATACAGCTGAAAGAAATTCATCCCAAACATTTACAATCAAACCAAAAACATATCCCGATATAAAAACCCCCAAGATCAATGTAAGCCTTTTATCCTCGATTGAATATTTTTGACCAGCAAAACCTACAGCAAAAAAAACAATCAAGCTGTAAAAAACAAACATGAAAAAAGAATCTATTAGACTGCTAGAGTTATGTTCTTTATATATAGGCCACCCAAGCTTAAAAATTTTAAAAAGGCGAGAAATACCGTTAAACACAACACCAAAAACAACACTTAAAGAAAAATAATAAGAACCAATTCCCGACCACTCAAAGCCAACGACAGAATACACCCATGAAAAGAAATCTCTTGTTCGTAAAATAAAACAAAACCCATCAGAAATATAAAAATAAAAACATAGCGTCAAATATGCTACAAAACAACAAACTTCTAATCGATCTATAGAAACAAACTTCTTCATATTAAGCCGCCTGTTGTAAATCCCGCACATTGCCGGAGCCGTTCATCATTGGCATTCTGGTTTGCAGGTTATCCATTTAATTTATCCATCTCGATTACCCTGTCCACCAACAACCCTTTTGGTAGTTGGTGGGTAATAAAAACCATGGTGACTTTACCCTTAAGCCGGTTAATGGTTTGAGCAAACTGTTCCGCAGTTTGTTGATCCAGGTTGGATATGGCCTCATCAAATATCAGTACCTTGGGTTGTTTCAACAAGGCTCTGGCAATGGCAATGCGTTGTCTCTGGCCACCAGACAATCCGCTGCCGCGCTCGCCAATGATGGTTTGGTAGCCTTCGGGCAGCTGTTCAATCACTTCATGTATTTCAGCCGCCCGACAGGCTGCATAGACATCGGATTCGCTGGCATGGGGATGCGCCATGGTCAGGTTGTCATACAGGGTGCCGGAAAACAGCACCGTCTCTTGTGGTACCACGCCAAAGTGGCTGCGTAGTTCATTGGCCGCCAGTAAACGGATATCCTTGTCATCTATTGTGATTTTCCCTTCTTCAGGCCAGTAAACCCCCTGCAACAGTTTGGCCAGTGTGCTTTTGCCACAACCCGATGGCCCGCGAATTACGGTTAATCTACGGGCAGAAAGGGTCAGGTTAAGTTTTTGATAGAGCCATGGATGCTGCGGAGAGTAACGGAAGCTGACATCTTTGAACTGTACGTGTCCGCCGCCAATGAGGCGCGGCAGGGAATCAAGGCAAAAGGCTCTTGGGGCACATCCAGAATATCACCCAGACGTTTAACGGAAATACTGGCCTGCTGAAATTCTTGCCACAAGCCTACAAGGCGCATCAATGGTTGGCTCAGGCGGCTGGCAAACATTTGAAAGGCGACCAGCATGCCTACGGTAAAGCCGATGTTTTGCATGACAAACCAGGCACCGACAATCAGCACCAGTAACGTCATGATTTGCTCAAGACCACCAGCAACCACACTGTAGGTATTACTGACTTGCTTGGTCGCAAAACCAGCATCAAGGTATTGTGCGAGGTAGGTGCCGTAACGCTTGTTGACGTTCGGCTCCAGTTGCAAGGACTTTACCGTTTCGATACCTGCAACATACTCCGTCAAAAAAGCCTGATTGCGTGCACCCAGTAGAAATTGCTTGTCCAGTCTGGCCCTTAGAATGGGAACCATAAATAAACTGGCCAAAACAATCAGAAAAAGAATACCCAGGACTATCAGCGTCAGCTGCCAGCTATAGGCAAACATGACCGCAAGGAAGATGAGCAAGAACGGAAAGTCCAGTACCAGGCTAATGGCTGCGCCGGAAATAAATTCCCGCAGCTGTTCCACAGCATGCAGCCTGGCGACCAGAGTGCCGGTAGGGCGCTGGGTAAAGTACGGTGCGGGCAAACGCAGCAAATGATGCAAAACCTTGTCGCCCAAGACGGCATCAATGCGGTTGCCGGTATGTAAAATAAGGTATTGCCGCAGCCAGGTCATGGTGCTGGTGAACAGCATGAAGACCACAAGCGCTGTCCCCAACACCAAGAGCGTGCTTTCTGAGTGGTGCGCAATGACCTTATCAATAATGACCTGGGTAAACAGGGGTGTGGAAAGCCCAACAACCTGAATGGCCAGGCTGGCCAACAGCACATCGCGCCAGATTTTTTTGTGTCTTAACAGCTCGGGAACAAACCAGGAAAAACCGAATTTCTTTGGCTCGGCAGTAACGCTATCTGCCGCGGGGCTTTCTTCAAGCCCTGCTTCTTTTTTCTGCACCAGAAGCAATACATCAAGAAAATCCTGTCGCAGCGCTGCCGATGTGAAATTTACTGGCTGGTTAGCGCCGACTGATACTCCCTTTGCACCGCTTTCTGTCAGTTCTGTAATGATGACAGGAAGAACCTGTCCGCCTTCTTCTGCATTTTGTTGCGGCTCATCCCTCTGAAATGCAATGGCCGGTTGAGCGAGCTGGCCGTTATGCCAAGGCACAACTCCAACCTGTAAGCCAAGCGCCTTGCAGGCTTCAATCAGGTCAGAAACAAGAAGTGGCGGGGTGAACTGCTGTAGCAAAAGCTCGGCAGAAAACGGCTGGCGGTAATAATCTGAAAAGTTGCTAAGCAACCAAACGACATCATCAGTCTTCAGTGTTTTTGATAATAAAAGACTGTGCGAAAAAGATCCCTGCATGCCCAGCATTCCATAAAGTGGGATAGCAGATAATCTCAGAATATACTTTTATATCAATCAAAAAAATACGAACTGCAAAGCGGTTCACATATATGCAATGTATCGCGAAGCAAGCCTGGTTTCTAGCAGCTGCTTCCTTGGCCTCCTGCTGTTGAAAAACACCACAGGTATTGTCAAAGCGTCTGAACAGGCAACAGCTTGGTTAACTGCGCTGACCAACAAACGCTTGAGGCAATATGGCTCGCCGTCCGGTACGCCGACTGAGAGTAACCTACCTCGGTTTTTGATACCATGCGTGGCATGGAGCCTACAGGGATGTACTTGCGGCGTCTTTGCGTAATCAGGGTTCTCCGCCTAATCGCACAAACCACAAACATCACCACCCCCTTCAAACAAAAAAGAAAACTACCATGTTAGAAATCCGCCATTTAAAAACCCTAATTGCCCTGCGTGATGCCGACAGCATGGTTGATGCCGCCGAGCGCCTGCACCTAACTCAGTCCGCGCTGTCGCACCAGTTCAAGGAACTGGAAGAGCGCCTCGGCATGCAGTTATTTGTGCGCAAAACCAAACCCGTACGCTTTACTAGCGCCGGATTACGTTTGCTTAAACTGGCTGATGAAGTGCTGCCCCTGATGCGTGCAGCCGAGCGTGATATCGCCCGCTTACAAGGCGGTAACGCCGGACGCCTGCATATGGCGATTGAATGCCACAGCTGTTTCCAATGGCTCATGCCCACCATTGACCAATTCCGCGAGGCATGGCCTGAAGTTGAATTAGACTTATCATCTGGCTTTTCCTTTGCTCCTCTACCCGCCTTGGCCCGTGGAGACTTAGATTTGGTGGTTACTGCTGATCCGATCGAGCTCACCGGCATCAGCTATATCCCTCTGTTTACCTACGAAGCCTTGCTGGCCGTTTCTAAGCAACACCCCTTAGCGCAAAAAGCTTTTATAGAGCCGCAGGACTTAGCCACAGAGGTGCTAATCACCTATCCGGTGGAGCGCGACCGCTTGGATGTGTTTAATCACTTTTTAGAGCCAGCCGATGTCGAACCCGTTAGCGTACGCACGGCAGAATTGACGATTATGATGATGCAACTGGTGGCCAGTGGCCGCGGGGTGAGCTGCCTGCCGAATTGGGCGCTGCACGAATACAGCTCAAAAGGCTATGTCAGCACCTGTCACATGGGGGAGAAAGGCTTGTTTTCTACGCTGTATGCAGCCGTGCGTACAGATATGTTAGAAGCTGCGTTTATGCAAGATTTCTTGCTGACCGCCAAGGACACATCTTTTACCACCCTGGCGGGCGTTATCGCGGCAAAAGAAGAATTATGACGACTGCGGAATGGATTCCATCTGCTGTAACAATAGCGCTGCTTGGGTACGAGTACGAACGTTTAACTTGCGGAAAATCGCCGTTACGTGTGCTTTAACCGTTGCTTCTGACACATTAAGGTCGTAGGCGATTTGTTTATTCAGCAAGCCATCACACACCATGGTCAAGACACGAAACTGCTGCGGCGTTAAGCTGGCCAAGCCTTCGCTGGCTGCTTTTTCTTCTTCGGTAACTGCTGCAGTAGCTGCGGTTTGACTAGGCCACCAAACATCGCCATCTAAAACAGTTTGCACAGCTTTTTGGATATCTTCTAACGGACTTGATTTAGGAATAAAGCCGCTGGCACCGAATTCACGCGCACGTGCCATTACTGTTGTTTCTTCCTGCGCTGAAATCATTACCACAGGAACCTGCGGATACTGACCGCGCAATAAAACCAGACCCGAAAAGCCATGAGCACCCGGCATGTTTAAATCCAACAACACCAGATCCCAATCAGATTTTTCAAGCAAACGCGCTTCCAGCTGCGCAATACTTTCAGCTTCGACCAAACGAATATTGGCACCCAAAGAAATCGTCAGTGCTTGATGTAAAGCACTACGGAACAATGGATGATCGTCAGCGATGAGTATTTCATAGGCAGCCATGAGTTAATATCCTAAATTTGTATAATAACCTTGCGCAAATTGCAGCGCTTACCTTATACGAAGGAATACATTAGCACAAGACTAAATGACCAAACCGCATTCCACGTATACTAATTAAAAAAACAACTAACCATTTGACTCGCAAGCATTTATTATTTTAAACCATGCAAAATAAACGCCTATTGGCCAATCTATTCATGCTCACTGCCGCCATAATCTGGGGTGGTGCTTTGGTTGCACAGCGTATCGGCATGGATGATATTGGCCCTTTATTATTTTCCGGTATTCGTTTTAGTTTGGGCGCCGCAGTAGTACTGCCTTTTTTACTCTATCGACGCCATAAAGCCCTTGTCCAAGGTCAATTTTTAAACGCTGGGCTACTGCGCGCCGGCTTGCTGCTTGGCCTACTCTTAACGCTGGGCATTAACTTACAGCAAGTCGGCCTGCTATATACCAAGGTTTCCAACGCCGGTTTTATCAGCGGCCTATATGTAATTTTCGTACCCTTAATAGGCCTGCTATTTGGCATACGTACCGGGTTCGGTGTATGGCTTGGCGCACTGATGGCCGTGGCTGGGTTATATATGCTCAGCGTACAGGACAGTCTCGCCATCGCTCGTGGTGATTGGCTGCAGCTAACGGGTGCTCTGGTCTGGGCGTTACATGTACTGGCGCTGGGCTATTTCGCCAAACGCTACGACCCGTTACGCCTAGCTTTTATACAGTTTTTGCTTTGCGCGGTAGCCAGCTTAAGCGCAGCCGCTTACTTTGAAACCATGGTTTGGCAAAACATCAAACAGGCCATTCCCGCTCTTGCCTATGCAGGAATCCTTTCTGTTGGCGTTGGATTTAGCCTGCAAGCGATTGCACAAAAGCATGCTAAAGCTGCCCATGCCGCCATCATTTTATCTTTAGAGGGCGTCTTTGCTGCACTGGCTGCTATGCTATTTTTGAACGAAATCCTAAACAGCAAAGGCTATTTTGGCGCGGCTTTAATGCTGACTGGCATGCTCGTAGCTCAGCTGTGGCCACATAACACAACCAAAGAAGTGACTAATCTGCCCGGCGCGCACCCGTGAGTATGTTTTTAACACGGTGGTAGCTAAGCAGGTAATTATTCAGGGGCTCCTTTAGTCACGGAAGTTAGTGAACTGCAGCGGCAAGCCTAAAGACTCACCACGCAACAACGCCATAACCTCTTGCAAGTCATCACGTTTTTTACCTGTTACGCGCACCTGCTCACCCTGAATAGAGGCTTGAACCTTAAGCTTGGCGTCCTTAATAACAGTGACTATTTTTTTTGCCAGCTCCTTATCGATACCTTCGCGCAGAATAACTTCTTGCTTTACTACTTTCCCAGAAGCATAAGCATCTTTGTATTCAAGGCATTGGATATCGATTTTGCGTTTTACCAGTGCAAGTTTAATGATCTCGATCACTTGCTCCAGCATAAAGTCAGCTTCAGCGGTAATGGTAATGGTTTTATCACTGAGCTCTAAGCTAGCCTTACCACGCAAATCATAACGGCGCTCTAACTCTTTGGCTGCGTTGTCTGCGGCATTGGTTATCTCGTGCTTATCCAGCTCTGATACCACATCAAAAGACGGCATCTTTGGTCTCCACTTTTAAAACATTGTAGTTAGCGTCACAATTAACAGTTTGCGCGCTTGCGATTATAATATTCCAGCATTATAAAACATGCTGTAACGCTTATTATTTTATAAACTTTTACGTAACTATAAATTAAGAGAACGATTTATGCCAAGCTCTCGTCTGAGCATTATAGTTGTGGATGATGCCAAATTCTCTAGTGTGGTGGTTGGACGCGCGCTCAGCCAAGCTGGGTATACCGATATTCGCTTTGCCAGCAGCGCTAACGAAGCACTCAAACTTATGGAAGAACGCCCAGCCGGAATCCTGCTTGCAGACTGGCTGATGCCGGAAATGGATGGTTTGGAGCTCACCAAAAAAATTCGTTCCAAAGACGACGCAAAAGGTCACTATACCTATGTGATTTTACTCACAGGCAAAGAAGGTGACGACGCGCTGGTTGAAGCCTTTGATCAGGGTGTGGACGATTTTATTAGTAAATCAGTGATGAACGAACAGCTAGTGCCTAGAGTATATGCTGCTAATCGTCTTTACAGCACATTGCTTAAATTAATGCATGAAAAACATCTACTGGCACATAACCTACAACGCATTGAAGCGGTTAATCTTACTGATCCTCTGACGGGGCTGGGTAATCGTCGTCTAATCATGCAGCAGCTTAAAAAAAGTCTGCGCCAGCTTGAAGCACGTGGTGGCACACTCTGTTATCTGCTTGTTCATATTGATAACTTAACAGCCTACAACAAGCAGTACGGCAAACGTATCCATCGTGAGCTGTTGCAAAGTATTGCCAGCCGTTTACAGCAACTGGTGCGCCCGCTAGACACCTTAGTGCGCCTCGATAGCAATCAGTTTGCTATGCTCACCTTGCTGCCCAAACAGCAGGAGTGCTCATCGAACACCTTCAAAAGACTGCACGATGGCTTAAACCTTAAGGCCTTTAAAACAAGCGAGGGTTTTCTTAGCGTTCAGGCCAATCTGAGCTTAGTCACTATGCGCTCCATTGCTTTACCTAGCGTTCCAGAAAAAATCATGGAACTAGCCAAAAACAACCTTGATTACGCACGCAACAGCGGCAGAGTCCATTTGGAAGTGATAAAACACTCACTCGTATGAGTTGGCATATTTTAGGTCCCGGCAGCCTTGGCTGCCTGTGGGCTGCACGCCTAAGCCAAGCGCACATACCTGCCAGCCTAATCCTGCGCAATCAACACCGCTTGGCTGCCCTACAACGCCAAGGTAACCAAATCAGCTATCTTGCCTACGGGCAAAGCAGTCCACTAGATATTGCTATCAATGCGCAGCTGGCCAGTCATCCACAGCCTATAGAAAGATTAATCGTTGCCTGCAAAGCCTATGATGCGGTGGCTGCAGTTGAATCAGTCAAAACGCGCCTTAGCTCAAACAGCGGTGTGTTCTTGCTGCAAAACGGTATGGGCAGTCAACAGGCTATCGCGCAGTTATTACCGGGCATTCGGGTAATTGCTGCTAGTTCCACAGAAGGCGCTTTTCTAACCCAGCCGTTCCACTGCACACATGCAGGTCAAGGAACCACGCTACTCGGCGATTTAGTCCACACTCAACCTGAGCCTACTTGCTTGCGCGACTGGCAGCAGGCGCAGATTTCGTATCAATGGACAGATACTATTCTGGCAGCCTTGTGGCGTAAGCTGGCCATCAACTGCCTGATTAACCCGCTGACTGTTTTGTATCAGTGTAAAAACGGACAGCTCACCCAGCAGACTGAACGCTTGACTGCGCTAGCCCATGAGTTGGCACAGCTGTTAAGTGCGGCGGGTTACCCTTGCACCGCAGAGGATGTGTTTGCACAGTGCCTGCAGGTCATCCAGAATACAGCGCAGAACACTTCTTCCATGCTGCAGGATGTGCTCAATCAAAGGCGTACCGAAATCAGCTATATAACAGGGTTCGCCTTGGCGCAAAGCCAACAGCTAGGCACCTCACACCGCGCCTTACTGGACTTACACAGCCAGTTACAAGCGCGACTGCAGCAACTGGGTTTACCTCTAGATTAGGCACAGCAACATGGGTTATCGCATCAGTAAAGTCTATACCGGCACCGGCGACGCAGGTACGACTGGCATGGCCGACGGACAACGTTTGGCCAAAAGTCATCCTCGCATTGAAACCATTGGCGAGCTGGATATGCTCAACAGTCAGCTAGGATTGTTATTAGCACAGTTGCAGCTACAGGGTTTAACCGATATTTTCGATTCATTAGCACCTTACCAGCACCTGTTATTTGATCTGGGCGGTGAGCTGGCGATGCCTGAATATCAGGTGTTGCAGGCGGCACACATTCAACAGTTAGAAACACTAATTGACCGCTGGGCTGAGCAATTGTCGCCGCTGAAAGATTTTATTTTACCCGGCGGCTCGGTGTTGATTGCCCAAGCGCATATCTGTCGTTGTGCAGCGCGTACGGCTGAGCGGCGCTGTCAGTTGTTACATGAACACGAGCCTTTGCGCGCTGAAGTATTAGGGTTTATTAATCGTTTATCCGATGTGTTTTTTGTTGCCGCACGCATGATTGCTTTGCATGAGGCCAGTCATGAAGTTCTTTGGCAAGCACAACCTGCGCCCGTGGTGAGCAATGAATAAACAGCTGCATGTCGCCGTGGCGGTGATTGAAGATACCCAAGGGCGTATTTTGCTGACCCAGCGTGCTGCGGATAAACACCAAGGCGGTTTGTGGGAGTTTCCTGGCGGCAAATGCGAAGCGGGAGAGTCGGTATTGCAGGCGCTGGCCCGCGAACTGCAGGAAGAGTTGGGCATCGAGGTCGTCAATGCCGAGCCTTTGATTCAAATCCCCTATCAATACCCTGAGTTAAACGTGTTGCTGGATGTGCATCGCGTCACGGCGTATCGCGGTGACGCGCACGGCGCTGAGGGTCAACCGATGCAGTGGGTGGCGAAGGCGCAACTGCAGCAGATTGCTTTTCCAGCGGCGAATCGCCCCATCGTTTGCGCCGTGCAACTGCCGCAGCAGTATTTGGTCACCCCAACGGGACTGGATGCAGAGGCACTGTATCAGGGCGTGATGCGGGCAGCAGCGCAAGGAATTGAGCTGGTGCAGTTACGGGCGCCTGAGTTAAGTGAGCAGGCGTATTTTGCCTTAGTGGAGCGGCTATTGCAGGCATTGCCCGTAAGCTGCCGCTTATTGATTAAAGGCAGTTGGGCGCAGGTGCAGGATTATGAGCAGGCCGGCTGGCACCTGACCAGCGCGCAACTGGAACAGTTTGCGCAGCAGTCTGAGCGGCCCTTGCCAAGCAATCGTTGGCTGGCGGTTTCGTGTCATAACGCACAGCAGCTGGCTTGGGCGACGCAGATTAGCGCGGATTTTGCCTGTTTATCACCCGTGCAGGCCACTGCCAGCCACCCAGATGCGCAGCCTTTAGGCTGGGCTGCGACGGCTGAATTAATCGCTGAGGCACAAGTGCCTGTTTACCTGCTCGGCGGCTTGCAGCCAAGCGACTTAACCCAAGCCTTCATCATCGGCGCCCAAGGCATCGCCGCCATCCGTGGACTGTGGTCGTAAGCTGCCTTGTTAAGCCCAATTTCTACTGCGGGAGCGCAGTCTTGTGGGAGCGCAGCTTCTGCGCGATGCGAACGATAAAACCAACGCAAGTGCTGCCGGAAAACCCATCTGCTTCTGGCAATGGGGACGAGCAGCAAGCTTCAGCGCTTCCGGCTAATCCCAATCGCGCAAAAGTTGCGCTCCCACCAAAAACCGTTACGCGCATTGCATTCGAACGCAGATTACACCTGCAACCACAGCTCCGCCTTGCGCGAAGCTGTGGAATGCTCCCCTAAAGCTGCACTCCAATAGCGCTCCAATAGGGGTTAAGATGCGCTCCAACAGGAGTCTTAGGTTCTGTACTCAGCGTTGATGCGTACATATTCATGGGACAAGTCCGTGGTCCAGATCGTTTCACTACACTCACCGCGTCCCAGCTCAATACGGATCAGGATCTCCTCCTGCTGCATCACCGCAGCGCCCTGCTCCTCGGTATAGGATGCGGCACGGCCACCATCACGCACAATGCAGACGTCATTGAGGAACACATTGACCTTTTCCTGCTCCAAAGCCGGCACACCAGCATAACCGACAGCCGCCACAATACGCCCCCAGTTGGGATCGGAGGCAAACAGCGCCGTCTTGATCAGCGGCGAATGGGCGACTGCATAGGCCACATCCAGACATTCCTGCACGTTGCCGCCCTGCTCCACTTGCACGGTGACAAATTTGGTTGCGCCTTCGCCATCACGCACAATCGCCTGCGCCAGCTGCATGGCTACAGCACAGACCGCATCACGCAATTTCTGATACAGCTCGCCTTCGGCTTGGTCGATAGCTGGCCCAGTCTGACCGGTGGCAATCAGCATAAAGCTGTCATTGGTCGAGGTATCGCCATCAATGGTAATGCGGTTAAAGGACAAGTCTGCCGCCTCCTTCACCAGCGCCTGCAACAACGGGCCAGCCACGCAGGCATCAGTAGCCACATACCCCAGCATGGTGGCCATATTGGGGCGGATCATGCCGGCACCTTTGCTGATACCGGTGACAGTGAAAGTTTCGCCATCATGGGCAAACTGCACGCTGGCTCCCTTGGGCAGGGTATCTGTGGTCATGATGCCTTCGCCGGCCAGATTCCAGTTGTCTTCACGCAAATCAGCCATGGCAGCCGGCAACGCGGCAGTAATTTTGTCCACCGGCAGCGGCTCGCCAATGACGCCTGTAGAAAACGGCAACACCTGCTCTACCGACACCTGAAAACTGTCCGCCACTGCTTGGCACACCTGCTGCGCTGCCACAAGACCGGGCTGGCCAGTGGCGGCGTTGGCATTGCCCGTATTGGTTACCAGAAAGCGTACTGGCTGGCCCAGACGCTGCTTGCATAGCTGCACAGGCGCGGCACAGAAAGCATTTTGGGTAAACACACCCGCCACTTGCGATCCTTCAGCGCAACGCATCAGCACCAGATCACGGCGGCCGACTTTTTTAATGCCAGCACTGGCTATGCCTAACTCAAACCCTTTTACTGGATGCATTACCGGCATCGCTCCAAGACCCACCGCCATGATATTTCTCCTATTAAATAAAAAACGCCGCTTTTATCGATAATAAAAACGGCGCTTAGTATGGGCTTACTTTTGTTTTTTTGACAAGCTCACTGCTTAAGCGATTTTACCGCAGCAGTGTTTGTATTTTTTACCCGAACCACAGGGGCACGGCTCGTTACGACCTACTTTGGTCAGATTACGCACGGGCTCATTACTGCTTGGCGCGTCCCCTTGCGCCTGCTCTGCTTCTGCTGCACCATGGGTGTACTGCATCCGCGAGGCACGTTCTTGTGCTTGCTGGCGTAGGCGTGCCTCCTCTTCCTCAGTATTTTCCTGACGCACCTGCACAAACGACAAGTAACGAATGGAGTCATGCTTTACGGCATCGAGTAGATCACGGAACAGGTTAAAGGATTCGCGCTTGTATTCTTGCTTGGGGTTTTTCTGTGCATAACCGCGTAAGTGAATACCTTGGCGCAAATGGTCCATCGCGGCCAAGTGGTCTTTCCACAGGTCATCCAATACGCGCAAGATAATATGTTTTTCAAACATACGCAGGTTCTCAGCACCCACCAGCTCTTCTTTAGCTTGGTATTGAGCAACAATCTGTTCTTCTATGCGCTCGCGCAGGGTTTCTTCATAAAGACTTGGCTCGTTATCAAGCCACTGCTGAACAGATAACTCGGCTGCAAATTCGCGCTTCAATTCCTCTTCTAAGCCTGCAACGTCCCACTGCTCGGGCAACGATTGCGGCGGAATAAACTGGCTAACGGTATTACTTAACACCTCATGGCGGAACTCAGCAACAATATCACCAACGTCTTCGGATTCCAGCAGGGTATTACGCATGTGATAAATCACTTTACGCTGCTCGTTGGCCACGTCATCGTATTCCAGCAGCTGCTTACGAATATCAAAGTTGCGCTCTTCTACTTTACGCTGGGCTTTTTCAATCGCATTACTCACCATACGGTGCTCAATCGCTTCGCCTTCTTTCATGCCCAAGGCTTTCATAAAGTTTTTCACTCGATCCGAGGCAAAGATACGCATCAGGTTGTCTTCCAGCGACAGATAAAAACGGCTGGAACCCGGGTCACCCTGACGGCCAGCACGTCCACGCAGCTGGTTATCAATTCGACGGGATTCATGACGCTCAGTGGCAATTACATGCAAACCACCGGCATCAATGACCTGTTGGTGACGGGCTTGCCACTCTGCTTTCAGGCGCTGCACTACTTCTTCGCTAGGATCTTGTAAAGCTGCCAGCTCGGATTCCCAGTTACCGCCCAACACAATATCCGTACCACGACCCGCCATGTTAGTAGCGATGGTTACATGGCCTGGACGACCTGCCTGAGCAATTATCTCTGCTTCCGAGTCGTGCTGCTTGGCGTTTAGCACCTTGTGCTCAATCTTAGCCTTCATCAGCAGCTGCGACATATATTCTGAGCCTTCAACAGAAGCGGTACCCACCAAAACAGGGCGACCCTGCTCTTGGCAGTGCAAAATATCCTTAATAATGGCTTCGTATTTTTCCGGCTGGGTTAAATACACTAAGTCGTTATAATCTTGTCGCGCTACGGGTCTATGGGTTGGAATCACCGTCACATCCAAGCCGTAAATCTGTCTAAACTCAAAGGCTTCAGTGTCTGCCGTACCTGTCATACCAGATAGCTTTTCATACAGGCGGAAGTAGTTCTGGAAGGTTGTAGAAGCCATCGTCTGGCTTTCTGGTTGGATATTTACGCCTTCTTTGGCTTCAATCGCTTGGTGCAAACCTTCTGACAAGCGACGGCCATGCATGGTACGACCCGTATGTTCATCAACCAGCACCACCTCGCCATCTTGCACGATATACTCAACGTTGCGATTAAATAACTTATGTGCGCGCAGACCCGAATATACGTGAGTTAGCAGGCTTAGATTAGAGGCTGAATAGAGCGAGTCATGCTCACCCAGCAAACCAAGCTTGATGAGCTGTTCTTCAACAAACTGGTGGCCTTCTTCATTCAGCTCTACTTGGCGCGTTTTCTCATCGATGGTGTAATGACCTGCTTCGATGACGACACCTTCTTCGTCTTCAGTTTGGCGTTTCAGCGCTGGGATTAAAGCATTGATGGTTTTATACAGCTCTGAGCTGTCTTCGGCCTGACCCGAAATAATCAATGGCGTGCGTGCTTCATCGATGAGAATCGAGTCCACCTCATCCACCACGGCAAAGTGCAGTCCGCGCTGGAATTTATCTTCCGAACTAAACGCCATATTGTCGCGCAGGTAATCAAAACCAAATTCGTTGTTCGTACCGTAGGTAATATCACAGGCGTAGGCATCGCGCTTTTCTTCAGGCGACTGGAAAGGTATGACTACACCGACCGTCAAACCTAGAAACTCATACAGTGGACGCATCCAGTTGGCATCACGACGTGCTAGGTAGTCGTTCACCGTAACCACGTGCACACCCTTGCCTTCAATGGCATTTAAATACACCGCCAAGGTTGCAACCAGAGTTTTACCTTCACCGGTACGCATTTCAGCAATACGCCCTGCGTGCAGCGTCATACCACCAATAAGCTGCACGTCAAAGTGACGCATGCCCAAAACCCTTTTACTGGCTTCACGCGCTACGGCAAAAGCCTCGGGCATAATTTTATTTAAACTTTCACCCGCTGCTATACGCTCACGAAACTCCTGTGTTTTCTGCTGCAGCTGCTCGTCAGACAGTGCCACCATTTTTTCTTCGAGCGCATTAATGGTCTGAACCACTTTATACATGCGTTTGACTTCACGTTCGTTTTTACTACCAATCAGCTTTCTTAATAATGGGGCAAACATATTGATACGGGTTCCACACGGGTGATAAGTACGTTTAGTTTCTGCGATCTATAAAAGGTATTCATTCTACCTTTAATTCGTAGCAAATAAATAATTAGTTAGGAGCATACAGGTTGTGGAGACTAACAAAATTTGATTCTTCCGGCAAAACTAACCCTGCAGGTCTATAATGTGACACAAGGTACAAAAAAGTGTGAGTTCACGGAGCAAAATCATGTCATACAAGCTCAATCAGTTAAAACACACTGCTGCCATCCTGAACAAACAATCTGTTTTACGGGACATAGTGCAGCGAGCCAATTCCTTTGCTGTGTTGCAGAGAATTGTGCACTCTTACCTACCAGGCGCGGCGGCTGAGCACTGCCAACTGGCTAACTACAATCAGGGTCGTTTGGTGTTAGTCATCGACAATGCACACTGGGCAACCCGCTTGCGCTATCAGCAAAACCAATTGATGGACAAACTTTGTCAGCATAATGAGTTTTCTGACCTGCAGCGTATTCAGTTTAAAATCCGACCTAACACGGCCTTTAACGATGCTATTAATGAGCAGAAACCCCGTTTAGAAATTTCCGCCCAGGCCGGACTAGCTATCTTTAACTGTGCTGAGGCCATTGAAGACCCGCATTTGCGCGCCGCACTAGAGCGTCTGGCACGCAACGCCGCTAAAGAATAAAGAATAACTAAACTAAAGCCCTTTCACCGCATAGATGCCAGCCGCATTGCGCCAGTAGCCCTTGTAGTCCATGCCGTAGCCAAAAACGTAGCGATCAATACAGTTCAAACCTATAAAATCGGCAGCAAAATCCGGACGTGCTTTGCGTTCGTGTTTTTTATCCAATAACACCGCAGTGTACACAGCTCGTGCGCCAGAACGCTTGCAAAAATCAACAATAGCCATCAGCGTATGGCCCTCATCAAGGATGTCATCGATAATCAACACGTCTCTATCCATTAATGAAACTTCCGGCTTAGCCTTCCAAAACAGCTCTCCACCGCTAGTTTCATTACGATAACGGCTGGCATGCAAGTAGGACTGCTCTAACGGAAAATTCAGCTGCGTCAGTAACTTGCCTGAAAAAATCAACCCACCATTCATAACGCAAAAAACCAACGGGTTTGCATCGCGCAACGTGTTGCTAACTTCTTGCGCTACCCGCGAAATAGCGGCCTCTACTTCTGCCATAGGATGCAAACAATCCGCCTCACGCATAACTCTTTGAATATGTTCAAGATCTGTAGGCATACGCACCCATCCTTTATCTAGTAGCTTAAAAGACGCACAGTTTAAGCCAAAAAAGCGCCAGCTAGAACTATAGTTTTTTTTGTTCTACCTGTGCAGTTGAGTATTTGACCAACAGGCTCCATTGGCATACACCACCCTAATCCTCAATCCAGTTTATAAACTAAGACACTCAATCCAATTTGCCTGTGCCGTTTTATCGTTAATTCCATTAACCTATGCACAAGTCAATTCCACACAAAGGTTCACCGCCATGTCAGTACAAGAAATCCAGCATCCACTCATCCGCCACAAACTTGGTCTTATGCGTAGAGCAACTGAGAGTACAAAAAACTTCCGCGAACTCGCACAAGAGATTGGCGCACTGCTGACCTATGAAGCCACCAAAGATTTACCGCTGGAAAGCTACAGCATCCAAGGATGGTGCGGCACGGTTGAGGTTGAAAAAATTGCCGGCAAAAAAATCACTGTAGTACCTATTTTGCGTGCTGGTATTGGGATGCTAGATGGCGTGCTCAGCTTAATCCCAGGTGCCAAAGTCAGTGCCGTGGGTGTAGTGCGCAATGAAGAAACCCTGCAAGCGCAAACCTATATGGAAAAATTAGCTCCTAATATGGGTTCACGTTTGGCGTTGATTATTGATCCCATGCTTGCCACCGGCGGCTCGATGGTCGCCACTATCGACCTGTTAAAAAAAGCCGGCTGTAAAGAGATCCGCGCCATGGTCTTAGTGGCTGCGCCGCAAGGCATTGCCGCCGTGGAGCAAGCGCATCCTGAGGTCAAAATCTATACCGCCTCCATCGACCAAGGCTTGGATAGCAATGGCTATATTGTGCCGGGACTGGGCGATGCGGGTGATAGAATTTTCGGCACCAAACAGAAGGATAGCTAACATGCAGGATTCACTTAAAGAACCGCTGCCAAGGCAAATCCTCGCTGGAGCGCAGATGCTGTTTGTTGCTTTTGGCGCGCTGGTGCTCATGCCGCTGATTACCGGCATGGACCCTAACGTTGCCTTGTTTACCGCTGGTATCGGTACTCTGTTATTCCAGTTGGTAACCAAACGCCAAGTTCCTGTTTTTTTGGCGTCCAGCTTTGCCTTTATCGCCCCTATTCTTGCTGCTAAAACAGCCTTTGGCTTACCGGCAGTCATGGGTGGGATTATTGCGGCGGGTGTGGTTTATATGATTCTGAGCGCAGCGGTACGCCTTAAGGGCTCTGGCTTTATCGATCGCCTGCTGCCGCCTGTGGTCATTGCGCCGGTGATCATGTGTATCGGTCTTGCCCTCTCCCCTGTAGCCGTCAATATGGCCATGGGGAAAGCCGGTGACGGAAGCGTGCAGTTGATTGAATACAGCACTGCGATGATTATTTCCATGTCGGCACTGTGCAGCACATTAGCGGTGGCCGTGCTGGGCCAAGGCTTATTTCGCTTGGTACCTATTCTTGCCGGTATTGTTGTGGGTTGCGCACTTTCCTTGGCGCTGGGCGTTGTGGATACGCAACCTATACTGGAAGCCAGCTGGTTTGCCGTGCCGGCCTTTGTTGCGCCCGAGTTTCATATCGGTGCCATTCTCTACATGCTGCCCGTAGCGTTAGCGCCAGCCATTGAGCATATCGGCGGCATCGTTGCAATCGGTGGTGTTACTGGCAAGAACTTTATCAAAGAGCCCGGTTTGCACCGCACTTTATTGGGTGACGGAATCGCTACCTCTGCGGCTGGACTGTTTGGCGGTCCACCTAACACCACCTACGCCGAGGTTACTGGTGCAGTGATGCTGACGCGCAACTTTAACCCCAACATTATGACGTGGGCCGCTGTCTTTGCCATTGCGTTGGCTTTTATTGGTAAGTTTGGCGTGGCCATGCAAAGTATTCCCGTGCCTGTGATGGGTGGGATTCTGTGTTTGCTGTTTGGCTCTATTGCTGTGGTCGGTCTTAACACCCTGATCCGCAACCAAGTTGATTTATCTGAAGCGCGTAATTTGATTATCGTTTCAGTCACACTGGTGTTTGGCATTGGCGGCATGGTGATGGGCAGCGGAGATTTTGCGCTATCGGGTATTTCTCTTTGCGCTGTAGCGGCTTTGCTGCTGAACCTGCTTTTACCGCGAAACCGTTAGCTGTTAAAGCACCGCTTGTGTGGGAGCTCGTTACGCGCGTAGCTATTCTAATACCCTAGTTGCTAGCCGCATCCCTGCAAACCAAGAGTCCGTTACGCGCTTAGGCGAATTATCAAACCAGCTCGAGTGCTAGCGGTACACTCTGAGCGCAGAAAAAAAAAGACGACCCGAAGGCCGTCTTAAAGAAATACGTTCCGGGGGAGGAACGTTTACGCATGAATCTGTCTTCTCGCAGGAGGTAGACGGTCGCTATTCTAGAGCTAAGCATAGCGCAGTGCCACTAAACAAAAGTCTATACAGTCTACTTATGACCGGCCATCCACAAATTACAGCTACCCCTTATATTTACAGGCTTTATTAGGAAGCCTCTGAATAACTACCTGCGTAGCTACCACTGCGTTAAAAACGTACTCAAAATGCTCATTTACTCGGTGTAAACTGCGCTTTTTCGCACGTTTTTGCCTTGTGTTAGCGTCCTCGGTAACGTTATTCAGAGGTTCCTTAGCTTTCAAGCTCAGTTAAACGCTGGATAAATTCTTGTTCATTTAATACTGGAATCTTTAACTCTAACGCTCTAGTCAGTTTAGAACCCGCACTTTCACCTGCCACAACCACAGCTGTTTTATTGGACACAGAGCCTGCCACCTTAGCCCCAAGCGCCTCTAATCGCTGCTTAGCTTGACTGCGGGTCAACTGACTAAGCGTGCCGGTCAACACCCAGGTTTGTCCGCTCAGCGCTGCTTGTTCTTGTGCTTGCTGCTCGCATGTCCAATGCATACCAAACTCCAGCAACTGCTGTTCCGCTTGCTCAATGCACTGCACTTGTTCAGCACTTTGTAAAAAAAACAATAGGTTTTGCGCCGCTTTTTCCGGCAACTTAGGCACAGCCGCAAGCGCCAGCCAGTCGGCGGTAAGTAATTCGCTCAATGAGGAAAAATGCTCTGCTACACGCTGCGCCGTGGTGCGGGCAATACCGCTGATTTGCCACTGCTCAATAAAGTCGGCAAAAGTGACAGAGCCTGCCAGCTCTGCCGCCAGCTCCGTTTCGTCCTGCAGCTCAATGCCTGCGGCCAATAACGCTGCGACAACCTGCTGGTTATGCTCACCTTGAAAGAAGTTAAAAATCTCATGGGCTACTTCATGCCCCACTTCCGGCAACCACTGCAAGGTTTGCGGCAAAGCCTGCTGAACACGGGCCAGACTACCTAAGCAACGCGCCAGCACCTTGGCGGTTTCTTCGCCCACATCGGGAATACCCAAGGCATACAGAAACCGCGCTAGCTCTGGTTGTTTACTCGCACTGACGGCGTTCAGGAGGTTTTCCGTAGACAGCTGGGCAAAGCCTTCCAGCTCGATAACCTGTTCATAGGTTAAGTGGTATAAATCCGCCGGTGAACGCACCAACCCTCGCTCGACCAGCTGATCAATAATTTTCTCGCCTAAGCCATCTATATCCATGGCTTTGCGCGAGACGAAGTGCAATAGCGCCTGTTTGAGCTGCGCAGGACAACTTAAGCGACCCACACAGCGCCAAATAGCGCCCTGACTTAACACCTCACCCGCCTTGCTGTGACGCCGAAGCTGCGTGCGCTCAACCAGTGAACCACATTCGGGGCAGTGTTGCGGCTGCGTGATGGCGCGCGCATCGGCAGGTCGACGCTCCAGTACCACCTGGGTTACTTTGGGAATAACATCGCCGGCACGGCGCACTATCACCGTATCGCCAATCATTAATCCTAAACGCTCAATTTCATCCATGTTGTGCAGCGTTGCATTAGACACAGTAACGCCGCCTACTTGCACGGGTTGTAAACGCGCTACTGGGGTAATAGCGCCTGTGCGCCCCACCTGAAATTCAACGTCCTGCAAAATAGTAATTTCTTCTTGGGCAGCGAATTTATATGCAATTGCCCAGCGCGGTTCACGCGCACGAAAACCCAGCTCATCTTGCTGTTCAATAGCGTTAACTTTAAACACCACCCCATCAATTTCATAGGGTAAATCATTGCGGCGTGCGCCAATATCCTGATAGTAATCCAAGCAGCCTTGCACACCCTCAACCACGCGCAACTCTGGACTGATAGGAATACCCCACTGCTGTAATTGCTTCATAATATCGCTTTGCGTTTCAGCAATATGACTGTCACCCAGCCCGTAACAGCAAAACTCTAACGGTCGCTGCGCTGTAATTTTGGCATCTAATTGGCGCAAACTGCCCGCTGCCGCATTACGAGGATTGGCAAAAACCCGCTCTCCGGCAGCAATAGCGCGCTCATTAAGTGCAGCAAAGCTGGCCTTGGGCATATACACCTCGCCGCGCACTTCCAAACGTTGCGGCCAGCCCTGTCCAAGTAAACGCAGCGGCACATTACGAATCGTGCGTACGTTATGAGTAATGTCTTCGCCCACAGCACCATCACCACGAGTGGCCGCCTGCTCCAATACACCATCCACATAACTGATGCTAACCGCCAAACCATCAAGCTTGGGTTCACAGCAAAAAATAATGGGCTCCGGCTGAGCAAATAGGTCGTTCTGCGCCTGTCCGCCGGACAAGGCGCGCTCGATACGCTGCACAAACGCCTGCATATCCGTTTGCTCAAATGCATTACCCAAACTGAGCATAGGAATACTGTGGCGCACCTGCTGAAAGCCTTCCATAGGTTTGCCGGACACGCGCTGACTGGGGGATTCCGAGGTAATTAACTCAGGATGTTGGCTTTCTAATTCTTGCAGTTGTTGGAATAAACGATCATATTCAGCATCGGGAACACTGGGGTTATCCAATACATAATATTGATAATCATACTGCTGGATTTGCGCGCGCAACTGCGCCAACTGCTGTACGGGGGACAAAGACTGGGACATGGCGAATACCTTGAAATGCTGCGTGAAGCAATAAGGCTGCGTGAAGCGATGGTTAATGTAAGCCGTCTCGTCAAACCCGACCTACAGGATAGCTGGGTGTTAACTTTTACCGATACTATTACTATTTAAGCAGCATGTTACGACGCTCAAAGTCGGTAATTCTTTGACGGAATAGATCAATAGTTTGCGTAGTTAATACGCTGCGGTGATCGTCTTTAAGCTCTCCACCTAGATCGTTGGCTAGTTTACGTGCTGCATTCAGCATCAAGTCAAAGGCTTGTTTAGGCTGCTTGGGTCCGGGTAGGCTCATAAAGAAACATACGGCCCTGGTGCTAAAGTCGTCCATATTATCCAGATCAAACACGCCAGGATTAAGCGCATTGGCCATGGAGAAAAGCTTTGCACCCTTACCGGACATGGTTTCATGACGGTGAAAAATATCCATCTCTCCAAAGCGCAAACCACTCTCTAGTAAGCACTGCAGCAGGTCTTGTCCGTGGAACCCTGCTTCATCAAACGACTCTACATAAACGACCAAAATCTCTTCAAACTCGACCGGAGTATCACTCACCTCTGGTTCGTCATCAGCAAACTCAAAGGCATCCTGGCTGGCTTGAATAGGCTCATCGATATAAAGGTTGGCCTGGCGCTCCTCATATTCCCTCATGGCGTCATCAATGGTTGAATCAGGCACACCTAAGTAAGGCTCTTTGACCGTTTTTTCTTTGGCAGCTTTGTTCTTAGCTACACGTACAGGCCCCACTATTTCCGGATTATCAACATCTTCAGAAAACTGGTTGATTAGCTTGCGATCCAGCTTAAATTTAAGTGAATTTCGCCCAAAATGTCGGCGTACGCTATCTAAAATAACTAACAGCACCACCACCAAGCCACAAATAACTAGCCACTCGCGCAAACCCATATCCATACAACCCTCAAAACCGCAAAACTTTTAAAAATAAATAAGCCAATAATTAATAAGTATATTGGGAAAAACCTACCAAGAAACCTCTGCACAACCTAAATCAAGCAGCGAAAGCAAAGTAGATATAAACGCAGTTTTCACTTGATAAATGAGTATTTCGATTCGCCTACCCCTTCAATGTGCGTATCTTAACAAAATACACAGCTCATTTTGAACCTAGGTTAAGTAATTAAATATTATAAACAACAATTAGACTATTGTTCAGCCATTGCCGCCGCCTCTTCCAAGTCCACTGCAACCATCCTTGAGCAGCCCGGCTCCTGCATTGTCACCCCCAAAAGCTGATGCGCCATCTCCATGGCAATTTTATTGTGGGTGATATAAATAAACTGCACTTTATCCGACATTTCTTTCACTAAACGCGCATATCGACCCACGTTTGCATCATCTAAAGGCGCATCCACTTCATCCAGCATACAAAATGGCGCTGGATTTAACTGGAAAATGGCAAATACGAGCGCCAAGGCGGTTAATGCTTTTTCACCACCGGACAACAGATGAATGGTGCTGTTTTTCTTACCCGGTGGCCGCGCCATAATCGCCACCCCAGTATCGAGCAAATCTTCGCCCGTAAGTTCAAGACTGGCCATGCCGCCACCAAACACCTTCGGGAACAAGTCTTGTAAGCCCGCATTGATTTTGTCGAATGTTTCCTTAAAGCGCTGACGTGTCTCACGATCAATCTTACGAATGACGTTTTCCAGTGTCGACAATGCTTCTTCTAAATCTTCGTTTTGCGTATCCAGATAATTTTTACGCTCGGATTGCTGTCGGTATTCTTCAATTGCCGCTAAGTTAATCGCTCCCAGACGTTGGATCTGCTCATTTAATTGCTCAGTCGTTGCTTGCCAGCTATCCATGGCCGCATCGCTGGGCAAGCCAAGTAATACCTCATGCACCGCTAGCCCTGTAGTGGCTAATTGTTCGATGTGCGCCTGCTGTTGCACCTCAAGAGACAGTTTATTTAAGCGCAGTTTTTCTGCTTCATTGCGTACCTGCTCGGCCTGCTGCTGTGCTTGGTGACGTTGTTTTTCTAGCTGACGCAACTGTTGCTCTGTTTCTTCTACCGCCATACGTGCGCCGCGTAGCTCTTCATCTACGGCTAAACGCTGCTGGAGTTGCTCTTCAAGCTTGGCACGTAACTCTTCAATGGGTGATTCGCCTTCCTCCAAGTCCAAACCAAGCTGTTCTTGACGTTGATTAACACGCTCAATTTGTACGCGTAAGCGTTCCAGCGCCTGTTCGGTTGAGTGCTTTTGCGTGATTACGGTACTCAGCTGCAACTTGAGCTGTTGTGCCTGCTGCTGACTCGTCTGCGCTTGGTTGCGCGCTTGCTCATAAGCATGGCGCTTATCTGCTTGCTGTTGCTGTAACCGCTGCGCTTGCCCTTGCGCATCAGCCACGGCCTGTTCGGCCTGTTCGAGTAGCAGTTCAGATTCGGCTAGCCGCTCGTGATCGATAGCCTGCTGCTCATGCAGCTCTTGCAGCTGTTCGGATATTTGTTGCTGGCGTTTTTCCAGCTGTTCCGCACGTGCCTGTATGGCTGCCAGCTGGCTTTTTTTCTCGCTGAGCTGGGTACTGTAACTCTGCTCCTGCTGACGCAACCTCTGTGCCGACTGCTCTAACTCTGCCAGCTGGTTTTGCGCACCTTCTAACGCATGTGTGTTTTGCTCCAGCTGTTGCACCAGCATGTGCTCGTGCTCCGCCAACTGTTCTAACTGCTGCGCGCGCTGCAATACACCCTGTTGATTATCCTGCCCTAACTGCACCCTTAAAAAATGCGAGCTGAGCCAAAAGCCATCACGTGTTACCACGCTGGCATCAGCGGCAAGACTGTCGAGCATCGTCCACGCTTGGTCGAGGTTTTCTGCACAATGCACCTTAGCCAGCCAAGCACTTAAATCAACCTCTGAGCTTAAAACCTTAGTCAGTAATGTGTGCGGATTAACCTCGCTATCTGCGCTTGATTGCTTGAGCATACGTACATGGGCGTTATCCAGCTTGGCAAAATCACTGGGCCACTGGGCAACACAGAGGGCATGTACATCTTCACCCAGCACGCTTTCAACAGCACGTTCCCAGCCAGACTCCACCCGTAACACGTCAGCCAAGCGCGGTGCTTGCGACAGATGCTGCTCAGACAACCATTGCTGCAATTCATCAGTTGATTGCACAGCGTCTTGCTGCAAAGCCTGTAAGGCACTGAGCTGACCTTGGCAGCGCTGTAGCTGGGTCTGCTGTTCATGGCGCTTGTGTTGCAATTCTTTAATACGTTGGCGCTGGTGATGCTGCTGCTCGTTACTGATTTCTTGTTGCAACGCAACTTCAGCCAACTGTTCTTCGAGCATGGCCAGCTGTTCCTGCAACTCGGCAGCGGTTTGCTGGGCTACCGCAGTAACCAGTTGCTCTTGCTCATTACTCAGGTTGCTGATGCGCTGTTGTAATTGCTGAATATTCGTTCTGAGCTGTTGTATACGTAGCCGTTCAACCTCAGCCTGTTGCTTAGGCGTACTGCTGATTGCGTTAAAGCGCTGCCATTGTTCTTGCCATTCTTGCAGTTGTTCTTCTGCCTGCAAAAAAGCGGCCTGATTTATCTCGTCCTGCTCACAGGCAGCGGTGTAGCTCTCTTCTAACAAGATCTGCTGCTCAGTCAGCTCTTCCAGTAACCCTTGATCCTGCGCCAAATGTGCTTGGGTTTCTTGCTGCTGGCGCTGCGCATCACGCAAGTCATCATGCAGTTGACGCAGACGTTGCTGACCATGCTGAATACTTTGTTCAGTGCGGGCAATATCGGCACCTAGGGCGTAAAATCGCGCCTGTATTTTATTGAACGTTTCGTTGAGCTCATGCTGCTGATCACGCAACTGCTCTGTTTGCGCATCGGCTTGGTATTGCGCGCTGATATGCTCTTGCAGATGATTTTCTTGGCTGGCGAGCAACTGCTCCAGCTGTTCGCCCTGCTGCGCCAACGCTTGCCAACGCATGGCAGTTAACTGGCTTTTATATTGCTCTAACTGCTGCTGTAGATTTTGATAGCGCTCTGCCGCCTGTGCTTGACGGTGCAGTCGTTCAATTTGGCGGCCTAGCTCATCACGCAAATCACTTAAGCGCGCCAGATTATCTTGGGTACGTCGAATGCGGTTCTCTGTCTCGCGACGGCGTTCTTTGTATTTGGAAATCCCAGCAGCTTCTTCAATAAAAATTCGCAAATCATCAGGACGTGCCTCGATGAGCCGCGAAATCATGCCCTGCTCGATAATGGCGTAGCTACGCGGGCCTAAACCCGTACCTAGGAATATATCGGTAATATCACGGCGACGACACTTGGTGCCGTTAAGGTAATAGGTGCTTTGGGATTCTCGCGTGACGGTGCGGCGGATAGAAATTTCGGCGTAACTGGCATATTCACCCGGCAAGGTACCGGCAGAGTTATCAAACACCAGCTCAATGCTAGCTTGGGAAACCGGCTTACGGGTATTGGAGCCATTAAAAATCACATCCGTCATGGCTTCGCCGCGTAGGTTTTTGGCGGAACTTTCACCCAGCACCCAACGTACGGCATCAATAATGTTGGACTTACCACAGCCGTTAGGCCCCACCACTGCTGTCATATTACTGGGGAAACTAACAGTGGTTGGGTCAACAAAGGATTTAAAGCCGGCTAAACGTATGCATTTTAGTCGCACAAATGGCTCGCTAAAGTTAGCTGTTTATTATTTCTTTTTCGCAGCGGCACGTGGTTTACGCTTGGTTTTTTCTTCCGTAACTGCAGCGGCCTCTACGGACTCGGCTTCTCGGCTATAAAAACGTCCGCCTGCTTTAGAGTCGCGAGTGTAGTAGTTAATCCAAGTCCATAGTTTGGATTTACCCTGACTTAAAATGGCATCTTTTGCTTCTAGTTTGGCTAACAGCTTATAGCCGGTAGGGTTAGGATAGTTAATCGAGCCGCAATACGCATTAAGTTTGGTGGTTAGGCGTAACAAGTCCAGAATATCGTCTTTACCGATAAGACCTGGGTTTTCCCAACTATTGACCACATAGGATTCTTTAACGGGATGGGCAATTTCTGAGTGAGGCGGGTAAATTTCCGCGCTGATGCCGCCCGATAGCGATTGCGAAAACACTAAGCGTGCTTTTTCTTCTTCCAGCTCAACAATGCTGTCACGTCCCGGTACTGACTCAGGTACGTCAATAGGCTGAGCATCGTAATAAAACTCAATCTGGTCACCCATTAGCTCTTGCTTTTTGGCTGAACGACCTTTGCTTTCTTCGCTATGGATTAAGAGCTTTACTGGTGGAAGTTCCTGGCTAGACAACTCCTGATTAAACTCATCAGCAGCTTGTTTGATGGTCGGTAGCATATGTACGCCCCAATTAATATGGGAGTACTTAACCTCACTAAAAGTCTGTCCGGCTTTCTTTTGCAGCTCACTCATTGATGTGTCCTCGATCTGGCTCATGATGAAATGAGTCTGATGATAACGCCAAAAGTTCAGCAAAACTAGGCAACTTCTGATTAGTATTCAGCAACCTAGGTATAAGTATTAGGCTGACTGTTCCAACAAGCCGATGTCACGCATTTGCGCTAACTTGTAACGCAGTGTGCGCGAACTAATCCCCAAGCGCTTAGCTGTCGCCTCGCGATGCCCATTCTCTTGGCGTAACGCTTGAGCGATTAAATGAAATTCATGCATACGCGTATCTTGTTCTAAATCATTACTGGCTGCCGCTGTGACGCTCGTCTCATTTTGCTGCGCTACTGCTGTCTGCGCGCTCGTCGCGCTTAAGAAAAAACCCTGCAATCCCAAGTCTTGCACTTCAATACAATGACCCTGCTGCAAAATTAACGCGCGCTGCACCACATTATCCAGTTCACGCACATTGCCGGGCCAACCGTACTGCTGTAAAGCCTGTTGCGCAGACCGCGCAAAACATACACCAGCACGCCCCTGCTTTGCTGCATGCACCGCCAGCAGACGCTCGGCCAAAGGCACTATATCCAAGGGTCGCTCACGCAAAGGCAGCCAAGCCAAGGGAAAGACCGACAAACGATAGTACAGATCTTCACGAAAACGCCCCTGTGCAATATTTTGTGGCAGATCGCGATTACTGGTTGCCAATACCCGCACATCTAGTTTTATCACCTTGCTGCCACCGACACGCTCAACTTCGCGCTCCTGCAATACGCGCAACAGTTTAGCTTGCAACTCCACCGGCATTTCTGATATCTCATCCAACAACAACGTACCGCCATTGGCCTGTTCAAACTTACCCGGTTTACTGGCTACAGCACCGGTAAAGGCGCCCTTCTCATGACCGAACAGCGTTGCTTCCAGCATGGTTTCTGGAATAGCAGCGCAATTAATCGCGACAAAAGGCCCTTGGCTGCAGGCCGAATGCTGGTGGATATAGCGCGCCAACACTTCTTTACCTGTGCCCGACTCTCCGGTAATGAGCACAGTGGCATCGGTTAGTGCAACGCGCTTGGCTAGTTTAAGCAGTTCAACGCTAGCCGGATCGACCGCTATGGTTTCTTCATCGGACATAGCGCCCAATGCATAGCGCTCAACCAGTTTAAGCAAAGCTTTGCTGCTAAAAGGCTTTAATAAATAATCCACCGCGCCATTGCGCATGGCGTGGACAGCGCCTTGCACATCACCGTAGGCGGTCATTAATACTACGGGTGTGCCGGGTGCGTTTTTAACGATATAGCCCAGTAATTCCTGACCATCCATGCCCGGCATATTGATATCGCTCAGCACCATGCTGAAACTACGCTCTTGCAAGGCGACAATCGCCTGCTTGGCATCAGCGGCGGCCTCACACTGAAAACCTGCTAACTGCAAACTATCTGACAGCGCTTCGCGCAAGGCGCGGTCATCTTCAACCAATAAAATATGACGCTGCATTAGTATTCTCCTGCTTCTTGCGCCTGTGGCATGAGTGGAAGCTGTAAAATCGCACAGGTTCCCCAGCCCGCCTTAGAGCGCAACATAAATTGTCCTTGATGTGCTTTAGCTACGGCCTGCACTACCATTAGCCCTAAACCGGTTCCGGTACTTTTACGGCTAAAAAAATCCTCACCCGCCTGCTGCAAAATATCTGCCGACATACCCGGACCGTTATCTACTACGGCGATGCGTAAATACTTATGTTTACGATAAATATGCACCTTGACTGCTTGCTGTGCAGCTGCTTGCAGAGCGTTGTGCAACAAGTTCATTAGCGCACCAATCAGCATGTCTTGACTACAGCGCAGTTGCGCTGCTGGGGCGGATAGACACCAGCGTACTTGCCGCCCGCTAATATGTGGTTCAGCCGCCTGCTGCAGCGCACTCAATAGCTGCTGCGCCGTGAGTTGCTCTTCAAGCGGCAAAGGGCCGCGCGCAAAGAGCAACATGTCGCGAATCTGCCGTTCTAGCTCATACAGGCTTTGCTGCACACGCTGAGCAAAACGTTGCTGCATCGGTTCAGGTAGTGGTTCTTGCAAATGCTCTGCGTACAGCAGCGCTGCAGACAGCGGTGTACGAATTTGATGCGCCAAAGCCGCGGTCATTTTACCTAACGCTGACAGCCGTCCTTGATGCGCCAGCTGATCTTGCAGCTGGCGCGTATGGGTTAAATCCGTTAATAAAATAAGCTGCCCGGGCTCACCGTGCAGACTTTGAATCGCCAAAGAGATACGCTTGCCATTACGCAAAGAAATCTCATGTCCATCATCGGCTTGCGGCTGAAAGCATTGCAGAATCAAATCACGCCACAGTCTGCCCGTAAGCTCTACTTGTAGAATATGCTGCGCCGCCGGGTTGGCTTGACGCACATAGCCTTGCGCATCTAGAACAATCACGCCGCTAGGTAAGGCGTCTAAAGTACTTTGTAAGCGCTGCGCTAAACGCTCTTTCTCAGCCAACTCATCCAAACGTTGACGGCTAACACTGGCTAGCTCATCTTGGATTTGCGCGTAACGCTGTTGCATAAGCTCCAAAGACTGGGCCAAACTAGCAGAAAGCTGGCTTATTGCTGCTAAGTCAGCCGGTGTTGCAGACACAGGTGCGCTTGAATGCACGGCATCAAGCTCAGATTCAGCACGCAACGGTAAATTGGCAGACATAAACAACCTCAACAGATTCGTCAAAAAACAGACAGTTAACCTGCAAGAAGCAATTTACGTGCCTAACCATCAAAAACACTCGCCTCGTGCCGCAAAGCTCTCTAAATATGAGCGCTCTTTATAAAGCAAACAATGCGAATTTTACCCCTGCAACGCTTCATTTAATCGCGTAGTATTTTTACCGTCGCATATGCAATCAAGTGGCGCTTGTGTCATTATGCACGCATAGAAATCTTTACTTTTAGTGTAAATTATGGAAAACCAAATCAAGTCCAAGTCACCCCAGTCATACCCTGAACAAGCTCAGGAAAAAAACACACTCGCACGTCTAGCCAGTGCAACTCAGTGTGCCTGCGCAGCCGAATCCAGCCAGCACACAACCTTGCCTGCTCGTTTAGTACAGCTTGTTTCCAGCCGCATGTGCTTTATCACCCAGCTGACTTTTATTGGCATCTTGATTTACATACTCA
The DNA here is from genome assembly GCF_030362935.1 of Thiopseudomonas acetoxidans. Taxonomy (NCBI): domain Bacteria; kingdom Pseudomonadati; phylum Pseudomonadota; class Gammaproteobacteria; order Pseudomonadales; family Pseudomonadaceae; genus Thiopseudomonas; species Thiopseudomonas acetoxidans. The sequence continues at coordinate 33,576 of NZ_JAUCDY010000005.1, forward strand.
GCGGCTGCCAAACACTGTCAACACCTGCGCCCGACCCACAAGACAGCCTAGAACAGCAGCCCACCAAGGATGAGCAGGAAGCCATAGCAAACTTCTCTACAGAGGCCATGCTCAGTCTATTAACGGCTGAGATAGCCGGGCATCGTAACCGACCTTACATCGCGCTAGAAAATTACAGCCTTCAAGCGCAAACAACTCAAAACGCACAAATCGCTGAACGCGCTTATAAAATCGCAGAGTTTCTTGATCTCCAAAAACCCGCACTGAGCAATGCTCTACTCTGGGCGCAACTGGATGAAAACTCGGCGCAAGCACAGCGCGCAGCGGCGGCTGAATTGATTAAAACGCAGCGCTACCAAGAAGCTATGGATTATATGGAACACGCCATTGCTTTAGATCCAGAAGGTAGCAGCTATTTTGATTGGATTGCTTTTTCTGCCAGCCATGCAGACCAACATACGCAACAAGAACTATTAATTCATTTTGATGCTTTGCTGGATAAATACCCAAACCATAATCCGCTAATTTTGGCTAAAGCTATTTTGCTACAAAAAAACAACCCGCAGCAGGCATTACACCTAGTCAACCAGATTAGCCACCCGCAAGCAGCAGTCGCCGTACTCACCCTTAAAGCCAAACTGCTACAACAATTAGGGCAAACCGATGCCAGCCTTGCTGTATTCCAGCAAATACTCGAACAGCAACCTGACAACGAGTCCATTCGTCTCAGCTACGCTCGACAATTAATCAGCGCAAACCGCTTAGAAGATGCGCGTGCCGAGTTTTTAGAATTATTACAGCTCAATCCCTTCGATGATGATTATCGCCTTGCGCTGGGTTACATCAATCTGGACTTGGAAGCTTGGGAAGAAGCAATCGTCTATTTTGAAGAGCTGTTAGCACGCGATAGCTACACCGATACCGCACTCTACAATCTGGGGCGCTGCTACGAAGAGCTGGGCAACAACGAGCACGCTATAACGGCATACAGCTCCGTGAACGAGGGCCGTAACTATCTAGCCGCCATCCAGCGCCAAGCCAACCTACTGCTAAGCGAAAACAACCTGATCAATTTTTCACTACTGTTTGAGCAAGCGCAGCAAAACAACAGCGAGCAAGCCGTTGAGCTCTACCTAATAGAAGTTGAAACGCTAAGCAAATTTAAACTGCTCGACCTTGCTTGGCAGCGCCTTGAACATGCCCTGCTTGAGTTTCCTGATGATCACAGACTGCTGTACACCCGAGCTATGGTGGCCGACCAAAGAGGCGACTTAGCACAGCTTGAGCGCGACTTACGCACCATCATCGCGCAAGACCCCAAGCACAGCATCGCCCTCAATGCACTAGGCTATACTCTGGCCGATCGCACTGATCGATACGAAGAAGCATTACAACTTATTCAAGAAGCGCATGAAATAGACCCACAGGATCCAGCCACTCTTGATAGCTTGGGCTGGATTTATTTCAAGCTCAAACAGCCTGAGCAAGCGCTTAAATACTTAGAGCAATCCTTTGCTGCCTACCCCGACGCCGAAATTGCCGCACATCTGGGGGAAGTTTTATGGGAGCGAGGTGATAAACGCCAAGCCAGAAAAATCTGGCAGCAAGGCCTCGACTTGGACGCAGAGCACCCCGTGTTACTAGATACGCTCAAACGTCTAGATAACAGGAAAAACTGGTTTAAATGAGACTTAAACTTTTTAGCCGACCGCTACTTCTACTCACCACACTCATACTGCTTAGCGCCTGTAGCAATCTCTCTAAAACAGAGAAACCCACAGGTCTAGGCAATGAAAAACTCTGGCAAGCCCACCAACAGCAGATAAGCCAAGTAGATAGCTGGCAGATCACTGGAAAAATCGCCATACGCAGCAATCAACAATCGGGCAGCGGCGCACTAAGCTGGCTGCAAGAGCAAAAACACTTCGATATTCAAGTCAGCGGCCCCTTAGGGCAAGGCAACTTACGCCTCAGCGGTCTGCCCAACCAAGTACAACTGACCACCAACACACACAAAGTCACGTCCAACTCCGTCGAACACCTCATGCAACAGTTACTAGGCTGGAGTGTTCCACTGGATCACCTGCTCTGGTGGGTGCGCGGTCTGCCAGCGCCCAAAATTAAACATCAGGTGATGCTTAATGACGACAGCCTTGCCTACCAAATTCAACAGGCTAATTGGAAACTAGATTATCTAAGCTATCAAACCACCAAGACGGGCGCGCGCTTACCCCAGCGTATCAAAGCTTACGGCCCCGGACTCGAACTCACTTTGTTTATTAAACAATGGCAAGATTGATATGCAACCACCGGTACAAGGCTGTTTAAGCCTACCTGCTCCCGCCAAGTTAAATCTGATGCTGCATATTGTTGGGCAGCGCGATGACGGCTATCACGAGCTACAGACACTGTTTCAGTTTCTAGATTATGCGGACTATCTACACTTTAATTCTCGTACCGACGGGCTTATTCAGCTACAAACACCCATTGCTGGCGTGCTGCCTCATGACAACCTCATCGTTAAAGCCGCTAAGTTGCTACAGCAGCACACAGGCTGCTCGCTGGGTGCTGACATCTGGTTAGAGAAAAACCTTCCCATCGGTGGTGGTGTTGGCGGCGGCAGCTCCAATACTGCAACCACCTTGCTGGGGCTAAATCATCTCTGGCACCTAGGTTTATCCTTAGAGCAACTGGCCGAACTGGGCGTGCAACTGGGTGCTGACGTACCCGTTTTCGTCCATGGTAAAGCGGCTTTCGCTGAAGGCATTGGTGAAAAACTAACCTTTGTTGAGCTCGCCGAACCTTGGTATTTGGTGGTTAAACCAGCCGTTTTTATTAGCACGGCAAAAGTTTTTAGCGATCCCGGCTTGACACGCGACAGCGCAGTAATTAAAGTACGCACCGTTCTTGAGCAAGGCGGTCGAAATGATTGCCAAGCTGTAGTAGTTAAACATTATCCCGAAGTTGGACAAGCCCTAGCACTGCTAGAGCAACACGCCCAAGCAAGGTTAACAGGAACTGGAAGCTGCATATTTGGGGTCTTCCCAAATGAGATAGATGCTGTTAAAGTATCGCACCAGCTTTCAAGCAAACTTGATTGTTTCGTTGCTAAAGGCAGTAATGTTTCTTTACTGCACAAAGAATTACAAAACAAACTAGAACGCTAGATTTAGGGGCGTCGCCAAGCGGTAAGGCAACAGGTTTTGATCCTGTCATGCGTTGGTTCGAATCCAGCCGCCCCTGCCATATTCCGAAACCTTTGTGGTTCGCGAAAGCAAAACCACAAAGGTTTTTTTCGTCAGGCCCACCCTCAGTAAAACAGGTACTGCGCGTGTCCAAGATGATGATCTTTACGGGGAACGCAAACCCCGACTTAGCCCGCCGCGTTGCACGTCAGTTACACATGCCTTTGGGCGACGTGTCCGTAGGTAAGTTCTCTGACGGTGAAGTCAGTGTTGAAATTAATGAAAACGTTCGCGGTAAGGATGTTTTCTTAATTCAGCCTACTTGCGCACCAACCAACGACAACCTTATGGAACTCGTATTAATGGTTGACGCCTTCCGTCGCTCTTCTGCATCTCGCATTACTGCGGTTATTCCATATTTTGGCTATGCCCGCCAAGACCGTCGTCCGCGCTCAGCTCGTGTAGCTATTAGCGCCAAGGTCGTGGCTGACATGCTCTCCACCGTCGGTGTAGATCGCCTCTTAACCGTAGATTTGCACGCTGACCAAATTCAAGGCTTTTTCGATATACCAGTAGATAACATCTACGGCTCGCCTGTTTTGGTTGACGATATTCAAGAGCAACGTTTCGAGAATAAAATTATTGTTTCACCCGATATTGGCGGGGTAGTACGTGCGCGTGCTGTCGCAAAATCTCTGGGTGTAGACTTAGCCATTATCGACAAACGTCGTCCAAAGCCCAACGAATCAGAAGTGATGCATATCATTGGTGATGTTGAAGGACGCGCTTGTATACTAGTTGATGACATGGTGGATACTGCCGGCACACTGTGCACTGCTGCCAAAGCGCTTAAGTCGCGCGGAGCTGCCAAAGTTTTAGCCTACTGTACGCACCCTATTTTCTCGGGCCGCGCCCTAGAAAACATTGAAGGCTCACAACTGGATGAAATTGTTGTTACCAACACCATTCCATTGTCAGCCGCCGCTCAGGCGTGCAGCAAAATTCGCCAACTCGATATAGGCCCTATAGTTGCAGAAGCAGTTCGCCGCATCAGCAATGAAGAATCCATCAGCGCTATGTTCCGTTAATAGCGCTGGTAACTACAGCCTGATTAACAGGCTGATAAATCAACCGCCTAACACTGGTCGCAGGTGTTAGGCGGTGTTGTTTACTGGAGATACACAATGAGCGAATTTACTCTGAATGCCCAAGAGCGTTCTGACTTAGGGAAAGGTGCGAGCCGCCGCCTACGTCGCAACGCCAATCTGATTCCTGCTGTCATTTATGGCGCAGGTAAAGAAGCTGCCTCAATCAGCCTTGAAAACCGTGAGATGGCTAAGCTATTGCTTAACGAAGCTGCTTTTAACAGCATCTTGACCCTCAAGATTGGCAGCAAAAAAGAAGACGTACTGATCAAAGACCTGCAGCGCCACCCGGCCAAAGGCTTTGTGTTACACGCTGACTTTATCCGCGTTGTTGCTAACCAGAAGCTGACTGCATTAATCCCAGTTACACTCATCAACGAAGAAAACTGTGTGGGTGTTAAGCGTGATGGCGGTGAACTGTTCCGTCCGTCTCCTGAGCTAGAAGTTTCTTGCTTGCCTAAAGATCTGCCAGATACCATCGAAGTTGATGTTGCCAACCTTGAAGTGGGTCAGGTGATTCACGTTGAAGACATTAAAGCACCTAAGGGTGTTGAGTTTGTTGGCACTGGTATTGCCGTAGTTACGGTAACCGCAGCACGCGTATCTGCAGAAGAAGACGAAGTAGTTGAAGCAGCTGATGCTGCTGAAGAAGCAAAAGACGAGAAAGCAGAAGACTAAGGAACGTCTGAATAACGTTACCGAGGACGCTAGCACAAGGCAAAAACGCATGAAAAAGCGCAGTTTACACCAAGTAAATGAGCATTTTGAGTACGTTTTTAACGCAGTGATAGCTACGCAGGTAGTTATTCAGAGGCTTCCTGATTCTGCCTCTGCCTTAAGGAGCCCCAGTCGTGACTGCTGTAAAACTGATCGTTGGCCTAGGTAACCCGGGTCCACAATACGAACAGACAAGGCATAACGCTGGGGCTCTTTTTGTTGAGCGACTCGCAGATGCCATGCACTGTACGCTCAGCCCAGATAAAAAATATTTTGGCCTTAGTGCAAAATTTACTCATCAAGGCCAAGATGTGCGTCTGCTTATTCCTACCACCTACATGAACCGTAGCGGTCAGTCTGTTGCTACGCTGGCTAATTTTTTCCGCATCAAGCCTGAAGAAATCCTTGTCGTTCATGATGAATTAGATTTGCCACCCGGTACTTGCAAACTTAAACAGGGCGGCGGACATGGTGGTCATAACGGTTTAAAAGACATTATTGCCTGCCTTGCCAATCAGAATACATTTTATCGCTTACGCATTGGTATTGGCCACCCAGGTCATAGCAGTCAGGTTACCGGCTTTGTTCTAGGCCGTGCGCCTAGTAGCGAGCAACAACTGATTGACTCTACAATAGAGCACGCCATTGCTGTATTGCCTGAAATCCTTGACGGACAATGGTCACGCGCCACGCAACAATTACACAGTTACAAAGCCTAGCCTGCTGCCACCTTTTTGTTCGGCACTAGCCACCTAGCAGCCTTTCTTTTATTTTGAGGTACGTTTTATGGGGTTTAAATGCGGTATCGTCGGCCTACCCAACGTCGGCAAATCCACTCTTTTCAATGCGCTAACCAAATCTGGCATTGCTGCTGAAAACTTCCCTTTTTGTACTATAGACCCCAACAGCGGCATTGTGCCTGTACCGGATCCACGCCTAGATGCTTTAGCGCAAATCGTCAAGCCCGAGCGCGTGCTGCCCACCAGTATGGAGTTTGTGGATATCGCTGGCTTGGTGGAAGGAGCCTCTAAAGGAGAAGGCCTAGGCAATAAGTTTTTGGCTAATATCCGTGAAACAGATGCTATCGCCCACGTGGTGCGCTGCTTTGAAGATGATAACATCATTCACGTTGCCAACAGCGTTGACCCAAAACGAGATATTGAAATTATCGACTTGGAGCTTATTTTTGCCGACCTAGAAAGTGGCGAAAAACAATTACAGCGTATAAGCCGTAATGCCAAGGGTGGCGATAAAGAAGCTTTGCAACAAAAAGCTATTTTAGAAAAGCTACTGGATCACTTTACTTCAGCTAAGCCAGCGCGCTCACTTATCAAAGACTGGAGCGAAGAAGAACAACGCATCGTTAAAGGTTTTCATTTTTTAACCAGCAAGCCCGTCATGTACATTGCTAACGTGGCTGAAGATGGTTTTGAAAATAACCCTCTGCTGGATGTAGTGCGCGAAATTGCCGCCGAAGAAAACGCCCTAGTTGTGGCAGTATGTAACAAAGTTGAAGCTGAGCTGGCTGAGCTGGACGATGGCGAAGACAAAGACATGCTACTTGAAGACTTAGGTCTTGATGAACCCGGTCTAAACCGTGTTATTCGTGCAGGCTATCAACTGTTAAATTTACAAACCTACTTCACTGCGGGCGTTAAAGAAGTACGCGCTTGGGCAGTAAAAGTAGGCGCTACTGCACCGCAAGCAGCAGCAGTGATCCATACGGACTTTGAGCGCGGTTTTATTCGTGCAGAAGTTGTTAGCTATGACGATTTTATTCAGTACAAAGGCGAGGCCGGTGCTAAAGAAGCTGGTAAGTGGCGCTTGGAAGGTAAGGAATATATCGTTAAAGATGGCGATGTAATGCACTTCCGCTTCAATGTGTAATAGGTTCTAATAGCTACACCATAGGCAATCCAGTCCCCCGCTAATGACTTTACTTACCCCAGAAGCACTTGGCATCGGTTTGATTTTAGGCAGCCTGCTGGGCCTAACTGGGGCTGGGGGTTCGCTGGTTGCCCTGCCATTACTGCTCAGCCTACACTTACCCATGCGCGACGCTATCGGAATAAGTTTAGGTGTTGTGGGTTTATCCGCCTTGATTGGCGCCATCGGCCGCTGGCGTAGCGGCCATATCCACTCGCGTACCGTGCTCACCCTAGCCATTACCGGCGTGCCAGGCAGTTGGATCGGACAGTTTCTGGGGCACTATACCAATGAAACCTATTTGGTTATCGCCTTTTGCTTGCTGGTGCTTTGGTCCGCGCAGCGTATGTGGCGTCAAGCACGCTTACCTGATACTACAGAACGCCAACACCGCCCTGCTATTTTGGTCGGTATTGGCTTATTGGTCGGCGTACTCTCTGGCTTAATGGGCGTTGGCGGTGGTTTTTTAATCGTTCCTGCCCTGCTGTGGTTTAGCTCACTGTCCATGCTGGCGGCAACAGCTACATCCATGGCAGTGATTGCGCTGGTTTCTGGCTCAGGCTTTTTGATCTATATAAGCTCAGCTAGTCCGCCCGTTGGCTTACTGGCTGGACTGTTTAGCGGTGGTGCAATTGGCGTTTTACTCGGCAATCGTTTGGCCTACAAACTCGGCGGTCCGACCCTGCAGCGAATATTTGCTTTGGTATTACTGACGGTTAGCCTGACAATAGCAGCACAAAAGCTGCTCAATTAATTTTAACGCACTTCAATCAAAAGGCAGCTCAAGCTGTTGCGCCTGCCCTTGCAAGTCTTCCAAGCGAATCCCCAAACCCAGCAAACGCACCGGTTTGTTACCGCGGGCATAAGCGGCAGACAGCATCATGGCGTAACGCTCTTGGCTCACCAACGCGCCCGCCTGCTCCAAAGTGGTTTGGGTAAAGTCATGGAACTTGATTTTTACGTAGGGACGGTCAATTCGATATTCCTCACCTACGCGCGCCAAACGTTTATTTAAACTCTCCATGAGCATAGGTATTTGCGCCAAACAGGCCGCCAAATCCGGCAGATCTTGGTTAAATGTCTGCTCAACACTCACACTTTGGCGTCGACTATTGGCCTCTACAGGACGCTCGTCCCTGCCATGAGCCAGTTGCCATAAACGCTCGCCAAACTTGCCAAAGTGTTTGATTAACTGCAGCGGCTCAAACTTGCGTAAGGTGGCGCAATCACTGATTCCTAATCGCTCAAGCTTTTGTGCAGTCACTCGCCCCACACCATGCAATTTCGTCACCGGCAACTGCAAAACAAACTCATCCACCTCGGCTGGCGTAATCACAAATAAGCCATTGGGTTTGCGCCAGTCCGAAGCGATTTTGGCTAAAAACTTATTCGGCGCTACGCCTGCCGAGACCACCAAACGCAACTCTTGCCAAACGCGACTGCGGATCTCTTGCGCCATCAGGGTCGCACTGCCATGACAGTTTTCACTAGCAGTTACATCAAGAAAAGCCTCATCTAAGGATAAGGGTTCGATAATGTCGCTGTAGTCCTGCAAAATGGCGTGAATCTCACGTGAAACTTGGCGATATATATCCATTTTGGGGTGAATGACGATTAAGTCAGGACACAGCTTAAGTGCCTGCGCCATGGGCATCGCTGAGTGCACTCCCCAACTACGCGCCTCATAGTTACAGGTCGCCACCACACCGCGCTGACGCTCATTACCACCCACTGCCACAGGCTTGCCCTGCAAACCCGGGTCTTCGCGCGTCTCCACCGCGGCATAGAAGCAATCCGCGTCGATATGGATGATTTTGCGCTCTGCCACGGCTGCCTTACTCAATCCCTGTCTGAAATACTGAAATCATCTGCATCCATATAGGCAGGAAATTTCTGTTTAAAGCGCGCTAAGGATTGCGCGTTAAGGCGCACGTGGTAAACGCCTTCTTGTTCATACGCCAGCAACAATGGATCACCCAAATAATCCAGCGCTTGGGAGTCGCCGCTGTGTGGGTAACCATTATGGTCCTCACCAATGCGGTTAACACCCGCCACATAGCATTGATTTTCAATGGCACGTGCGGCTAACAAACGATTCCAGGTCGAGCGGCGCACTTTTGGCCAGCAGGCGACATACAGCAGTAAATCGGTATTTTGCGCATCACGGCTCCACACTGGAAAGCGCAGGTCATAACAAATCAGCGGACGAATACGCCAGCCTTTAAGTTCGACCACCAGCTGCCGCTGACCGGCAGTATAGTGCTCGTGCTCACCAACCATGCGGAACAAGTGGCGCTTGTCATAATGCTGCAAACTGCCATCCGGACAAGCCCACAGTAATCGATTGCGATAATCACCCTCTGCCACACGTACAATCAAACTGCCGCAAACGACAGCGTTAAGCTGTTTAGCCTGCACCAACAGCCACTGGGTCGTTAGCCCGTTAATTTCTTCTGCATGTGCGGCGGACTCCATGCTAAAACCGGTATTAAACATTTCGGGCAACACGACCAAATCAGCAGCCTGAACCTGGGTAAGTAAGCGTTCAAAGTTTGCCAAATTTGCTTTTACATCCCCAAACACTAAGGGTGCTTGCACCAAGGCTAACTGCAAGTCAGTCAGATCATTTATATCGCGCATAGTAATTCTCCTGCTTGTTCAAGGGTGGCGGTGGTTTTAGCAAAACATAACCTTAGCAAAAACTGCTGCTCAGGTGGCTGCTGGTAAAAGACCGACAACGGAATACTGGCGATACCTTTGTGCTCAGTCAGCCAGCGCGCCATAGCTACATCATCCAAATCATCACGAATAGCTCGGTAATCCACCAATTGAAAATAGGTACTGGCGCTGGGGCTAAAAGTAAATCGAGACTCTGTTAGCGCTGCACATAACTGATCACGCTTGACCTGATAAAACGCGGGCAACTCCTGAATGTGTTCAGGATGGTTTTGCATAAAATCGGCCAAAGCTAGCTGGATAGGCGTGGGCGCACAAAAGCTCACATACTGATGCACTTTTCGCACCTCAGCTGTCAATGCAGGCGGCGCAGCCAGGTAACCGGTTTTCCAACCCGTCACATGAAAAGTTTTGCCAAAGGAGCCCACCACACAGGCGCGCGAAAAAAGCTGCGGATGATTTAACACCGACTGATGCTGGCGTCCGTCAAACAACAAATGCTCATACACCTCATCACTCAGAATATAAATACCCTGCTCCTGCGTTAGCTGGGCCAACTGGGTTAAATCTTCCTGCGTGATGGTGGCACCACTGGGATTGTGCGGGCTATTGATAATAACCAAACGCGTACGCGGCGAAAGCGCTTGAGCAAAAGCCTGCCAGTCATAGCTAAAGTCGCTGCTTAGCGGCACATGTACTGTACGTCCTCCTGCCAAACGCACGGCCGGTGCATAACTGTCATAACAGGGATCAAACACTATGACTTCATCACCCAGTCCGACGATGGCCTGTATGGCACAGAACAACGCCTGAGTTGCGCCGGGCGTAATGGTGAGCTCCTGCTCCGGGCACAGTGTAGCGCCATAAAGCTGCGTGATACTTTGCGCTAGCTGCTCACGCAAGGGCGCAACACCTACCATGGAGGCGTATTGATTGTGCCCAGCTTGTGCATAACGCCCCAAGGCGGCAATTAAGGGTTCGGGCGCCTGGAAATCCGGAAAACCCTGCGACAGATTAAGCGCACCATGCTGCTGTGCGAGCTGCGACATTTGACTAAAGATGGTTAAACCCACATCAGGAAGCTTGGACTGAATCATGAAGGTAAGCCTTGTGTTTGAACAAAGTAGCTATAGGAAACGCTGAATAATGTTAGCGCCTCATATAATAAACCATTGCCAGCCAAAGGCTCTATGGCTTCATTACAGTGCAAAGTCTTATATACTCGCTATCATCGTAGAAAATAAAGAGACTTTGGCTGCCCATGCATAACACCCACACAACTAAAGGCATTATTTTGGCTGGCGGTTCCGGCACACGCCTGTATCCCATCACCCAAGGCATTTCCAAACAATTGCTGCCCATTTACGACAAGCCGATGATTTACTATCCGTTATCGGTATTAATGCTGGCAGGTATTCGCGATATTTTACTTATTTCGACACCCGACGACCTGCCTAATTTCCGCAAGTTATTGGGTGATGGCAGTCAGTTTGGCGTACAGCTGAGCTATGCCGAGCAGCCTTCACCGGATGGTTTGGCACAAGCTTTTATCATCGGTGAAACCTTTATTGGCACCAGCAATGTGTGTCTTATTCTCGGTGATAATATTTTTTATGGTTACGGCTTTAGCGCCACGCTCAAACAGGCCATACAGCGCCAGTCTGGTGCAACTATTTTCGGCTATCACGTTACCGACCCTGAGCGCTTTGGTGTGGTTGAGTTTGATGAGAACGGTAAAGCAGTCTCCATCGAGGAAAAACCGCAACAACCAAAATCTAACTACGCCGTTACCGGTTTATATTTTTACGACAACGATGTCACCCACATAGCTAAACAAATCAAACCCTCTGCTCGTGGCGAACTAGAAATAACCGATGTGAACAATGCCTATTTGCAGCGTGGCGATCTGCATGTAGAACGGTTAGGTCGAGGCTTTGCTTGGCTTGATACGGGCACACACGACTCGTTGATGGAAGCGGGGCAATTTGTACAAACCATCGAAGCCCGCCAAGGACTCAAAGTGGCGTGCTTAGAGGAAATTGCTTACCACAACGGCTGGCTCAATGCGGCGCAACTCGCCGAGCAAGCCAAAGCCTTGGAAAAAACAGGTTATGGTCAATACTTGCAACGCATACTGGGCTAGACAGCCCTAAGGAAGCTGGGCGTTATTAACATAGACCCCAGCCCCCTTTGTTTTATAAAGTCAACTTTAAAAATAAGCATTTATAAACAGGCTAACTATGCAAATCACACAAACCAATCTTCCCGGCGTGCTGGTTATTCAGCCTAAAGTTTTTAAAGATGCACGAGGTTTTTTCTTAGAAACCTTTCAGGCTGAGCGCTATCGCCAAGCTGGTATTGCTGCCAACTTTGTGCAAGACAATCACTCACGCTCACAAAAAGGTGTCCTGCGTGGTCTACATTTCCAACAGACCAAGCCACAAGGCAAGCTCATTAATGTGAGTCAGGGTGCGGTTTATGACGTCGCAGCTGACATTAATCCTGGGTCACCTACTTTTGGTCAGTATTTTGGTATCGAATTAAGCGATGTAAACCATTTACAGCTGTGGATTCCACCCGGCTACGCCCATGGTTTTTGCGTACTTTCTGACTGTGCCGACTTTCATTACCGCTGTACTGAATACTACGATCCGCAGGATGAGGCAGGTGTACTTTGGAGCGATCCACAGCTTAATATTAATTGGCCCATCACACTGCCGTTGCTCTCAGAGAAAGACAAGCAACTGCCATTACTCAAAGATTTGCTGCGCCACTCACTCTAACTTGCAGGATTTACCATGCGTGTTTTAATCATTGGTGCTCGCGGTCAGGTTGGTCATGAGCTAGTACGCCAAGCACCACCGGCTTTCGAGCTCATTGCTCTAGGCTCGCACGAGCTGGATATCAGCAGTGCTGCACAGGTTAACCAAGCCGTAGCTGAATATCAGCCCGCGCTAATTATTAATGCGGCCGCTTACACTGCAGTTGACCAAGCTGAAACCGATACCGAACGCGCCTATGCGGTCAATCGTGATGCCTGTCTGCATTTGGCGCATGCTGCTCAACAAACCAATATCCCGTTACTGCATATTTCCACTGACTATGTGTTTTCTGGTCAGGCAGCACAGCCTTATTGCGAGAGCGATCTGTGTCAGCCACAAAGCATCTACGGCGCTAGCAAACTCGCTGGCGAACAGGCGATAGCACAACACTGCCCACAGCATATTATTCTGCGCACCAGCTGGGTCTTTGGCATTGATGGCAATAATTTTGTTAAAACGATGCTGCGCTTAGCACAAACCCGCACTGAACTAAGCGTGGTAGACGATCAGCATGGCAACCCAACCTCCGCACGCAGTATCGCAATGGCTTTGTGGCGCATCGTGAACCTATATCAAACGAATCCCAGCCAGCCTTGGGGTACCTACCATTACAGCGGCACACCAAGCTGCACTTGGTATGAATTTGCTACGGAAATCTTTGCCCAGGCACTGCAATTGGGCTTAATTGCTGCTCAGCCATCACTAAACCCTATCACCACCGCCGACTACCCTACGGCTGCAAAGCGACCTGCCTACTCAGTGCTTGATAATCAGTTATTTAGTGAGAAATTCGGCATTAATCCATTAGATTGGCGTCAGGAGTTGAGCGCAGTACTACTAAGCTTGCGCGCCCACTCACAAGCCTAGAACTGGTAATTTATAGCCGCACTCTACTGTTGCGTTACAATCGGATTATTCTCAACCCACAACAGCGTCGCACCAGCAATAGCAGCAGGCATGGCTATCAGGTTAAATCCTGGCACCATCAGTGCCAAATACGTCACCCCACCAAAACTTAAACTGGCCCAGCGATGCTCACGAATCCAGCGCAGGGTCGCTAGCCAGTCGACTTTATTGTTATCCGCTGGGTAATCCAGATACTGCACCGCCATCATCCAAATATTAAACAGCACCCATAACGGCGCAGCGATGAGGTTTACTCCCGGAATAAACGACAGAATAAACAATCCCAGACTGCGCGGTAGAAAATAACCCAGCTTACGTAGCTCACGCATCATAGTGCGCGGCAATATCGCCAGCAGCTCGGTCCAGCTAAATGATGGGAAAGGATCATGTCCGCGCGCAACTACTTCTACTTTTTCCGCTAAGAAACTATTAAAAGGCGCAGCCACTAAATTCGCTAGGGTGGTGAAGGTGAAAAAAATCATCAATAACACCAACAGCACAAACAGCGGCCAGAGCAGATAGTCAAGAAAACTAAGCCAACTGGGCAGCTTAGGCATTAATTCAGCCACCCAATAATTAAATCGTTGTACTGCAAAACTCACCAAAGCCACGAATACCAGCAGATTAATCGTAAAGGGCATAAGGACAAACTTGCGCAGCCCAGGACGTAAAACCATCTGAAAACCGGCATTAAAAAACTGCGGCCCTGATATAACCTGTGCTGGCATAAGTTCTCCTAAAGTTTTGGGTATAGCTGGGCTAAATCAATCAGTAATTGGTTTTGTTGCCCTAGCAGTTTAATCAAAATAACGGCGCGCTCCTCACCGTTATATTGATGAAAAATAGCCTGATAATCTCGAAAGGGTCCATCAGCTAGAGTAACCACATCACCCTGTTTAAAGGCGGGAGCACTCTCGCGCTGGGCAAGTCTTGTACGCAAATCTTCGATCAACGCATCCTGTATTTGCATCACCTCTGCACCAAAGGTGAGCAGCTTGTTGACGCCAAATGTCGAGCGTACTCGGCTCAGCAACATGTCATCTTCGCCAACACGCAAGAACAGATAGCCGGGAAACAAAGTTTCGATTTTTTTTATGCGCTTGCCCTGCCGGATGCGCTCAACCTCAAGCATAGGCAGGAACACCTCACCACCTTGATTCTCTAACTGCTGAGCAGCGCGGGATTCTTGCCGTGGCTTGGTAAGAACAATGTACCAGTCGTTATTGCTCATGCTGCTAGTTAACGGAACCCATGCGGATTTTGACTTTGCCAACGCCAGGTATCTTGCATCATCTGCGACAGCCCCAGCTGCGCTTGCCAACCAAGTTCGCGCTTGGCTTTGTCAGGATTGGCATAGCACTGAGCGATGTCACCGGCACGACGGGGTGCAATTTGATAAGGCACGCTTTGACCACTGGCCTCTTCAAAGGCTTTGACCATTTCCAATACAGAGTAGCCCTTGCCAGTGCCCAGATTCCAAGTATGCACACCCGGCTCCTTGGCTAAATAAGCCAGCGCCGCCACATGCCCTTGGGCTAAATCCACCACGTGAATATAGTCGCGCACGCCGGTGCCGTCGGCAGTGGCGTAATCATCGCCAAAAACAGACAACTGCTGGAGTTTACCCACTGCAACTTGCGCGATATAAGGCAGTAAATTGTTAGGCAGGCCATTGGGATCTTCGCCGATCAAGCCGCTACTATGCGCACCCACAGGATTAAAATAGCGCAAAACAGCAATACGCATACGTGGTTCACTGATGGCCAAATCACGCAAAATATCTTCCACCATCAGCTTGGAACGACCATAGGGATTGGTCGGTCGACCCACAGGGCACTGCTCACTGATTGGCATTTCTGCCGGCTCACCATAGACAGTGGCGCTGGAGCTAAATACCAACTGATACACACCGGCGTTAAGCATCGCCTGCAACAAAACCTGGCTGCCATGTACATTGTTGTCATAGTAGCTCAGTGGCTGCTCAACGCTTTCACCCACCGCCTTAAGACCGGCAAAATGCACCACTGCACGAACACTGTGCTCGGCAAAAACCTGCTCTAACAGGGCAGCATCACGGATATCGCCCTGAATAAAGCTCACTTGATGTCCCGTGATTTGCTCAACACGAGCTAACGACTCTCGGCTAGAGTTACACAAGTTATCCAGCACTAGCGGTTCATAGCCTGCGGCGAACAGCTCAACCAAAGTGTGCGAGCCAATATAGCCCGCACCCCCGGTGACCAGTATTTTTTTTGCTGCATTTTGCGTAAGGCTCATAGCGCGCACCTGCTGTTATGCTTCTAGGCTATCCAAATATTTTTCCGCATCCAAAGCCGCCATACAGCCCGCACCTGCTGAGGTAATCGCCTGACGGTAGACATCATCCGCCACGTCGCCGGCTGCAAAAACACCTTCAATGCTAGTGGCTGTAGCATTACCTTCACGACCGCTTTTAACCACCAAATAGCCGTCTTTCATCTCTAACTGGTTGGTAAACAAGTCCGTATTGGGCGAATGACCAATAGCAATAAATACGCCGTCTACGGCTAGTTCACGGGTACTGCCGTCGTTATGACGTACGCGCACACCGGTGACGCCCATGTCATCGCCTAGCACTTCATCGAGTTGCTCATTTAATGCCAGCTCAATTTTGCCTTCTTTAACCCGCGCATAAAGCTTGTCTTGCAGGATTTTTTCCGCACGGAAGGTCTCACGGCGGTGAATTAGGGTGACTTTATTAGCAATGTTAGACAAATACAGCGCTTCTTCTACCGCCGTATTACCACCACCCACCACCGCTACATCACGATTGCGATAGAAGAAACCGTCACAGGTGGCGCAGGCCGAGACACCCTTGCCTTTAAACGCCTCTTCGGAAGGCAGGCCTAAATAGCGCGCGCTAGCACCGGTTGCAATAATCAGCGCATCACAGGTATAGGTGCCACTGTCACCAATTAAGGTAAAGGGTTTGCTATCGAGCTTAGCGGTATGGATATGATCAAACACTATTTCTGTGTCAAAGCGTTCAGCATGTGCCTGCATCTGCACCATCAGTTCTGGGCCGGTTAATCCTTCTGGGCCGCCCGGCCAGTTGTCTACATCGGTCGTGGTGGTCAGCTGGCCACCTGCCTGCATTCCGGTAATTAATAGCGGTTTTAAATTGGCCCGCGCGGTATACACTGCAGCGCTGTAGCCTGCAGGCCCTGAACCTAAAATCAATACCTTGGTATGACGCACTTCTGACATAACTCTTCTCCAACGAATGGCACTAAAATCATATAAATACTGCCTAGACTATACTAAAACGCTAAGCGTTACGCAGCTGATTTAAGGACGCAGATGGGGCTAGCGCTAACTCTGGGTGGCAACAGACTACTGCTTTGGGCTGGCAATGATAGGCCGTACGCCCACCTCAGCTTTAAAGGTCAGCTGCTTATTTTCACGCAAGACCTTTAAACTCATTTTCTCGCCCGGCTTCATGCGCGCCACTTGATTCATCGAGATACGCCCATCATGCGCTGCTTCACCAGCGATTTCTAAAATGACATCACCGGGTAGCAAACCGACTTTAGCCGCGGGACCATCACGAAACACACCTGCTACCAAAATGCCCGAACGCTCAGGCAAACCAAAAGACTCTGCCAACTCCGCGGTTAACGCCTGCACCTCAATACCGAGCCAGCCTCTAACCACCTTACCGTGCTCAACAATGGAGTTCATCACGCTCATCGCCAACTTCACCGGAATCGCAAAACCTATACCTTGCGAACCACCCGAACGCGAGAAAATAGCTGTATTAATACCCAGCAAGTTCCCTCGCGCATCCACTAATGCACCGCCCGAGTTACCGGGATTAATCGCCGCATCGGTTTGAATAAAGTCTTCGTAGGTATTAATGCCCAACTGATTGCGTCCAGTCGCACTCACTATGCCCATGGTCACTGTTTGCCCCACGCCATAGGGGTTACCAATCGCCAGCACCACATCGCCAATTTGCACGCTATCCGAGTGCCCCAAGGTAATCGCCGGCAAATCAGTCAAATTAATTTTCAAAACCGCTAAATCTGTTTCTGGATCACTGCCTATGACTCTGGCATAGGTCTCACGCCCATCTTTTAACGCCACCACGATCTGCTCAGCTCCAGCAGTTACATGGTTATTGGTGAGTAGGTAACCGTCTTTGCTCATTATCACCGCAGAGCCCAAGCTAGACTCTAAACGCCTCTGTTGCGGTAAATTATCACCAAAAAAATGCTGCAGCGAAGGGTCCTCATGCAGCGGATTAATGGCCTTGTTGACCATCTTAGTACTATAGAGGTTAACTACCGCAGGAGAGGCCATGCTCACCGCATGTGCATAGGATTCCGGTCCCGTACGCGCATGTGTATAGTCGGGTGCAATCTGTACTTGCAGCCTATTTTTAGATAGCCCAATCCAGCTGGGAAATAAAACCATAATCAGTGCAGCAAACAGCAAACCACTGACTAGCGGCCAGCCATAGTGGCGTAAAAGCCTACGCATAAACATACCCGACAATTTAACCATTAGCGCAAAACGCTATATTATAGTGCGCATTAATAAAGAAATACGTTAATTTTGCAGGGGTTACCCATGAATGTCAGCACCACAACACTTTTAGCCGCACTTGATAAATACTTAGATGCAGCCAGTATCAGCGATTACTGCCCCAACGGACTACAAGTACAGGGTCGCCCACAAATCAAACGTCTGGTTACCGGAGTAACCGCCAGCCAAGCTCTAATTGATGCCGCCATTGAACAGCAAGCCGACGCTATTTTGGTGCATCACGGATATTTTTGGAAAGGCGAAAACCCCTGTATCGTCGGCATGAAACACCGTCGTATCAAAAGTCTTATCCAGCATGACATTAATCTATTGGCCTACCACCTGCCCTTGGACATCCATCCCGAGGTCGGCAACAACGCATTGCTGGGCAAGTTATTAGGTTTAAACGTTACTGGGCCACTGGAAGCAAATAATCCACGCAGCGTTGGTTTAATTGGTGAGCTGGACACTCCTATGACGAGCCAAGAATTTGCTCAACTCATCGAGCAAAAACTGGCACGCACGCCGCTGGTGATTGATTGCGAAAAACCCATTCGTACCGTCGCATGGTGCACAGGTGGAGCACAGGGTTACATCGAGCACGCCATTGCTGCAGGCGTTGATGCGTTTATTACCGGCGAAATTTCAGAGCACAGCACCCACAGCGCCTTGGAGAACGATCTCAGTTATTTCTCCGCTGGCCACCACGCAACCGAACGCTATGGTGTGCAAGCCCTTGGCGAGTGGATAGCAGAACGCTTTGGGATTGAGCATCAGTTTATTGATTGTCCGAATCCGGTGTAATGCCTATTAGAGCTTGCGGTACCAAAACAGCTCGTGCCTGCGCACGGCTTTGCGCAAGAACTCATTATCACCGGTCTTAGGCCATTGACGGCCCGTGAGCCAGCGCTGAACCAGACGGCGTAAGCGTCGTTTCAGCGTTAACGGAGTTTGCAAATCATGCTGCATCAATAGCGCTTGCGCTTTATCAATCTGCTGCTGCGCACTGAGCACATAGCAATACAGCTGATCTGTCGACAATTCAATCATCGCCGGCGGCAAGGCGACACCGGTATTGGCATTACCCATCGGCCAACGGTCGTTATCATGCAAGTGATTGGCATACAGCAATAAGCCGCTGGGTTTGTAAACGCTTTGCTGGACCGCTTGGAAAAATGCCTGCCCCGTAGCAATATGATCAGCGTGCGGGTCAAGTTCTGGGTGCGGTAGCACAACAATGTCCGGCTGATAATGTTCCAAGCAGGCGCGCAAATCAGCAATTAAATTAGTCCAGTTCGGCCGACCGTCTGTATCGCCAGGCAAAGCGAATGGATTATGCTGACGTACTGTACGAATATCCACCTCGCCAGACTCGCGCGACGCAAAATCCTGTTCAGGCTGCTTCGCCATTTGCGGCAGCTGCAAGCAGTAATAACCCAGCTGTACACACTGGCTTTGCGGCACGCCACCCCATAAAGGAATCGCCATGCTATCCCAAGCACGCAAGCGCCCCTTAAGCGTGGCCGCCTGCTCACTGCTAAGACCTAAACGTTGATAATACTCAGCCTCGATTTCACCCTGCGTCAGCGTGACAATGCTCACCTCACGCGCTTGGCTGTATAAACCAAAAGCTGCCAACTCCGCATCATCGGCATGAGGCGCCAGAATCATCAGGCGCTGCGCTGCTGGATTAAGCACATTAAACGCAACGAGTTTTGCGCTGCTGGCAAGCTGACAATACTCGCCCTTGATGTGCAGCCCTTGCTCTTGTAGCTCCTGCGCTTGGCCGGTTAAATTTAGGTAACGCACACCTTGCGCACCTCGCTCAAACACCTGCTGGTCATCACCCACATGCACCAGCGGATCAAACAAACGCCCCAGAATCCCAGTTTTAAGCTGAATTTCGAGGATAAGCGTGCTTTCTGGCGTGATCTCAGCATTATCCGGCAGTTTAAGCCAGCCATGAGCAACCTCTAGCTGCCAACTTGGCGCGCTTTCAGGAAACCGATAACGATAATCCTCGCTCGGCGCATAAAACAAATGGTCCGCAAACCAAGTTTCATGAATCAACCAAGCCACCAATAACCCAACCGGCAGCAACCACCACTTCACAAAAAGGGTCAATAACAACACAAACGCAACAATGACCAACATACTGATGCGTTTTTGCCGACGATGCTGCTTAAGAAGCTGCTGTTTACGGTTCTGCATTAACGTACCTCGTAGATGGTGGATGTGGCACGGCAGTATAACAAACAGTTATGACACGAGCGGAGCCGTACATGCACTGCTAGGACTGTATTCTAAAATCCAAATGCAAGCTCGCCCAATGCTGTTTTAATTGTGCCTTATGTGTGCTGTGCATAGGCAGCTCATCAAGGGCCCGCGGCCAAAATTCACGCGCCATCTCCATAGATTGTCCAAGCTGCTTCTGTACCACGGGCCAAGAAACCCCGACTCTACGACTCCAACGCTCAAAATGGGCCAACGATAAGCTCTCCCACGCTTTAGTTTTAACCATATTAAGCGCGGCCCCTTTTTCACCGGGAATATAAACTTTTGTAGTCACTAGATCATAAGCAGGCGCAAGACGTGGTGTTTTTTGGTCAGGATAGATGAGACTCCAGTTTTTAAGATGGGCATCACCATTGGCTAGCAAAATGTTCACCAGTAAACGTTTAGCAAACTGCTGCACATCAGCTAATCCATTACCTGAAAACTCATATAGCAATCGACCCATTTGCTCATAGTTAGCTGCTTGGTACTTATCCCGCGGCTGCATCAACAGCACTTGGGCAAAATCTTCAGTATGTACGCGCTGCCCAGCCACTCTATCGAAGCGCTTAATAGCAAAGGCAAAAGGCTCATCTGGCAGTTTTATGGGTGGTAAGCCCTCAATATGGCTCAGCTCTACTAGGCATATTTCCGGAGTTTCCACACCCACAAGCTGGGCGAGCCGCATAGCGGTGTATTCGTTAACAGGTGCGCCCGCATGATGAAAAGAAGGCGTTTTGATAATCCAATCGCCAAACGCTCCTTTGCCAGGCAAGGTGAAACGATCGCCCTGCCTTTGCAATGACCATTTCATTTGCACACCGGCTAACGAAAACTTGTTATTCGGCAAAGTGGCTTCAGGCGCTATCACAACCGCTTTTTTATTCAGCGCCAACACTTCTTGCGGCACCTCTTCTGCCAACACTGGCTGGACCACTAAAGCGCCGGGTAAATCACCACCCAAATGAGCTAACAGCTCGAATTCGTGACTTGTATGTATTTGCAAGCGCTGCAACAACAGCTCCCTTAAAGCCCCCTCGGGTAGCAAATTCGACAATACGGGAGGCAAAACAAACTGAGTTTTCCATGGCGTGCTAAAAAAAACATCTGCTTTTGGAAAACGTGGGTGAGCCGCCAAGGTGAGTGTTGGCTTATCTGAGTCTTGCTGGAAAACACTATGAAAAATCAGTGTGTTGCGCCCGCCTTTCTCACCCACCAAGTGCCCCACTAGCTGCCCGTGGAGCGTTACTTTAAGCACGCTAATCGTCGTCATCTAAATCACCCAAGATACCCTGCCAAATATCTTCATAAGGCTGCTTTTCGGGGCTACCGTCATCTTGTAACAGGGCTAAAACAGCATATTTTTTTTCACGAGGTATGAGCATTAAGTCAGCATTTAACCCAGTTGCCACCTGCTCAAGACTGCTTAAACGCGGATTGCCCTGCGACTCCAAGCGCTGATATTGCTGTCGCAGCATAGCGGTGCGCTCTTGCATATCACTTTGGCGCAGACCCAGCGCCAAGCGGCGCGCTTTAATTTGTTCTAATAGTGAAGGCATGGCAAATACACAGGTTGCTTTTGATTAGATCAAGCAACATCTTCGTTGCTTTATATAAAAAAAGCAACATATACAGCGCTATTACACAAAAATAACAGCGATTACCTTCTCGGCAGGCTCGATAAGAAAAATGAAATCAATAGCGGAGATAAAGGATGCAGGGTAGCAGCGGGAGAACTGTTTAAGAAATACCGGCTGCTAAGAGCTCTGCATTAGCGCACCTCGTAGACAGGGGCAGTGTTACACCAACGGCCTTTGTACTCACGATCGGCGCGTCCAAACGAGTAACGTAGCGGTTTATTCTGCTCCCGTGCATACGCCCACTCAGCTTGGGTATTTACAAAGCTCAATACGCTACCAGGACTGTGCGCACTAAACTGCGGATCCACTCCGCCATTGATATATTCAACACTAATCCACTCAGGCGATTCCACCCGGTAAAGAATTTGTGCGGCCGCTGGCAGCTCATCGATACAAATAAAAGAACCCGTTACAAAAGGACGCAACAGCTCCAGCACCTCAGCTAAATGCTCCTTACCCGGCGCGGCAAAATCCCAACGCTTTTCAAACAAGTCAATATACATTGCTGCTTGCTCAGCACTCGATAACTCAGTAAAAGGTAAAATCTTACCGCCCTGCTCTTCCAGTAAACGCAATTCACGACGCTGGTTGTAACGAAATTTCTTGCTGTAATCTTCTGGTTTTCGTGCCAAAGCCAAACCTTCTTGCTGCTGTTTAAGCGTGCTGATTCGGCCGTGATTAAGCTCCGATACGTAACGCACTTGGTGCCGCACACTGACCTGAGAGCCAGCAGCCTGCGGAATAATCACCTCGGCATTACCCAGATCGAAAAACCGTCTTTTATTGTGCTGTTTTAAGCCCGACTTAGACAAAGCAAGGTGACGACCCCACACGGCAATAACCGCTTGCAACTCACCATCCACTAGCCAACCCAAGTAAGCAACAGATATGGAGGAAAGCTCAGACAGGCGCGCGACAAAATCAGGGTGCGTAGCCACGCTGCCACCCCAACGATGCCAAGCTGCGCTGTAGTCCTCAGCAGAAATAGAAGACCAACCGCGTTCACGCCAACTACGGAAAAAACTAAACATATAGAGCAATACGCCTTGATGTGTAAGCAAAAGAATGCCGCACAGTATAGCAAGCAGGTACTACAAGGGCAGGCAATTTATTGAGCGCAAACTAAGCAACATGAGCACTCGTACAGATGCCGTGATGAATGATTTAAGGTAAACTGCGCGGCTCAGACAATGGAAAAACTATGCAACTGCTAAATCACGAAGACTACCTCGCCCTGCGCCACCAAGGCAAAGTCATAGAACAAGACGGCTTTGGCGACAAAGTAATCATCCTGCAAGACGGCACTTTTCTAAAACTGTTCCGTCGCAAGCGTTTGATCAGCTCTGCCGCTATCTGGCCCTACGCACAGCGTTTTGCCGACAATGCCAAGAAGCTAGAAGAGCTAGGTATTCCCTGCCCGAAAATCATTCAGGTATACCGCATACCCAGCATTGAGCGTGATGCAGTGCATTACCATCCTTTACCCGGCCTGACTCTACGCCAGTTACGTGATGGCGAAGGTGACTGCCCCGAAGATATTCGTGAGCAGTTTTTTGCTTTTGTCGAAAAAGTGCAAAATCTAGGTATTTACTTTAGATCCATGCACTTGGGTAATGTGGTGCTCACGCCAGAAGGGGAGCTGGGACTGATTGATGTTTCAGACATGCGGATAAAAAAAGGCCCTTTGAGTAAGGGCCTGAGAAAGAGAAACTGGGTGCATATTAACAAAGACAAGACTGACGGCTACTGGCTTTCAAGAAAAAGAATCATGTAATGTCCTACTGAATTCCTGCCAGGTATTATCATCAAAGGAAAATGCCATGGTAATCCCCACTGTTTAACGGAGAAATTACCAAAGAGCTGGAGCATTACATTTAGCTATATAGAAAAGCGACCGTTTAGCATAAAATTTATTCTTCCTGAGTAAATTCAAAAAAAATGGCCACCATAAACCTATCCTTTTATAGCTTGAAGAATAAAAATCGTTTTCTTTTTCGATGAAAAACTACTCATAATATCAAAACCCTGCTCAAGGAAATATTTCCCTTCTGCTTTTAAGCTTTGCTCAACAACAAAGTATTCATATAAATTTTTATCTGCATCTGAAATAGTTGAAATATCTCCAGAATGATGTTTCCCGTACCCTCTACCTGCATAATACTGAACACGCGCATCTTCATAATAAATAATAGAATCATCAGCTGTATTATTTCGAAGCCATTCTGCAGCTTCTAAATAGTGAGTTTTTTTATCTCCAAACGATACAACATTAGATATAGCAACCAGTGCCGACGCAACAATAAATAGATAAGCCCATTTTCGATATTCAGCAAAAATCTTGGCTATCACAACACTAAGCGCTGGAATTAACAAAATAACCAGAAGAGCCATATACCGCGAATTGACAAATTTAACTTGAATAAAAAAAACAAACAAAATAAAGAAGTAAATTACTGCAGAAATTGTATTTAAGCGAAACTTGGCGAATTGTTTAACAGCCTCATATCTCGCTTTCCGGCTGACCAGAAAAAAACTGGCAATCCCAATATAAGTAACCAGGCGATACAACAACGCAAAACCAATTCCTGCCAACAGGATTTTTGGAGCATCAGAGTACGACCATTTCATTAATGCGACATCTGCTAATTTATCGCTCGTTTCCATAAACGATGAAAAAATTAAAAGCGGATTCAAAAGGGAAATCTGATGGACTATCCTTGATAGTTTTTCTTGTTCCAATGAAGCAAAAAATACAACAGCAACACCGACACCCAACAAATATATCCAGCTTACTTTAAGCTGACTTATAAAAACATTTCTTACACCAAACTTTCTAAACTCAAACACACAATACAAAAACACTGCAAGAAGTATAAAAACCGCTTCAAATCTATATAAAATAGCGAAAGCAATAGCAACTTGAAACAACACTCCTGTTGTCCAGCTTAATTCTTTTTCCCTAGAAACAAGCCAAATTGACAAAACCACAAAAAACCAACAACCTGTTTCACGAATAATTTCATCTCTAAAACTGTTAAATACTGGAACTGATAGTACCAACAGCACAGCCCACCACGCAGCTTCTTGATTTTTTTCTTTAACCATAGAAACCAGCAAGTACGACATTCCCGCCATAAAAAATATTGAATACAGATAAGCGACTGTTTCAAAGCCCAGCCCTGTAGCTTTATGAGTATAGGCGAATAACACACTGATCCATGGCCAGTTAAACCGATCAAATGCAACAACAACCCCTGCCTCACTGACCTCCCTCGCAATATCCATATAGAATGCAGCATCCTTACCGATCGTAACAACGCCTCCAATTGCTATACAAGACAACAGTATACTTAAAAGAAAAGCAGCCATTTCTGGCGTTTTGAGCTCAAGTAAAATCCTCTGTTTCATTTGAATATGATCCTTATAAATTTCCTTGTATAGGACATTTTAAAAACTGATGTCCATCTGTTTACAATCGCAATCCGATACATCCGTTTAGCTTCTTCGTACATCTTGGCCACATAATAGCCTCGAAATAGAGATAATGCTCTTTGAGAAATAAACTCTTCCTTGAGCTCCTTAAACTCTGGTCCCAGCCGGCCCGTTTCAAAAACCTCATCGACCAGCTGCATTCCAACGCCCATATCATATTGGACATTGTGCCGCAAACTGGTTGAGTGCTTGTGGATGATTGCCAAAGGCTCTTTCAGAATGACACAGTTAGTGTGAGCCAAAGCTTGAGCAAACACTGGAATATCTTCCGCATTCCTAAAGTGCTCAGGGTATAACCCATGTTTGAATATTTCCCGATGCATGACGCAAGCGCCATTTGATAATGACAATTTCTTGTCTAGCAAATAATTCCGCACTCGCTCCACTGGGTTTGCGGCCAACTGATCGGGTATGACTTGACTGAATTTACCATCATCACTAACTGAAATGTGCCCACCTATGACAAACCTGCTGTCCGGGTTAGCTTCTAAATATTGACATATCTGTTTAAGAGCTCCTTCTGCCATCTCATCATCAGCATCCAGAAAAACAAACCAATTACTACTGGCCAGTTCTATGCCTCGATTTCTTGCAGATGCAGCTCCACCATTATTTTTTTGTTCACTACGAATTTGGCCAGGAAACTGATCATGCAACTGACGTATTACCTGAGGAGTATCATCCGTTGATCCATCATCAATAACAATCAGCTCACAGTCTTCTGCAAGCTGTAGAGCTACAGACTTAATCACCCTTGGTAAAACATGGGCGTAATTATATGCCGGTATAATAACACTCACTTTCTTTAGCATGCTGACTCCTACTTAAAACCCTAATCTCTTAACACAACACCATCGTCACAAACAAGAAAATCAACCCTATTCTCTTTCAATGCAGCAATCGCTTCTTCTGGTGTATTGATTATAGGCTCTTCGTGGGCATTAAAGCTGGTATTAACCAACACAGGCAACCCTGTAATTTCTTTAAACTCACACAACACATCATAATACAAAGGATTATCATCTCTACAAACAACTTGTGGTCTCGCTGTTCCGTCAACATGAACAACCGCTCTTATTTTATCCACCCACTCCTCTTTTACCTCAGTGACAACAGTCATAAATCTACAGGCGTATTCTATTTTTTCATCTATGTAAAATACATCTCTAGCATCTTTGTCACACACATAAGGAGCAAATGGCATAAACTCCGTTCGTTGCAATCTATTATTAATACTATCATTTACATCTCTTTTACTTGGATTCGCCAGTATCGTTCTAGCACCCAGTGCCCTTGGCCCCATTTCCATTGCACCGTAAAAGATAGCGCCCACTTTATGCTCTGAAAGTAAAGTAGCTGCCTGTAAAGCTGGCTGCTGCTCAATAAATCTAAAACCTGTTTTTATTGCAAGCTCCTTGAGACTGGATGCTTTATATGGAAACCCAAAGTATACATTATCTAGTCGATTTCTTGTCAGCTTCTGTAAACCATGCAGATTCAACAAGTAATTGACACACGCTCCTACTGGCAATCCTTCATCGCCCATAGCAGGAACCACAAAAATCTCTTGCACCTGCTCTAATTTTGATAGTTCATAATTAAGCTTAACATTAGAAAAAACACCACCACTAAGTGCTAACTTCTTACTTCCTGTCTTGTTCAGCAGAGCCATAACCCAGCTAACCAATAAGGTTTCTGTTGCTTTTTGAATTGACGCTGCAATTTCTTCTTTACTCAGCCCAGAAAACACTACGTCAAGCTGCTCTTCAAGCCTCTGTTTTCCTGTAAGCTTACTGTAAATTCGACCACAACTTGAAATTTCAAAAAGCTTACAAACTTCACTAGCTACTACAGGCTTGCCAAACGCCGCCAAACCAGTAATTTTCCCTTCATGACTATTTCGCTTGAAGCCACACAACTCTGTTGCATAAGAATACGCCAAGCCTATTGAGGCCGCTTCATTTTGTTGTGCCTCAGTGATTGTTTCTTCACCACCAAAAAGCTCGACTAATTCATTACCATTATAATGGTACGCGGAATACTGTGCTCCATCCCCCCCACCATCACAGCTTAATAGTAAAGTGTCATTGGCCCAGTCTATAAATTTAAAGGATGAAAGAATATGGCAAAAATGGTGATTTGAAAATAAAATATCTACGTTTTCACTCACCCCAAACTCTGCCCTCAACTTTTCGAAGCACACATACTCAGAAGCATCAGTGGTTTTATTTTTCAATAAATACCTTGCTAAAGATAGATTTTTAACCTTATTAACAATTCTTCTTTTTTTGTCTTTCATGCTAAGCTTAGAAAACTTATAGACAGACAAAGGTAGGTGCATCCGAGTTAATGCGATCGCTGTTAGTTCTTTCCGGCTGATTCCTGCAATCTTCAACGCCTCATCAATCGCTTTTAAATGAAAGTATCGTCCATCGCCTTTAATTCTTGTTATCCGCTCTTCTTTAACATATGCAACTAGTTCATTATTTTTAAATACGCAGGCCGCAGCATCATGCCCCGTATGAACACCTAGAATATACATCAACATCTCCTAAAACTCGTAGCGTATCCCAAATACTTTCAATAACTGAGGCATTATTTTTATCACTTAATTAATGCTCTGTGCCTTCCTTCACCACCAACACATCTTCCATAATCAAATACTGCAGATCCGAGCCAAAGAACATATCCAATGCATCTTTGGGTGAGCAGACCATGGCTTCGCCGCGGCGGTTGAGTGAGGTATTGAGCGAAACCCCATTACCAGTGAGCTTTTCTAACTCGACCATCAGGTCATACCAGCGCGGGTTGTATTGGCGTTCGAGTACTTGCGCACGCGACGTGCCATCTTCGTGGACCACTTCTGGCACGCGCTCTTTCCACTCATCACTGACTTCAAAGGTAAAGGTCATAAAAGGTGATGGGTGATCCACCTTGAGCATTTTCGGTGCCACAGTATCCAGCATCGACGGGCAGAATGGACGCCAGCGCTCACGGAACTTAATTTGTGCGTTAATCCGATCAGCCACATTAGGAACGCTTGGACAGCCAATGATCGAACGCCCACCTAAGGCACGCGGCCCAAACTCCATGCGGCCTTGAAACCACGCCACAGGATTGCCTTCCACCATGATTTTGGCGATATGTTCAGGGACGTTATCAATTTTTTGCCACTTTGGCTGACCTGGGTGTTTGGCACAGGCGGCGATGATCTCTTCGTTGCTGTATTCAGGGCCTAGGTAGACGTGTTCCATCTTCTCAACAGGTACGCCTTTGCGTTGTGACACATAGGCGGCAGCGCCTACCGCGGTACCGGCATCACCAGCCGCGGGCTGCACAAACAGCTCTTTAACTTCATCGCGAGCAATAATTTTTTGGTTGAGTTTCACGTTCAAGGCACTACCGCCGGCAAAGGCGATGCGGCCGGTCTCTTTGATAATGTCACCCAGATAGTAATCCATCATTTCTAGCGCCAGCTTTTCAAACAGCGCTTGCACGCTGGCAGCGTAATGGATGTAAGGATCATCGGCGATATCGCCCTCGCGCTTTGGACCTAACCATTCAATGAGCTTAGGTGAGAAGTAAAAGCCTTTGCCTTTTTCTTTATAGCGACGCAAGCCAATGACGTTGGCATACTCGGTGTTAATGACTAACTCACCGTTTTCAAACTTAGCTAAACGCGATAAATCATATAGGTCCGGATTACCGTACGGCGCCATGCCCATCACTTTGAATTCGCCGTCAAGCATTTCAAAGCCAAGAAACTCGGTCAAAGCGCCGTAAAGACCGCCCAATGAGTCTGGATCGTAGAACTCTTTAATTTTATGGATTTTTCCGTTTTCGCCGTAGCCAAAAAAGGTAGTGGCGTATTCGCCCTTACCGTCAATGCCGAGGATGGCGGTTTTTTCCTTAAAGCCGGAACACAGGTAGGCGCTGGCGGCGTGAGCAATGTGGTGCTCAACAGGTTTAATGGTGACTTTTTTTAAGTCAAAACCTAGTTGCTGCAGGCACCATTGGATTTTTTTGTAATAACGCTGGTAGCGGCGATTGCCCATTAAAATAGCATCTAAAGCACGATCCGGCGCGTACCAGTAGCGCTTGGCGTAATGCCAGCGGGCTTTTTCAAAAATGCTGATAGGTGCAAAAGGGATGGCGACCACATCCACATCGTCTGGCGTGATTCCGGCTTGCTCTAAGCAAAACTTAGCAGATTCGTAGGGCATGCGGTTTTTTGCGTGCTTGTCGCGTACTAAACGCTCTTCCTCAACAGCAGCAATAAGTTTTCCATCAATGTATAACGCTGCCGATGGGTCATGGCTAAGTGCGCCAGATAGGCCAAGAATAGTCAGTGCCATGGGTCTTTTTTGCCTCTTAGTCTTCAATTCAGTTGTCGAGCAGCTGTGGTAAGTGCTGATCTAATAATTTATACAATGGGCTTTCTTGCGGCCAATTGCGTAATAAGCGTGCACGATCGCGACTGAATGCACGTACAAAGCTGCGCGGGCTGCTGTGCGCTCGCACCGCATCTAGGTCTATTAATAAACAGCGATCATTATGCCAGAGAATGTTATGTCCTTTTAGATCTCCGTGACTGATTTTTTCGCGAATCATACTATTGAGCAACAATTGCAACGCCGTTAAATCTGCTTCAGGCACTTGGGCATTATCAATATAGGGCTGAAAGCGAGCAATCAAGTCTTGTTCACCACAATATTCGGTCACCAGCCAAGCTGTTCGGCGCAAACCCAGCGTACGCTGCTCTTTGACCGCAATGGTGTTGGCAACAGGGATTTCCAACTGTTGCAAGCGATGCGCTGCTTGCCAGCTATGCCACGCACGGGTTGGCCGCCAGCAGCGTTTTAACCAATGCGAAAAACTTTTAATGTTATAGCGCTTGATAATCCAGCTTTTATTACCCTGCTCGACCCGTGCCACTGTTGCTGCACCGCCTGTTTTATAGATATGCCCTTGCTCGATAAACTGATCTGGATTAGCCAGCAACGGCTCAATTTCTGCCACATAGCTACGCTGAACAGCGGTAATGCCGCGACTGTTTTTACGCACGCTAAACAGGCTGCAATCGCGTGCGGTTTTTTTAAGGTAGTCTTTAACGCGCCAGTCACGTACCTGTTGAGTTTTGCTGTGTAACTCTTGCAACGGCAGCGCGTGAGTGGCGTTGGTTTGCATGTAATGGGTTAATAGGTCATGCACATGGGCTTCGAGTGCACGTGGCAATTGCGCGAAAAACACCGCCAAATTCTTTAGTGCCGCTTCTTGGTTAATCGGCTGCCCCAGCGTTTGCTGAGCAATAGCGCCGCCATCAATGATGTACAGCTGCTGATTATGCAGCAGAAAGTTATCCAGATGAATGTCTTTTTGCCACAGTCCTTGTGCATGCATGCGTGCAATACTGGTGAGAGCTTGGGCTAAGACTTTTTCTTGCGCGGTGCTGAGCATGGGCTCAGCGGCATGTTGCTGCCATTGTTGTTCAAGGCTTTGCGCGTCTGCTAAATATTCAAATAAAATCCAGCCACCAAAAGCAGCGTCAAAATCACTGGCCAGTAGCTGTGGTGTATTTAGCTGCTGCTGCGCCAAACTTTGCACGCCGGTTAATTCACGTTGAAAGTGCCGCTGGGCTTTTGTACCAACAAACAGCTTGGCTAAAACACTGCGCCCTTGCCAAGTCCCCCGACCGACATAGCGTTGCCCTGGTAATACGCGCAGCCACTGAGTAATAACCAGCTTATCGCCGGTATGCAGTCCCAAGGTTAGGGGCAAGCTGGGGCTTCTTCCCTGTAAAAGCGAGCTATTCATGCGCGATTTTCCTTATCTTTGCGCCGTGCCTGTAAACGCTTCAGCCAGTTTTCAACCGCGGCGCCATCGTCTAAATAGCTGTGCAAGAAATCACGCCACTGCTCTGCGCCCCAAACGCGCTGTGATCGGCGCACCAGCGTTTCAAGATCTTTAATACGATCGCGCTGCCCTAACAACAGAGGGCGGGTTTTCTCTAAATCAATCAATTGCGCGGCAAAACCAGATTCGTCGGTGCGCTGCAGGAAAATATGCTTGGGGTAAAAACAGCCATGCATCTGTCCCGCAGTGTGCAGGGTTTTCGCTAAGTGCGCGCAGGCGTGGATAATGCCTTTTTGTTCCGCCGGGCTCAGCTCTGGCCACTGCTCAAACCAATCATCCAGATCCTGCCAATCATCTAACGCATAGGTAATCAGAATGGCACGCTGCTCGCTCCCAACCTTGCGCTGTGCAAAGTAAGCTGCTTTTAAGGCGGGAATACCCAAGCGTTGATACTGTTGTATGGTGCGAAACTCACGCGCAAAGGTTGGCTCGCCTAGGGGGTGGCGAAAGCTGCGGGTCAGATGATTGATTTGTCGCTTAAGATACAAACCCTGATCCCCGAGCTGTAATCGCGCCACGCTGCTCCAGCCGCCACGTTCAGTGTTGGGCACATCTACGGCTTCAAGTTGCAGCGCCCACAGTGCCGCAAAATCATTTAGCTGATGCTCGGCTAGTAATGGCTCAAGACTAGGGTCTGTATAATCCTGCAAGACATATCCTCTTTTTAGAGTCGTGCATTATAGTGGGGTTACGCCTTCTGTGCGACCTGCGCCTAGCCCTGTAAACAACCAAACCGCTTTATTCACGCCCGGCAAAAAAACTAATAATCTTAGCGATACGTTTTTTATCCGTAGGGGTAAGACGTTGCTGCTGACTGTACTGCAAATAAAAACGCAAGCGCTGACTGCGACTCAGATGATATTTACCCACTTTATCTAAGCAGGCTAGATCTTTGATAATCCGATAGTGCAGAAAGGGTCCCCACCAAAACCCACCGGTTGGGCAGTCAATTAAATAGGCTGCGCCAGCCTCATCGACCAATATATTGCGCCACTTCAAATCATTATGCACAAAGCTCTGCTGGTGCATTGCACGAGTAAAACCTGCCACTTGCTGGCTAACGCTGTGCACCCAGTCATTATCCAGCAATAACGGGCTGCCGTCATGAGCCAAAGCAGCCAAGTCCGTCGTATTAGGAATTTCTTTAGTAATCATCGCCCCGCGCACAAACGCACCAGCACGGCGCTGCAAACCATGGGCGATAACCTGTGCGGTGGGAATACCCCAGCTAGCAAAATGCTCTAGATTTTCCCACTCAGCCTGTATGCGTTGGCGCGGTAAGTACTTGCGCCAGCCAATGGCGCGACGGTAGCGCTTAACATAAAACACCACTGCCGCGCGACTGACGCGTATAACCTCAGAAATGGGGTCGTGGGTGACACGCTCGCCTTGCAGATTAAACACCGCTTCCAAGCTGCCAAACTCTTCTCTTAGATGTTGATAGTCAGAATGCAAATACCAATCAGACATCAGAGCGCATCCCCGTAGCGCTGTTTACGCTCATAGAGCTGGCCTGCTTTGACCTCAAGCCAGCTCAACAACTGCGCCTCATCCTGCAAGACTTGGCGTAAGGGTTGGACAAAATAGCTCTTTAAAAAGCGTAGCTTATCGCGCTGGGTTAAGCCTATATCCAAGGCGGAGAAATACAGGGCCGCTAGATCTTTGTTACGCCAACGCTGCGGCGTCGCGTTACGTGTTTGCGCCCGATGCAAATCAATCAAGGACAACTTGAAGTCATCCCCCTGCATGGGCTTATCCGTGTGTAAAAGAAAGTGGCAGATATAGCAATCGCGATGATTCACCCCAGCGCGATGCATGGTGCCGAGCATGGTGGCAACGCGCTTAATCAGTGCGTGTTTGATGGCTGGCGGGGGTGGATTGTGCGGCCAGTCCATGCAGTAGTCTTCTAGGCTAATGGTCGGTGCTAATTCTTCGGTGATAATAAAGGAATGCTGTTTGGCTGGATTGCTGCCACGCTCAGCAAAGGCCACCGCGGTCATGGTGTCGACGCCAGCCTGTTTGAGGCGTTCGATAGCGAGCCATTCGTTACGCGCACCTAACACTGGCAGCTTAGCAGTGAGCAGGTTTTTAAAAATCTCACCCCAGCCTACACCGCGATGAATTTTGACAAAATAGCCGTGTCCGCCCACTTCGGTACGCAGAGTACGTCGCCCTTCTAACTCACGATACACCTGGCCCTGCAAGGCTTCAGCGGCAGCAAATATGTCTTGCTGTGCCCATAGGCTGGCAAAGGGTTCGGCTAAAAAGGGTTTCATTAGGGACGCTACCTTGTTATTTACTGAAAGTAACCTATTGCTAGGCATTCAATCGCGCAATGGTTGCGCTGCTACATTTAAAATCACATCCGCGGCACGCTCTGGCATGGAGTACAGATCGGCATTTTGCGCGTAGTTTAACCCATTTTGCGCCCAGACTTTGCGCTGCTCGGAGTTTTCCAGCATCTGCACCAACGTTTGATTAAGTTTTTTCTGCGCGAAAGGACTACTCAACACCTGACCGCAGTCGGCCTCTTTTATGTAATAAGCATAACCGCAGATATCCGTCACTAACACCGGCAAGCCAGACACTAGCGCCTCTAACAGCACGGTACCGGTATTTTCATTATAGGCTGGATGTATGAGCATATCGGCACCTAATAGAAAACGTGGAATATCATCACGGCCCTTTAAAATACTGACGTGCTTAGCAATACCTAGAGTTTGTATTTGCACCAAAAACGGCTTGGGATCATCCTGCCCAATCACAATCAGTCGGGTACGCTTTTTGATGGCCTCCGGCAAGCTGGCCATGGCTTTTAAGCTACGGTCCAGCCCTTTGGTTTTAAAGCCTGAGCCTATTTGCAGCACCAACAAATCATCATCAGCCAGTTTGAATTCTTGGCGAAAGCCGCGGCGAATGTCGGCTGCATTAGGCGGAGCTTGGCGATCGCGGCTAATACCCGGCGGCAATAAGTGAAAGCGCTCTGCAGGGGTTTGATAATGTTTGACAAACAAAGGCTGCTGCTGCGCTGAGATCATCAAAATCTGCGTCTGCGCACTCGGCTCAAATACTGCTTTTTCGTAATTATAAAAATGCTGGTAACGCCCCCACATCCGGTACAGGGGATTGCGTTGATTTTGAGCTTTATCTTCATAGCAGGCATCGGCTGCGTAATACACATCTAACCCAGGCATTTTGTTAAAGCCCACCACACGGTCGACTGGGTTATGCGCATTATCGGCTTGCCACCAGCGTTGGAATTTAACGTATTTATGATGGTTAAACAGGCTGTTAATGGACGCTACGCGCACATCAAAACCCTCTGGAATTTCGCCCTGCCAGCTCAGCGTATACACCCGAATGCTATGGCCACGTTTTTGGCACTCAAGGGCGATGCGTAAAAAATCACGCTGCAAACCACCGAAAGGGAAATATTTGTATAAAACAAAAGCTAATTGCATAACTTAACAGTCTTCTGTGTTTTCTAAATGCGCCAATGCTTGGATTACCTGCTCTGGACCTAGCCCATCAAAACAGGGCTGCTCTTTGTCGCCCTTGCCCGCATAAGGGCCAGTCGCACACAGATGAATTTGATTTTCACCATAAGCCCCTACGCGCTCAGGCCGGGTTGGGCCATATAAAGACACACAGGGCGTAGCCAAGGCGGCGGTTAAATGTCCCAGCCCTGTATCCACGGCCACACAGGCTTTGGCACCGGCTAAATAACTCGCTACTTGCGCGATGCTCAGTTTTGGCAACACCTGCACCCTGGGCAAATCAGCGGCAATGCGTTCAGCCCGCTGTTGTTCGGCAGCATTTCCCCACGGTAATAAAATCATTAGCCCTTGCGCATTATAGTGCTGCGCCAAAGTGCGCCAGTGATTTTCTGGCCAATGTTTGCTCGGCCAAGTTGTACCGTGCAACAGCATTAAATAAGGCTCGCTCGGCACATCCGCACACTGCCGTGCGATTTGTTGGCGGTCTAAACCGTAATCACCAATCGTTTCGGGCATGGGATAACCCAACGCTTGAGCAAACAGCAAACGTACACGCTCAACGGCGTGCAATTGCGGGTTGACTGCATAGCGGCGGTCGTAGAACAGGCTGGCCAAAGGTTCTCGCGCACTGGCGCGGTCCAATCCAGCAACGGGTACTGACGAGCCGCGCGTCAGCCAAGCACTTTTACTCAAACCCTGTGCATCCAGCACTAGGTCGTACTGGGCTTGCTTAAGTGTTTGTTTAAAAGCGCGATACTCGCCACTGCGCCAAGTACGCCAAAGATTTTTACGCCAGCGTCTAATCGCCACTGGAATAACTCTATCTACCGCAGGATGCCACGCCGGAATATCGGTGAAGCCTTCTTCTACCACCCAGTCAAAGCGAATTCCCGGGATGGCTTGTTGCGCGTCAGTCAGCGCAGGCAGGCTATGAATCACATCACCCATGGAGGAGGTTTTAATTAAGAGCA
Organism: Thiopseudomonas acetoxidans; assembly: GCF_030362935.1. Lineage (NCBI taxonomy): Bacteria > Pseudomonadati > Pseudomonadota > Gammaproteobacteria > Pseudomonadales > Pseudomonadaceae > Thiopseudomonas > Thiopseudomonas acetoxidans. The sequence continues at coordinate 69,306 of NZ_JAUCDY010000005.1, forward strand.
CGCGCACTAGCCGTCTAACTCCTGCAATGTAACAGGAACACCTACCAGCTGGGCTAACGCATCAATAACCATCGATGGCGGTAACTGTCGCAGACAGTTGTAATGACCGTATCTGCAAGTGCGGTCAAAGCAGGGGCTGCATTCAATTCCCGTGCGCACTATCGCCACCTGTTCAGCAAGCGGCGGAGTGAAATCGGGCGAGGTCGAGCCATAGACTGCCACCAAAGGTAAATTTAACGCGGCTGCAACATGCATTAAACCGGAATCGTTGCTCACTACGGCGCCCGCACAGGACATAAGATCGATAGCCTGAGCTAAAGAGGTTTCTCCAGCTAAGTTAGCCACTTCTTCACGTAAACCTGGAATAAGTAGGGCTCGAATTTCCTCGCCTACTGGATGATCTTTTTTAGAACCAAAAATCCACACCTGCCAACCTTGACGAATATAGTGCTCGGCAACCTGAGCATAGTGTTCTGCCGGCCAGCGTTTGGCTTCACCAAACTCAGCACCTGGGCAGAGCGCCAAAACGGGCTGCTCGGTGGTTAACTTAAATGCTTGTAACGCTGCATCTCGATTCTCTGCAATAACGTCCAGATGCGGGCGTGGATAAGGCTTGGGCAACTCCGTATTTTTGTCATAGCCCAAGGCCATAAACCGCTCAATCATTAGCGGGTAACGCTGTTTATCCAGCGTACGCAGATCGTTGAGCAATCCATAGCGCATTTCACCCTTCCAGCCTGTGCGCACAGGAATATCCGCAAAAAACGGTGTTAGAGCAGACTTAAAAGAGTTAGGTAGCACAATAGCTTGCTGATATTGCCCCTTCATTTGCCGACCAATGCGGCGACGAGTGCGCAGGTCTAATACGCCATGCCCCAGCGGAAAACTCAACGCTTGGCGAACCTCAGGCATACGCTCAAGAATAGGCCGGCTCCACTCTGGGGCTAGCACATCAATAGTGCAATCTGAATGACACTGCTTCAAACACATAAGCAACGTCTGCGCCATTACCATATCGCCGACCCAGCTGGGGCCTACAATGAGTATATTCATAGATGCGGGTATACAAGCTCTGTTAAAGATGCTGCTATCTTACACTATCAAGCGATTAATGATTAGCGCACTCCAGAAAAGTTGTGCGCTGCGCACCAGCTATAAAAACCGTTATGCAACAGTGTGATGTGTGCATTCAGTGCATTCAGTACATTCAGTCAGTCGCTGCTGCGGGTTATTTTTTACGCTTAGCACGCGGATGAGCTTGATCATAAACCTGGGCTAGATGTTGAAAATTCAAGTGCGTATAGATCTGCGTAGTACTGATATTGGCATGTCCAAGCATTTCCTGCACCGCACGCAAATCCTGTGAAGATTCTAAAACATGACTGGCAAAAGAGTGGCGCAGCATATGCGGATGCACATGCTGCCCGAGCTCTAAGTTACCGGCGCGCCTAATTTGCTCGCGCACCACCGAAGGGTTAATACGCTGTCCGCGCGCGCCGACAAAAACCGCTGCCGCATCCTTAGTTAACTGTTCACGCACATCCAGCCAATTCTGCAAAGCTACTCGTGCTTGCCGGCCTACAGGCAGGATACGTTCTTTATTACCCTTACCTAACACGCGCACCAAGCCCTGCTCTAAGTCCAAGTCAGGCAAATCCAGCCCCACCAGCTCAGCTAAACGCAAACCCGAGGAGTATAACAATTCCAAGATAGCCCGATCACGCTTATCGAGTGGCGTTTGCTGCGGTAGTTGCTCAAGAAACTGATCGACTCGGTCTACATCTAAAGTTTTGGGCAGGCGCTTTTCACCACGCGGCGGACGAATCCCTTGCGCTGGATTGTTTTTCGCCATGCCTTCTACAATTAAATACTGATAAAAACTGCGCAATGCCGAAAGTTTACGCGTGATGCTGCGCACCGCATGCCCACTACGATACAGTTCAGCCATCCATGCGCGCACATGCATAGGTTCAAGGTGTTGCCAATCGGTAATTGCTTGTTGCTGTAACCATGCAAGTAGCTGGTTGAGATCGCTTTGATAAGCGCTGTGGGTGTGGGCAGATAACTGACGCTGCGCTATTAGTGCATTAAGAAACTGCTCGACCTGCACTTGCATGTTAATTCTTGGTGGACGCTAGCAACGTTGGTAATAAACGCGCGACAACTTGAGCAATATAGTCTAAAAATAAAGTATCTACCGCATTGCTGTACTGTTGCGGGTTTTCACTGCCTAACGCTAAAACCCCTAGCTTTTCTTTATGGGCAATACTGATAACTGCAGCCGACTGGATACTTTGCGCCTGTTGCTCGCCAAATAAAAACTGCAGCTCAGACTCACGCAACGCACCACACACAGGTATGCCCACCAATAAACCCGAGATTTTCTTTTGCGCATCAGTCAAGGTCTCTGTGCGACCCACAGCTAAAGGCTCTTGCGCAAAAAAGACTAAACCAACAAACTCAACTTTAAACTTTTGCTTGAGGCTGTCTTCCAGCGCGGCAACCAGCGCCTCTAAGCTGTCCGCTTCTAATAGCTGTAAGGTCAGATCACGGGTTAGCTGGAATAAACGATCATTATCTCTGGCCACTTCGAGCAACTGCGTTAAGCGACTACGCATGTCCAAGCCACGTTGACGCAAAACAGCCATTTGCCGTTCAACCAGCGACACCGATGTACCGCGCGCATGGGGTATTTTTAAATCTGCCAGCAGATCATCCTGTGCTAGAAAAAAATTCGGATGCCGGCGCAGATAATCAGCCACTAGCGCATCGTCCAGTATTTTCACTTCACCTTGGGTATCAGTCATATCCTAATCTGTCCTTCAAAAGTACGCGTAGCCAAGCCGCGCAACTCTACTTTTTGCTGTTCAAAACACAGGCTAAGGCTGAGCTCATCCTTTACTAATTCAAGACGCAGCTTATTGTGCTGCCCGTCCTGCTGTTTAACAGATAGCGCTGCTGCTAGATTGGTGTCTTGATAGTTTTCACCCAGATCAACCTGCCAGCTTTGTGCAAATTCTAGTTGGGTAAAGTTTTGTAGCGGGTATTCGACGCTCACCCAACCATCAATTGATAAGCATGTGTTTTGCTGTCCGGTGCGGGTATCGAATCTAAGCTCATGCTGTGTAGTAAGCTTTTTTTCCATTAGCAAACGAGTCACACAGCATAGGTCGACAAAGGAGCAATCGAGTTCCGTGCCGTCTTGTGCATATACGCGGCAGCTAAAATCCACCTCCGGTTGCCGCGGCACTTCGATCAGCACTAAACGCTTAAAGCCTACGCCACGTGCGCGCGATGACCACTGCTGTACTTGGCGAGGATTGATAAACGCATGCTGACTAAGCAGCTCAACCAGCATCAAGTCGTCGCCCAAACAATGCATTTTGCTAAAGCGTAGTAACATATTTACTCCGGTAGCAAACTCTCATTGGCATAGAGCTCAGCGATGGTTTCACGCTGACGCACAACCTGCATTTGCTCACCATCGACCATCACTTCAGCAGCACGGCCGCGGCTGTTGTAATTAGAGGCCATCACAAAACCATACGCACCAGCCGAGCACACCGCTAGCAAATCGCCTTCTTGCAAACAAAGCGGGCGGTCTTTACCCAAAAAATCACCTGTTTCACACACCGGCCCCACCACATCATAGTGGCGTGGCGTGCCTTCGCGCGGCACCACGGGCTTGATATCCATCCAAGCTTCATACAACGCAGGGCGAATCAAATCATTCATCGCCGCATCAACAATGGCAAAGTCTTTGTCAGCGCTATGTTTTAAATACTCTACCTGCGTGAGCAAGACACCGGCATTGGCCGCGATATAACGACCGGGTTCAAAAATAAGGGTTAGCTTACGACCTGCCAAGCGCTGTCTAACTTGAGCAATGTAGTCACCGGCACAGGGTGGTTCTTCATCACGATAACGCACACCCAAGCCGCCGCCCAAGTCGAGGTGCTCAATGTTAATGCCTAATTCAGCCAGGCGATCAACCAAGATAAGCACGCGCTCAAGTGCATCTAAAAAGGGCTCAAGACTGGTTAGTTGTGAGCCAATATGGCAATCCACACCCAAAATGGTGATGTTCGGCAGTTGTGCCGCGCGCTGATAAACCGCCTCTGCTTCATGGATGGCAATCCCAAACTTATTATCTTTAAGACCTGTAGAAATATAGGGGTGCGTACCCGCATCAACATCGGGGTTGACGCGTACCGAGACTGGCGCCTGCACGCCCAACTCTGCGGCGACTTCTTGCAGTCGCTCAAGCTCGTCCAATGACTCCAGATTAAAGCAATGAATTCCCACCTGTAGCGCACGATGCATCTCTGCTCGAGTTTTACCTACACCTGAAAACACTATCTTATTGGCTTGCCCACCAGCAGCCAGCACACGCTCTAACTCGCCACCAGAAACAATATCAAAACCAGCACCTAGTCGTGCCAACACGTTCAAAACCGCTAAATTAGAGTTGGCTTTTACAGCAAAACATACCAAATGCGGCATACCATCTAGGGCATCGGCGTAGCTGTTGTATTGCTGCTCTAAATGAGCGCGGGAATACACATAAGTAGGCGTGCCAAACTTCTTGGCCACTTCGGTCAAGGCTACATCTTCGGCGTATAGCAGACCGTCACGATACTCAAATTGACTCACATTAATATCCTATAACTCATAACGATCGCGGCGATGCTCGTGGGCTGCTTTTTCGTCTTCAGGATCATACAGTGGCCCTTTTTGTCCACAACCACTGAGCACGGCGCAAATTGCAATCAAGCCAATAAAAGAAAGCGCAAGGCGTTTCATCTGGAACATCCTATACTGTTGCGATAAATTGTTGCGAGTATACCCACACCGCAAGTTCTTGACTAATTTTTAGTTTAGCAGCTTTGCACCATTCAGAGCCTGCCCGAGGAAAAGCCAATGTCCCTAAATTCAAGCCAATTTCACGATCTGATTGATACGCTGCAAGAGCAGCTAGAAGATTTGTTTGATGAGTCCGAACTCGATTTAGATATAGAAAACCAAGGCGGCATATTAACCATTATTTTCACCAATGGCAGCCAGCTGATTTTCAGCCGTCAAGAACCCCTTAAACAACTGTGGTTAGCCGCACGCAGCGGTGGATTTCATTTTGATTACCTACACACCGAGCAACGCTGGTATTGCGCTACAGAGCAGCTATATTTAGACGCCATGCTCAACAAAATCTTTGCTGAACAAGCAGAAGTTGCGCTCGATTTCCCACCACTATAAACAGCAGAGAATCCGTTTAAACAAAGGCTTGCATCGCGGTATTGAGTCGCCGCTCCAGCTCCGCTTTTTTCTTTAAAAAGCGTACGGTTTGCAACTCTTCGGCGGGCAAGCGTCTGGATAAATCCAAATCCGTGATATAACACGGATAAGGCTCGGCTGAGCGACGCATCGCCAAAATAGTACCTGCAACTTTTTCGTACAGCTTGTCGCCATATTCAAGCTCGGTAAACTCTTGGTGATTACAGTAGAGCGTCACCGCGCCAGCACTGCTGATAATGGCCTGTACCGAGTAAAACGTATCCTGACCCAACAAGGCAGGTTGTGCTGGCTCAACACGCTGCACAGCGTAGGTACCGTCAGGCCATAAACGATAGTATTCAAGCTGATACGGCAACTCAAAGCTCGGCTGTTCAATAACTTCGGTAGCAAAGCGGCGATACTGCAAAGCAGTAAAAAAGCGTTGCAGGGGCATCAACAAGGCTTGTTCAGTGGTAAATGCTAGGCGCTGCTTAAACAGACTGTTGCGCTCGTCGAGCACATGTATCTCTGCTTCTTCACCCTGGATACGGTAATACACCTGCACCTTATGCGGCTGCGCTAAAGGCAAAATATACTTTAAGGCATGCCCCTGCAGACTGTATTCATCAATTTGCCAAGGCAGGCACTCTGCTTGGTTACGCCCCAAATAAGTTTCAAGGCTTGCCAGACTAGGCATTGTATGCTGGCTGGCAACCCCGTCTTTAAGCTCTAAAATCTGGAAGTAATCCTGCACCTGCAACAAGTAACGACTGCTCGGGTAATTACGTGCATGCATAAAAGCCTGAATAACCACATCGCTAACCCGCTGGGAAATGGCCCGCGCACGATTACGGCAGAAACACTCCACCTGCACATCAGGTATCACTGTGGTTTTGGCATACTCATTGAGCAGTGCCGCCAAGCAATCCAGCAAAGCACTTTCACCGCTAAAACGCCGCACCAGCATTTCGTTCCAGTTATTGATAACGATATGATCCAAGGTCAGTACCAAATTTTCACGTCGCCCAGAAAAATCCAACACGTTGGTTTGCTCGGTAGCAATGTGCACATTGTGCTGACTGAGCAAAGGCAGTGGATCGACACCCACGTTTACCAACAACAGTACTCGTACGGGATAGGACTGGCTCAACAGCTCAGTTTCTGAAACCTTGCGCAGGGGCAAAGCAAAGTTTTGCCGTAAACTTTGGAAAATCCCATACAGTTCACGCTCACGCAGATCGCTGGTGCTCGTCAGCACACTAATACGCGTGCCGGCATCCACCACAGCGTTAAAGTGCGCCCATACCAACAAAGCCATCAACTCGCGCATACGCTTAAGCGGGGTATGGTAGCGCCAGTTTTGCTGGGTCACGCTCCCGGGATACAAAGCCCAGTAATGCTCTGACCTGTCATCGGCAAAGCACTCAACCAGCGTGAGTGTATCTTCGGCTAAGTTGGGCGCAATACCCGGATTAATAAACTCGACCTTATCGGCCTTACGCTCAAACGCTGCATACAGGCGTCGTCCCAATATGGCCAAATCCCGCGCATTAATCGCACTGACCACTTGCAGCCGTTGCGCTAACTGACTTAAAAAACGGTAGCTGTACATCAACTCTGACACTAAGAGCCGCCGCTCAACCTGTACTTCCATGGTTTTCCATTGATCGCGGCCATCTAAATGCTGCAGCTCTTTTTCTGACCACTGCCACTGTTGGGTAAGCTTCTCCAACAGGGTGCGCTGCCAGCTTTTATTTCGGTGAGTAAGCCCTTGGGTGAGTTTTTTTTCTACTTTCAGATAAAAACAGCGACGCATTAATTCCAAACGCTCGTTTTCACCACGCTCTGTTAAATACTTGGCTAAACGACGATAAAGCATCACATAGGCATCAAGCTCATCAAAATTAATAGTGTCTTGATAAATAGCTTGCTTGAATTGCAGGCTAATGCAGTCAACGGTTGGGTACTCAGAGGCGTACACTTCAATCAACAGCAGCTTTAGTAACGATTTATAGGGCGCCTCAATACCCTTATAGAGTTGCCACATACCAGCACTGACAAACTCACCAGCCGGAATACGCGCCAAGTGACCCAGGTCCACCACCTCATGCTCACGCACAAAGCGTTTATCGAGCAATATTTTGCAATACTCTGCATACCTATGTTCTTCATACACAGGCACATACCACCAAATAGGCGTACGTCCGGCTAACCAAACAGCGGTGCGATAAAACTCATCCAACAATAAATAATGCTGCGTGGTACCACAGTCATCCGAGGTTAACTGCCCTTCTTTTTCACCCGAGGCAAACTGCTGTGGATCAATCAAAAATATATGTATTTCAGCGCCCATACTGGCCGCCCAGACTTGCAAGTCATCGCATTTACGGCGTAGCTCAGCCACGGACTGCGGATCCAGCGTGGGGTCATAACAAAGCCAGAAATCCATATCACTTTGTTCTACATAACCAATCGAGCCTGAACTGCCCATTAAAAACAGGCTATAAAGCTGATTTTGGTTATAACCTCGGGCGGGACGATAGACAAAAGAGCGTGCCAAACCCTGCGCTTCCTGCACCAGTTCAGGCTTAGGCTCATAGGTAGTAAACCCAGCCGGCGTTGTTCCTGAGACATAACCCGGTAGTAGCGGATGGTTGGTATGCAGCAATAATGGCAGTAGACGCAGCACCAACTGTTGTCGGCTCGACAGCGTACAATTAGCACGCTCGATACGCTTGTTGTTAACCATCAGGAAACGCTGCTGTAAACGCGTTAAATCCTTGCGGTCAATGCCTTCATCTATATTGGGACGAATTTCTGCCATGTTTATTTAAAATATGAGGGTATCTGGAATGGATTTAAGTCGAGAATACGCCAAGTAACATTGCGTAACTTGGCATACCCGATAACTACTAACTAGGGAGTGGTCAGAATTGTTTTAAGTGTGCTGAGGTTGCGTACTGCTTCCAAACCCAGCGAGGTCAAATAACCGCCATCTTTTTGGTCCACCAAGCCTTTGTCAAACAAACGCTCAACCGCCGCCACTTTAATGGGATCGGCGCTGCTGTGAACCTTGATGCCCTCTTGGGCGCTTTCTAAAGGGTATAGGCTCAGCACTTCCAGCTCAGCGAATAATTCATCAGTCCAAGACATAATGCCTCCTAAGTGGCGAAATAAATTCAGTACCGTGGCTTAATGCTACGGTTTTATGCATCTTCATCATCGGGCAAGTCAGGTAGCGCCCGCAACATTTTTTCGTAGTTCTGCAGATCAAAACCACTGTCCTGGCTCAGAGTCTTTTGTATTTCCAAGGACAAGATGTACGCCATCATTTCTACAGCTTCCTCTCGCCCAATCCCAACTAGTACAAGTTTATTCAGTACAGATTGCACGAAAGGTGGATCATTATCGCGCAATTGATTTTCAATGGCCTCAAATAACTGCTGACGAACAAACTGCGCTTCTTCTGTTTCTGGCTGTTGCTCATCCTGCGACTCACTGGCTGCCAACGCACTGCCTGCAGCAGATTCAATAACGCCTTCATCCAGTTGGCACAGCGTGCATTCGTCTGCATCACCACGGTTGGTTTCTACATAGCGGACGCGACGCACCGCCGACTCACGGTCTGCCGACACTTGGTAGCGTGCATCTCTTGGTTTATCTGTCATTCATGTGCCTCTGCATCTACTTACTCTGGACTTAGCGATTGCTATAGCGTGCCGCTATCAGCTCACGCCCACGCGCTACAGCCTTGCGCACCTGCGCCGGTGCCGTACCACCAATATGGTCGCGTGCATTCACTGAACCTTCCAACGTCAGCACCGCAAACACATCTTCAGTAATATGTTCACTAAACTGGCGCAGTTCTTCTAGACTCATTTCTGCTAAATCTTTTTCCTGATCCACACCATAACGCACGGCCAAACCAACAATTTCATGGCAATCACGAAAAGGCAGACCCTTGCCCACCAAATAGTCGGCCAAGTCTGTTGCGGTAGAGAAACCACGCAACGCAGCTTCTCTCATAAACTCGCGCCTAGGTTTGATCGCGGGCACCATATCGGCAAAAGCACGCAAACTATCGCGCAACGTATCCGCGGCATCAAACAAAGGTTCTTTGTCTTCTTGGTTGTCTTTGTTGTAAGCCAGCGGCTGACCTTTCATCAGGGTTAACAGACCCACCAGCGCACCAAAGACACGACCCGTTTTGCCACGAATTAACTCGGGCACATCTGGATTTTTCTTTTGCGGCATAATCGAGCTGCCGGTGCAAAAACGATCCGGCAAGTCAATAAAACGAAACTGCGCTGAAGCCCACATCACCAACTCTTCTGAAAAGCGCGACATGTGCATCATAGCTATGCTGGCGGCGGCACAAAACTCAATAGCAAAATCACGATCCGACACGCCATCCAACGAGTTGCCGGAAATGGCTTCAAACCCCAGCAGCTCACAAGTAAGAGCGCGGTCAATCGGATAGGTCGTTCCTGCCAGAGCAGCACTGCCTAAAGGCATGCTGTTAGTACGCTTGCGGCAGTCTACTAAACGTTCATAGTCACGCGATAGCATTTCAAACCACGCCATCAGATGATGACCAAAGGTCACCGGCTGGGCGGTTTGCAAATGGGTAAAACCGGGCATGACGGTATCAGCTTCAGCCTCGGCCAAGCCCAACAAGCCTTCTTGCAGGCGGGTGATTTCCGCTAATATTTGATCAATTTCATCTCGCAACCACAGGCGAATATCGGTCGCTACTTGGTCATTACGACTGCGCCCGGTATGCAGTTTTTTACCCGTAATCCCGATACGCTCAGTGAGGCGCGCCTCGATATTCATGTGCACGTCTTCTAGGTCGACACGCCAGTCAAACTCGCCCGCTTCGATTTCCTGCTGGATGGCGGTTAAGCCGTCCTCAATCGCTTTAAGCTCAGGTTCGCTCAGCACGCCAACCTGAGTCAGCATCTTGGCATGCGCCAAGGATCCCATAATATCGTGCTTGTATAAACGTTTATCAAAATCGACCGACGCGGTAAAACGAGCTACAAAGGCATCGACCGGCTCGCTAAAACGGCCACCCCAAGATTGGTTGGTTTTTTCACTGCTCATAAAATCATCCAGCAAGGTTTAATAACATGCGCCTATGATAGCAGGATGCACGGCAAGCGCGAGTATGCGTTATGGTCGCCAGCTTGTTTATACGCGGGTTAACTACGCTAATCTGCGGCGAACAAGATTTATATTCCGTGCTTATTCAACCAAAACAGCAGTTTTGGTAAAGCCATAGCACCGTTTTGCCGAGCAATTTCTTTGCCGTTTTTAAATAAAATCAAACTCGGAATGGAGCGTACATTCAACTGACCTGCCAAGCCTTGCTCAGCCTCGCTATCAATCTTGGCAAAACGACACTGACCCTGCAGCTGCTCGGCTGCTTGCGCAAATGTCGGTGCAAACTGGCGACATGGGCCACACCAACCCGCCCATACATCCACCAATACAGGCATATCACCCTTAATTTGCTTGGCGAAACTTGCCGCGGTTAAGTCAATTGGCTTAACGCTCAGCACTGTTTTATTACACACACCGCATTTGGGCGTATCGGCTAAACGCTCCTGTGGCACGCGATTTAATGAGTCGCAATGTGCACAGGGAATAATAACGGTTGCGGACATAATCCAGCCTCCTTTAACAATTTACTCTTTGGCATAGTAAGCCTGCTCTGCGCTTTTCAAGCAACCCTTTTGTGACGGTCTATATTTACACAAGAAGGATCGCTACATCAGCATGGAGGCTACATTATGCAGCGCACTACACAAACAGGCTTTACCCTGACTGAGCTACTGATAACCATTGCCTTACTCGCCATTATGGCTCAAATCGCCCTGCCAGCTTGGCAGGAATTTATTAGCAAAAACCGCTCACAAGCGCTCATGCACAGCGTTGAAAGCGCAATCCATCATGCGCGCTCAATGGCGGTTACGCATAGAATTAAAACTGAATTATGCGGTTCATTAGACCAAAACCACTGTCACAGCGACTGGTCAAAAGGCTGGCTAATTCGCGAGGCTGCCGCAGACACTGCGAGTCAAAATACACCGCTGCACATTAACTCACTCGATGAACCTGAGCTAAAGCTGCAGTGGGCAGGATTCCAGCAGCGTATTATTTTTCATAATTCAGGTTTGAGTAGCGCCAGCAACGGGCGTTTTTTTGTTTGCCGTAAACAACAAATAGACTGGCAGCTAGTTTTAAACCGCCAAGGTCGTTTAAGACGAGCCACCGAGCAAGAAAATAGAAACGAAGATCGGCGCTGCCTATAAGCTTGTGCGTCTAAGTCGCACACTTAAGAACACAAATCAATGCTAAAATCAGTGCCGCCCTAGCCCGCTTGACCAACCTGCAACCGAGGCGCAACTCTGCTACGCTAAGCAGACGAGATGTCATTTCTGTTTGCACACTCTAACCAAAGGAAGGCACATATGATCGCCAGCATGCTGCTAACAGAGTTCAGCCTGTGGATTGGCTGGCTGCTCTACGCCCCGCTGTTATTAATCGCTATCTGGAAAACCCCCTGGGTTGAGCTGTTTAGCGATAGCCGCCGCCAACACCTGCTTTTTGGTACGGTTATTGTGCTTTGCGCGTTGTGGCTGCTCAGACGCGACTTCCCCAGCGGTATTTCCGTACACTTTATTGGCATGACGGCTGTAACCCTGTTACTTGGCTGGCCGCTGGCTGTGTTATCGGGCTTATTTGCTCAACTGGTTTTGGTCGCCTTTGGCAAGCCTGAGCTACTCGCCCTTGGCGTTAATGGTTTGCTGCTGGTCATTGTGCCTGTTGCGATTACTGAGTTGGCAGCACGCTGGGTTGAGCGTTTTCGTCCTGAAAACCTTTTTGTATATATTTTTTGCTCGTGCTTTTTTCCCGCCGCTCTTACAGCTGCAGTCTGTGCGGCATTGGGTTTTTTGGTGATACTGAGCAACGGCCTTTTTGACTTCCCTCCATGGCTAGAAGACTTCTACGCCTTGGTCATCATGGTGGTCTTCCCTGAAGCCTTTATCAACGGCACAGCCATTAGCGCGCTCGTGGTGTATCAACCCGAATGGCTCGAAACCTTTAACCGCAGCCGCTATTTTCAAGCGCCTTGGAAGGAGCAAAATTCTGACAACAAGCGTTAAGAAGCGCAGTTTTTGTGTGATGCAGTAACAACCAGTCTAAATCTAGCTGTTACTGACCGATACCAATCACGCTTTAAAAAAACGCTCCTACAAGTACCGATTTAGTCGGCAGCCATGGCCTGCTGTACAGAGGCAAGTGCCTGTTCAGCTTGCGCCACACTGGCGTAGCTCTCACTCTGGGCGATTAACTCTCCGGCTTGCAGCGCTTGAACTTGTTGCTCAACCACCAGCAGATCGGCTTCACCTGCCTGTAATGCTTTAAGCGCTTGACCTGCACTGCGTCCATCGGCAAAGGCTACGGATAACAACACAGCCACACCTTGCGCATCCAGCACGCGAAAGCGAAAACCCTGCTCATCGCGGAAGCTGACGATGCGAGGGGTTTTCTTTGCTTTCTTTTTACTTATCGGCTCAGCAACCTGAACCTGACTAAAGCTGCGCAAACCCACGGCATCCCGTAACTGCGCCATAAAAGGCGTGGCAATCTTACGCGCCTTCGCTGCGCCAGCTTGCAGAATTTCCTCCAACTCATGCGGCTTGCTAATAAGCTGGTGGTAACGCTCACGCGGCTCACTTAGCTCAGCGTTCAACTGTTCAAATAAGCGTTGTTTAGCCTCACCCCAAGCCAAGCCATCCAACAAATCCGCGCGCATCTGCGCACTTTGTTCACGACTGGCAAAGGCTTGATACAGCGTAAACAAATGCGAGTTATCCGCGTCCTTAGCCTCACCCGGTAACTTTGAGTCGGTAACAATTCCCGCAATAGCCGTCTTTAGCTCCTTCGCTGAAGAAAACAATGGAATGGTGTTGTTGTAACTCTTGGACATTTTCCGCCCATCTAGACCCGGTAAAGTCGCGACATCCTCTTCAATAACCGCCTCTGGCATGACAAAAAAATCTTGCCCCTGACCAAACAAATGGTTAAAACGCTGACCAATATCACGCGCCATTTCCACATGCTGAATCTGATCACGCCCTACCGGCACGCGATTGGCATTAAAGAGCAAAATATCAGCCGCCATTAACACGGGATAACTGTACAACCCCATGGTAATGCCCGCGTCAGGATCTTCACCGGCAGCGGTATTCTGATCCACAGCAGCTTTATACGCATGCGCGCGGTTCAACAAGCCTTTTGCCGCAATGCAACTTAGCAACCAAGTCAATTCGGGAATTTCCGGTATATCGGACTGACTATAAAAAGTAGCGCGCTGTGTATCCAGCCCACCGGCTAGCCAGGTTGCCGCCACCTCTAAACGCGACTGCTGAATACGCGCTGGATCATCACACTTAATTAGGGAGTGGTAGTCGGCCAGAAAATAAAATGACTCCACATCAGCCGCTTTACTGGCCGTAATAGCAGGGCGAATAGCGCCGGCATAGTTACCTAAATGCGGTGTTCCTGTCGTGGTAATACCTGTTAATACTCTTGTTTTCATTATTTTGATTTCTTATAACTGCGCAGCAAAAACCTGCTGCAAAATAATCTCTTTTAGCTCAACTAGTTTGCCATGAAAAAAATGCCCACTGTGCGGCACTTTATGCAACTGATGGCTACGCGAAAGCTGCTCAGCCCATTGATACACCTGTTCAGGTTCAATCACCTCATCATCCTGCGGCTGTATAATCGTCAACAATCCATCGCTGCTAATTCTGTGCGGTGATTGTAGACGGGTTACGGCTGGGGCCACTATACACAGATGTGCTAGTTTAATGCCGCGCAGCTGCAAGCGTCCAGATAAGCTGGCCGCCACAAAACCGCCAAAGGAAAAACCAAACAAATAAATCGGCGCGTCAGGATGGCGTTGCCGCAGCCAGTCTAGCATGGCTTCAGCATCATCCACTTCGCCAGACTTCATATCATGGGCGCCTGCACTTTTACCTGTACCACGATAATTAAAGCGCAGCGTGGCCAAACCCTGATCCCGAGCTGTGCGCTGCATGGTGGAAACCACTTTATTAAGCATGGTTCCGCCTTGAGTAGGGTTCGGGTGGCAGAGCAGCGCAATGCCTTGCGCGCTGTCGTTATTTAAATACATGGCTTCCAAGTCCCCAACTGGACCGGGAACCATTAGTCTTTCTTCACGTACTAACAATACTTACTCCGTGACTTTATTCATGTAATTTGCTGTAGTTGCGGGTATTATCTGCACAACCTCAACTAGGAATCCGTCAATAAAGACTGGCTCATCGGCGCTAGCCGAGCAAAGCGTTATTGTAAGATTTCATTTAACTACACTGTTTTTTGCTTAGGAAACTATCCCGTGGAAAACTCACTACCTATCTGGTTAATACCCACCCTTACTTTAGTTGGCGGCATTATTATCGGCGTTATTTTAGCACGGATACTGCAAGCCTCATCACCGAAAAGCACACAAAGCCAGCTGAGCGATTTGCAAGAACGCTTTGATAGCTATCAAAACGAAGTGATCAGCAACTTCAGCACCACCGCTGAGCTGATTAGCAAGTTAACGGAAAGTTATCAGAATGTGCAGGAGCATATGTTGCATTCAGCCGAACGATTGGCGATAGATGAGCAGTCACGTGAAAGGTTGTTGGCTTGCTTGACTGATGGCTCAGTAAAAGAGCGCATTTCAGCACCCAGTAAGTCAAGTAAAAAAGAAGAGTTGCCGCCGGAACCACCTAGAGATTACGCGCCCAAGGCTGAAGGTGAGCCTGGCACGCTAGATGAAAACTTTGGTAAAGCCAAATAAGTTATGGGTTAAAAAACAGCTTGCCAAGGAATAATTACCTCCTTGGCAAGCTTAGTTTTTAGAGCAATAAGCTACGTATTTCCGCTAACAAGTCGCTCAGCCTTCTGCTAAAGCGCGCTGCAGCAGCACCGTTAATGACGCGGTGATCATAGGAGAGCGACAACGGCAACATCAGTCGCGGAGCAAAATCCTTTCCATCCCACACGGGCTGCATGGTCGCACGCGACACTCCTAGAATGGCCACTTCTGGCGTGTTCACAATCGGCGTAAAGCCAGTACCGCCAATATGCCCCAAACTAGAAATAGTAAAACAGCCACCCTGCATTTGTTCTGCACTGAGCTTTTTATTGCGCGCTTTGTCTGCCAAGTCAGCCGCTTCAATCGCTAGTTGTAACAGACTCTTTTGGTCTACATCACGAATTACCGGCACCAATAGGCCATCCGGCGTATCCACCGCAAAGCCTAGATGGACGTACTTCTTCATGATCAGCTCTTTGCCGTTAGGTGCCAGCGAGCTATTAAACTCAGGCATCTCTTTCAGCATATAAGCGCAAGCCTTGAGAAGAAAAGGCAGTACTGTAAGTTTAGTGCCTGCTTTTTCAGCCACCGCTTTCTGCGTGATTCGAAAGGCCTCCAGCTCGGTAATATCTGCGGACTCAAAGTGAGTAACATGCGGTACGTTCAACCAACTGCGGTGCAAATTTTCCGCACCAAGCTGCTGTAAGCGTGTCATCGGTGCAGTTGTTGTCTCACCAAAGCGGCTAAAGTCAACCGCTGGGATCGGCATAATGCCGTTGCCCTGCATATTTTGGGGCGCGTCAGGCGTGCTGAGTCTAGTTTTCACATACAGCTGAACGTCTTCTTTGACTATTCGCTGGTGTGGGCCTGTTGCACTGACTTGTGACAAGTCTACACCAAGCTCACGCGCCAACTTGCGCACTGCAGGACCTG
This sequence comes from Thiopseudomonas acetoxidans, assembly GCF_030362935.1. Classification (NCBI taxonomy): domain Bacteria; kingdom Pseudomonadati; phylum Pseudomonadota; class Gammaproteobacteria; order Pseudomonadales; family Pseudomonadaceae; genus Thiopseudomonas; species Thiopseudomonas acetoxidans. The sequence goes on from NZ_JAUCDY010000005.1 coordinate 85,414, forward strand.
CATGCACAGGGCCGCTTTGTTTGGCGGGCTTACTCGGCTGGCTGGCTGGTGCTACCGAAACGGGACCACCATCAACCAGCTGCTCCGTAACAGGTGCTGACTCAGGCTGAGTAACACTGGCTTGCAGCACATCGCAAACTTCCTGCTCCATACGAATGCGGCAAATCAAGTCGCCTTCGGTTACTTCGCTATTGAGTTTAGCCAACACCTCAATCACTTCACCACTAGCAGGTGAAGGAATTTCCATGCTGGCTTTGTCCGACTCAAGCGTAAGCAGAGATTGCTCCTCTGTTACCTGATCGCCAACAGCAATCAGCAATTCAATAACCTGGGCTTTTTCAGCAGAGCCAATATCAGGCACTTTCACTTCTTTAATGCACGCACCACTTTCAGTGGTGACACCGTGTTGCGTTTTAAGAATATCTGCCACCTGCTGAGAAACCACTGCACTCTCTGCAGAGGGTTCTGGCGCTTCGTCAGCTACAGCCGCTGAGCTCGCAGCCGAACTGTCAACTGCTTGGCTATCTATTTCCAGTTCAAGCAGCGCATCGCCTTCTTTTAAACGGTCACCCAGCTTAATTTTAATGTTTTTGACAATCCCAGCTTTAGGCGCGGGAATTTCCATACTGGCTTTATCCGACTCCAAGGTTAATAACCCCTGCTCGGCTTCGATGGCATCACCAACATTGACGAGGATCTCAATAACCTCACCCTCGCCCGTGCCAATATCGGGAACGCGAATTAATTCTGTAGTCATCGCTATTGTCCTCCTTAGCAGTCTAGCGGGTTGGGTTTATTAGCATCGATACCGTATTTAGTCATAGCATCTTCCAGCACCTGCACATCCAACTGCCCTTCTTTGACCAAGCCTTCTAGTGCCGCCAAAGTGACCCAGTAGCGGTCGACCTCAAAGAAGTCACGCAGTTTTTTGCGCGTATCACTGCGGCCAAAACCGTCCGTACCCAGCACTTTATAGGTGTTTTGCGGCACCCATTGGCGTACTTGGTCGGCATAGAGCTTCATGTAGTCAGTCGAAGCCACTACAGGACCACGACGCTCATGCAAGCAGACCTCAATATGACTCAAGCGCGGCTCTTCGCGCGGATGCAACCTGTTCCAGCGCTCCACGTCCAGACCGTCACGGCGCAGCTCGTTGAAGCTGGTTACACTCCAAACATCAGCGCCAACGCCAAAATCATTACGTAGAATTTGTGCGGCAGCCTGCACTTCGCGCAAGATAGTGCCACTACCCAATAACTGCACATGTAGCTCGCTCTTACGCTTATCTTCTTCTAGCAAGTACATTCCGCGAATGATATCGCGCTCAATATGCTCACGCTGTGGCATCGCTGGCTGCTGATAGGACTCATTCATCATGGTAATGTAGTAGAAGCAGTCTTTTTGCTGCTCAACCATCTGATAAATCCCTTCGCGGATAATCACCGCCATTTCGTAACCGTAAGCCGGATCGTAGGTATGACAGTTTGGAATAGTGCCCGCCAAAATATGACTGTGACCGTCTTCGTGCTGTAAGCCTTCACCGTTCAGGGTTGTGCGCCCTGCCGTACCGCCCATCAAGAAACCACGCGCGCGGATATCACCCGCTGCCCAAGCCAAGTCGCCAATCCGCTGGAAACCAAACATGGAATAAAACGCATAGAACGGCAGCATCGGCTGGTTATGATGACTGTATGAAGTCGCTGCAGCAATCCACGAGGACATCGCGCCGGCTTCGGTAATACCCTCTTCCAGCAGTTGCCCTTTGACATCTTCCTTGTAGTACATCACCTGGCCTTTATCCACCGGCTGGTACAACTGCCCCACTGCTGAATAAATTCCTAGCTGACGGAACAAACCCTCCATACCGAAGGTACGCGCCTCATCCGGCACAATCGGCACAATACGACTACCAAGGTCTTTGTCTTTTAACAGCTGCGCGAGAATGCGCACGAACACCATGGTGGTGGACACTTCACGATCGCCGCTGCCATCTAAAATAGCTTTCAATGTATCCAGTGACGGAGCGGGAATGCTCATACTACGCTGACGACGCTGGGGCACATAGCCACCTAACTTGCTACGCGCCTTCTGCAAGTATTTAATTTCCGCACTATCGTCGGCTGGACGGTAAAAAGGCAGTTTCTCTAATTCATCGTCATCCACCGGAATAGCAAAACGGTCTCTAAAACTGCGCAGACTATCGATATCAATCTTCTTAACGTTGTGAGCAATATTCTGTGCTTCGCCACTGCCTGTACCGTAACCTTTGATGGTTTTAGCGAGGACAACCGTTGGCTGCCCAACATGGTTAACCGCCGCATGGTAAGCCGCATACACCTTGAATGGATCATGGCCGCCACGGTTAAGCTTCCAGATTTCAGCATCGGTTAAATCTTCAACCAAAGCCGCTAAGCGTGGATCAGTACCAAAGAAGTCTTTACGCACAAAGGCGCCGTCATTGGCCTTGTAGTTCTGGTAGTCACCATCCAAAGCTTCGTCCATGCGCTGCTGCATCACACCGTCTGTGTCCTTAGCAAACAACGGATCCCAGTAACGACCCCAAACCACTTTCAACACGTTCCAGTCAGCACCACGGAAGTTGCCTTCCAGCTCTTGCATAATCTTGCCATTACCACGCACAGGACCATCCAAACGCTGCAAGTTACAGTTAATCACAAAAATTAGGTTATCCAGTTTTTCACGACCTGCAAGCGAGATCGCACCAAGCGCTTCTGGTTCATCAGTCTCACCATCGCCAAGGAAACACCACACTTTTTGTTTGCCCGCAGGAATAAAACCACGATGCTCAAGGTATTTCATAAAACGCGCTTGATAAATCGCCTGAATCGGCCCCAAACCCATAGAAACAGTCGGGAACTGCCAGAAATCAGGCATCAACCAGGGGTGTGGATAAGAAGGCAAACCCTTGCCGTCTACTTCACGACGAAAATTCTCGAGCTGCTCTTCACTAATGCGCCCTTCCAAGAAGGCGCGCGCATAAATACCCGGCGCGGCATGGCCTTGGAAGTAGATCAAGTCACCGCCATGCTCTTCAGTCGGCGCTTGGAAAAAATAGTTAAAGCCTATGTCGTATAGAGTGGCGCTGGATGCAAACGTACCGATATGCCCGCCCAAATCAGGGTCAGCAATATTAGCGCGCATCACCATCGCCAACGCATTCCAACGTACTAAGGAACGAATACGACGCTCCATAAACAAATCACCCGGCATACGGGCTTCGTGAGTAACGGGAATGGTGTTGCGGTAAGGGGTAGTGATTGCATGGGGTAAGCGAATACCTTCACGACTGGCTAACTCGCCCAAGCGTGATAACAGGTAATGCACACGTTCTTCACCCTCTTGCTCTTGCACGGATTCGAGTGCATCAAGCCATTCTTGGGTTTCTACTGGATCAAGATCTTGCATAGCGGACTCCTAACTTTCTGCCTAGGGTAGAGGCTTTTTACGTACTATACATCTTATGGAAGTATTGTATTGATTCGAGCCTTTATCGTTTTGTAGTTTTACTACATAATGACGCATTAGTCACCTCTTTGCTAGTCCCTTTTAGCACAATAGGCTGAGCGGTCTCTGACGACAGCTGCATAAAAAACACCACAAACCAGCAAGCCACCCACCCAGCCCAAACAGTAGCCGGCGGTTGCGTAATAAAGCCTCTGTCGCCAAGGAGGGCGACAGGGAGCCTACAGGGACGTACTCGCGGCGGCTTTATGGAGTAACTGCCGGTTACTGCACCACTCAAACCAAACGAAAACTAACCCAGACCAGCAAGCCACCAACCCAGCCCAAACAGCAGCCGGTAGTTGCGCAATAAAGCCTTTGTCGCCAAGGATGGCGACAGGGAGCCTACAAGGACGTACTCGCGGCGTCTTTATGGAGTAACTGCCGGATACTGCAACACTCAAACCAGAACAAACCCACACCACCAACCCAACTACCACCCATGGTGAACGCCCTTCATTTCAGGTATCTTTTACCACCAAGCAGCGACCTTGAGCACAGTATGATTCCCAACCTCCTTACCGAATTGCCCAGCCAATTATTCGCCCTGCGCCAACACGCCGAACAAAGCTGGCACACTGCATTAGCAGAACAAAAAATCAACCCACCGAACTGGCCGCAAGCCCTTTTCGAGCAATGCATCAGAACCTTTACTTTAAGTGAATTTGTCCTTAACCAAGCCTGCCGCGATCCCCAGTACTTCATCGATCAACTCAACCAAGGCGAACTCGACAAAGGAAAAAATCCTGATAGCTTTCAACAACAGCTCACTGAAATCACCCAACAAAGCCTTGATGAAGCAAACCTTTTAGAACAACTACGCAAATACAGAAACCGCCAATACTTGCGGATTATCTGGCGCGAACTTAACCGCTTAACGGATCTCGACGGCACCTGCCAAGAACTGTCCGCCCTAGCCGACAGCTGCATTGAAACCGCCTACCAATGGCTTTATCAACAGCATTGCCAACTATTCGGCACACCCATAGGCCGCCACAGTCAACAACCTCAACACATGGTGGTTCTGGGCATGGGCAAACTGGGTGCTTACGAGCTAAACCTTTCTTCTGACGTAGACCTAATTTTCACCTACCCAGAAGCAGGCGAAACCCAAGGCGCTAAACGTAACCTAGATAACCAAGAATTTTTCACCCGCCTAGGGCAAAAACTAATCAAAGCCCTCGACAGCATTACACTGGACGGCTTTGTTTTTCGCGTGGATATGCGCCTGCGCCCTTACGGCTCCAGCGGCCCTTTGTTATTTAGCTTCACCGCCATTGAACAGTACTATCAAAACCAAGGTCGTGATTGGGAACGCTACGCCATGATCAAAGCACGGGTCGTGGCGGGCGATCAAAGCGCCGGAGCCAAATTACTGCACATCCTCAAACCCTTTGTATACCGCCGTTACCTAGACTTCTCCGCCATTGAAGCGCTGCGCTCGATGAAACAGCTCATCCAGCAAGAAGTACGCCGCAAGGACATGGACGACAACATTAAGCTCGGCTCAGGCGGTATCCGCGAAGTCGAATTTATTGCACAAGCCTATCAACTGATTCATGGCGGCCGCGATCTAAGCCTGCAACAACGACACCTACTGGTCACCCTAGACACCCTAGCCATTCAGGGCTATATGCCGACAGACTCTGTTGTAGCACTCAAAGACGCCTATCGTTTTTTACGTTTTACTGAGCATGGCTTACAAGCGATTGCCGACCTACAAACCCAGCAACTGCCCAGCAGCGAAGTAGAGCGCGCCCGCTTAGCCGCCATTATGGGTTTTGCAGATTGGTCTGAGTTTGAGCAACAACTGCACAACAAAAGACAAATCATTGAGCAGCACTTTCGCGACGTGATTGCCGATCCGGACAAAGAAGACGAAGAATATATTGGCGGCGAGTGGCTACCCGTCTGGGAAGCATCCATTGAAGAAAGCAGTATTTTGCAACAACTAAGCGAAGCTGGATTTAATGATGCCAGTACCGCTTGGCAGCGACTGCTGCAACTACGCAATGGCAGCCAAGTTCGCGCTATGCAGCGTGTCGGTCGCGAACGCTTAGATGCTTTTATGCCGCGACTTTTATGTCATGCGGTTGAGCACGAGCAGCCTGATCTGGTACTCGAACGCGTACTCCCCCTTATTGAAGCTGTGGCGCGACGCTCCGCCTATTTAGTACTGTTAACCGAAAATCCCGGCGCACTCTCGCGTGTGATTGAGCTGTGCGCCGCTAGCCCTTGGATTGCCACGCAGCTTGCATTGTTTCCAGCGCTGCTCGATGAGCTACTCAACGCCGGTCGCCTTTACCGTCCGCCCCTGGCACCTGAATTGGCTGCCGAGTTACGCGAACGCTTAATGCGCATCCCCGAAGACGATTTAGAGCAACAAATGGACGTGCTGCGTCACTTTAAATTAGCACACCGTTTGCGTGTCGCTGCCTCCGAAATAGCCGGCACATTGCCACTGATGAAAGTGAGCGATTACCTAACCTGGTTAGCCGAAGCCATCTTGGAGCAGGTACTAAAGCTGGTTTGGAAGGACATGGTGCGCAAGCACGGTCAACCCAAACGCTATGACAACAGCCCCTGTGAACTTGATTTTGTGATTATCGGTTACGGCAAATTAGGCGGTATCGAGCTGGGTCACGGCTCCGACTTGGACTTAGCGTTCCTCTATGACGCTGATCCACTGGCTGAAACCGATGGTCCGCGCCCCATGGATGGCGCACAATTTTATACCCGCCTTGGACAAAAACTTATTTCCATGCTCACCACCCGCACCACATCAGGCGCTCTGTATGAAGTTGATATGCGCTTACGTCCTGGTGGTGACTCTGGGTTGCTGGTTAACTCACTGAGTGCCTTTGCTCGTTATCAAGAACATGAGGCTTGGACTTGGGAACATCAGGCATTGGTCCGCGCGCGCATACTGACTGGCTGTCGCGATCTGACCGCGCGTTTTGAACAAGTTCGCTTACAGATTTTAGGACGCCAGCGTGAGCTGGTTCATTTGCGTGAAGAAGTTAGCCAAATGCGTGCTAAAATGCGCAATAATCATGGCACAGCAACTACTCAAGGCGGCTTGGCCGACAACGCGTTTTGCGCGGACGTTAGCTTCGATCTCAAACAGGATGCTGGTGGTATTGTCGATCTTGAGTTTATGGTGCAATATGCTGTGCTAGCTTGGTCATGGCAATACCCACAGCTCGTGACCTACACGGACAACATCCGCATTCTTGATGAGCTAGGCGCAGCCAAACTGCTCAGCATGGACGATGTACACATGCTACAGGAAGCTTACAAGGCTTACCGCGCAGCCGCACACCGCCTCGCCCTGCAAAAACAGCGCGGCGTGGTGAGTGGTGACCAATTCCATAGTGAACGCCATAACGTTATGCGTATGTGGCGCGCATTAAAACTTAATTATCACCCAGAGTCTGGTCAATAAACCCAGACGAGGGGTTCGTTTACTACCTATTTTCAGGAGCTACAAAAATGTCGATGGCTGATCGTGATGGTCTTATATGGTACGACGGCGAGATGGTTGAATGGCGTAACGCAACCACCCACGTACTCACTCACTCACTCCACTACGGCATGGGAGTTTTTGAAGGTGTACGCGCCTATGAGACCCCAGAAGGTCCCGCAATTTTCCGTCTGCAAGCACACACCGACCGCTTATTCGAATCAGCCCACATCATGGGCATGAACATCCCTTACACCCATGACGAAATCAACGCTGCCACCATCGCGGCGGTACGCGACAACAAGCTAAATAGCGCCTATATCCGTCCACTGGCATTCTACGGCTCTGAAGGTATGGGCATTCGTGCAGACAACCTAAAAGTACACGTGATTATTGCCGCTTGGCACTGGGGCGCCTATATGGGCGACGAAGCGCTGAAAAGCGGTATTCGCATCCGCACCAGTTCTTTCACCCGTCACCACGTCAACATCACCATGACTCGCGCTAAATCCAGCGGTGCTTATGTCAACTCGATGCTGGCCCTGCAAGAAGCTATTTCCGGCGGTGCTGATGAAGCCCTGTTGCTGGATCCAGAAGGCTATGTGGCTGAAGGTTCAGGCGAAAATATTTTTATTGTGAAAAATGGCGTGATTTACACTCCAGAAGTTACTGCCTGCCTCAATGGTATTACCCGTAACACTATCCTGACGCTGGCCGGCGAAAGAAATATTCCAATCGTAGAAAAGCGCATTACCCGTGACGAAGTGTACATCGCTGACGAAGCCTTCTTTACCGGTACAGCGGCTGAAGTCACACCAATCCGCGAAGTAGACGGTCGTAAAATCGGCTGTGGCAGCCGCGGCCCGATCACCGAGCAGCTACAAACAGCTTACTTTGATCTGGTCACCGGCAAAACAGATGCCCATCCTGAGTGGCGCACATTGGTGAAGTAAGCCAACTGTTGCGTGCTATCGATTACGGATAGCACGCAGGGTTGTTAAAGACTTGAACACTTGTGCAACAAAACCAACCTTCTAACTGTTTAGGTTTCCCAAAATATCTTTTTTAGCCGCCGCTGCAGCTCGGCAACCACCTCCTGCTCGAACCATTGATTTTTATGCAGCCAGATTTGATTGCGGGGCGAAGGATGCGGCAAAGGCAGGATGTTTTCAGGCAACTCGCGCCAATTTCTCACTCGCTCGGTCAAGGTTTTATAGCCATCCTGCAAATAATATTTTTGCGCGTATTGACCCACCAACAAAGTAAGCTGTATTTGCGGCAATTCAGCCAATATGGGTTGATGCCATTGCGGTGCGCACTCTGGACGCGGCGGCAGATCACCGCTCTTACCCTTGCCAGGATAGCAAAAGCCCATCGGCATTATGGCTACCCTGTCTGGATCGTAAAAATCCTCTTCGCTTATTTGCAGCCACTCACGCAATCGCCTACCACTGGCATCATTAAAGGGTACGCCGGTTTTATGTACGCGCAATCCGGGCGCTTGACCAATAATCAACAAGCGCGCCTGCGCACCCGCCTGTACGACCGGCCTTGGTCCTAAAAGCAGGTACTTAGCGCATAGTTGGCAGCTGCGTATTTCTTGCAATAAAGGGATTAGTTTAACCACGGCTTGCCACCTCTTACTGATTTACGCCTAATCTAAGACTCCGCTAGCTTCTTAAGTGTACGCTTGACGATCAGCACGTCCTTGTAGGCCTCCACTATGCAACAAGAGGATTTTTTGTGACGCTGAAGCTGAGCGGCTGAGCTGATACTGTTCGAAGGTGTGCACAAGTTTAGCGGTATACACAGGGTCGAGCGGCAAACCCAGCTGGTCATAACGCTTTATTAAAGCGATTAATTCAGGCGTTTGTTTAGCAAAACCACCCAGCGCCCCATCCAGTACCCGCACTTTATCTGCACGTGCGGCTGTTGCTTTCCAGTGCTGCGCCAAGGCGCCCTGATCAGCCACCACATTAACCACAACCAGATTAGTTGTTGCGCGCAACTGCTGCAAACCTTGCTCAACACCCTGAGCCGTAGCACCACTACCAGCCGCCAGCCACAGTTGATCATAATGCTGGGCAAAATCAGCCACTGAACGACAACCAAGCTCGCCTTCAACGCCTGCACCGCCCTCTGGAATGACCAATGCTTGATGTTGCTCAGCAAGCTGCTGTTGAAAAATCAGATCATAGCGCGCCGCATAAGCGCGTCGATCTAAAAACTGCAGCTGTGCACCCCAATTACGGCACTCTTGCAGGGTTGGCGTCAATTCAGCCGTGGCATAGCCACGCACCATGCACAGCAAAGGAATATCCAGTACATACGCAAACGCTGCGGTGGCATGCAAATGATTCGAGTACGGGCCGCCAAAGGTGATGATTTTTTGATACTGACCTTTGGTATAGCGTTGCCACCAACCGGCCAATTTTAATGCTTTATTGCCTGATAACAGCGGATGCACTAAGTCGGTGCGTAACACATCAACACCGCACATACCCGGCATGGTCTGGCAGTAGTTGCGCCACGGCAAACGCTGGTGCAATAAATCGGTCAGTAGTTGTTGTATTTGCGTTGCGACTACGCCCGTCACTTAGCACCGTTAAGCTTGCGATAGTAACTGTCCAGCAACTCGGCCATGCCTGTGCGCCAAGCTCTTGGCTTGACCCCGAAAGTGTGGGTGATTTTCTTGCAATCGAGCACGCCATGCTGGGGTTCTATGGCAGCGTCTTCAAAGTGTGCATGTGGCCGCGGGATCACTTCTTGACTAATGCTGGAGTCCCAGGCCTTCGCTTCGTACAAAATAGCTTCTGCCACGGCTAAGGTTGTCGCTGCTTCTTGCCCGCCATACTGATAAGTACCCCACAGCGGCGCAGTGCAGTCCAGCTGCTTGAGAATCGCAATTATAACCCGTGCTGCATCTTCAACAGGGGTAGGATTGCCACGTCTATCATCAGCCATTTCCATAGTGCCACCCGCTTGTGCACGTTGTAAAACCCGCCCAAGCATACCCTCAAGGCTGTCGTCCAACAGCCAGCCAAAACGCAAAATTATATGCTTGGAACAAATCGCTCGTACGCTTTGCTCCATACGCAAAAGCGCCTGCCCCCGTGGGCTCAACGGGTTACATTCATGCTGCTCGTTATAAGCTGTGGCACGATAGCCATCAAAAACTCTGTAGCTGGAGGGCTGTAGCAAAACACACTGGTAATGCTTACACAGTTGCGCCAAGCGCTGGACAGCTTGCTCTTGCGGCGCAAACTTATCTGAAACAACACGACCTAATTGAAACCAATCAAAATAATACGCCAGGTTAATAACCACATCTGGACGTACATCATCGATTAACTCTGTGAGACTGGCAGGTGTCCACACGCCCTGCTCTGGCCGTGGCGCTAGAAAAGAAATATCGCACTCAGCGCCATGGCGTATTAGCGCCTGCCCTAATGCATTGCCTGCACCCAATAAAACCAGTCTTAAACGCATGCCAGCCTCTTGTTATGCCGCTATTTTATAAGCTTTTACCTACACAGGGCTGCATCAATGGCGCCCTGTGTGCTTTACCTGCCAACTGCTATTACGGATTAAAACGGTAGTTCACATAAAACGGTGAAGAATCCATTTAACCCATTGAAAATATTGGTTTTTATCATAAAGATAGCCAAAACTGTTAAGTTAAGCCCAATATTGTCAACTTTCTGGGCAGGCACTCTAGAAGTATTAGCCGCCAAGCGTAAAGATAGAATCTTGACACTTTCAGCGACAGCACCTGATCAACTCAGGCGGCTCCAACACCCAAAATCAAAAAAGGCGGGTATTGGAAGACTGGTTGTTTCTACCAAACATTGAATCGCATTTTAGCAAGATCTCGGCGAAATAAAACCCATTTCCCGCTCTTGCCATCAACTCTATGTCAAACCTTGGTATTTACACCCGTTTTCAAGCCATCACCGGCTAAGGGCCCCTCAGACCAAGAGTCAATCCAGCAGGCTGCTGCCCGATTTGAATTTTGAGATAGAGTTACCTCAAGTTACGCACAATTACGCGCCACATGCGTAACTCCGCGTAATTCTTCACCTATAAATAGGCGATGGCAGTTCGGGGTACGCCCTATATATGTGAAGAAATACCCTCTCAGTGATATGAGAAATCTCATCCTCTTCATATTGCTCAACGGGCAACCCTGTTCTTTCATCGTAAAGAAAATCAAATATCTGCTGCTTAACCGCGTCGCGAGTAGATTCTTTTTGCTGCCAGTTCGCAACTTTCAGCCGCTCTGCCTTTAGCGTTGCCAGCAAAGTAGTGGCAACCTGTTTGATCTTAGCAATCTCTTTTGGCTGCAAACTCGGCTTACTGAGGAGATCAAACAATACCAAAGTCTCCTCATCCAGGCCTTCCCTGATTGCTCGCCTCTCTTCATGAGAAAGCTCTTCATTCAGTTTTAGCAGTGCCTCAAAGGTTTTTTCAATAACAACGCGATCCTTTTCCTGATTATATTCCTTAACTAATTTTTCGTAGTGCTCTTGATAATCGGTACGTAACGGATTTTGCATCATGAGCCGGGCTAGCTTCTTCTCAACCGTGTGCTTGAGCGATTGCACTGTAGTATTCTTTCGCTCTGACCTAGAAAACTCTTGGCGGAGTCGTTCAAAATCGATCTTGCTGATATCGTAAATTCGATCACCATCCGGTTTCGGCTCTTTGACTTTATGTGTGGTATCGATACTACCGTCAACAATTTCGTACAGCTCTTTCATGATGTCGGAGATGTCGGCTTTCTCTTTATCTGCCTGCAAACTCTTATAGAGTACGTTGATTGCATCACGCATATCACGATAACCATTAACGCCAGGCACGTTAATGCAGGCTTTAAACTTGTTGAACACCTCTCTGGCCATTACCTCGAAACGTTTCCGTGTTTCGTCATTTTGATTGATGATTTCCTTGGCTTGAGCAATCGCTGCATTTTTAGCAAAACCTGTTTCTGTAATAATCCGGCTTAGTTCAAAATCATGCTTTCGCAAAAAGTCGGTTACAAAGCTGATCGACTCGTTCAGACTTTCCAGCAACTCTTCATTAGGCTTGGCTGGTTCATTTTCGCCCTCACCACCACCGTGCCCCTCATCGCTAGCACCGGCGAAGGTCGCCAAGGCTTTACGCAGGTTTTTCAGTATTCCGCAGTAATCCACGATCAAACCATTGTTTTTGCCTTCCGCCACGCGATTTGCCCTAGCAATGGCCTGCATCAAGGTGTGCGCCTTCAACGGCTTGTCCAAATAAAGGGTGGAAAGTGTTGGCACATCAAACCCGGTTAACCACATGGCACACACAACAGCCACTCTGAATGGGTGCTCGCTGGATTTAAAGGCTTCTTCAATATCCAGCCGAGAGCCATCAGCCAGTTCAAATCCGGCTTTAAGCAACTGGCGGTGTGGTTTTATATCCAGCCCCCATTTTTCGAACTTGGCAACTTCACCTTGCTCTTCACTGACCACAACTGCCATCAGGGTGTCTTTCATCCACGCCAATTGGCGCTCTCGCCAGGCCAGGTCCTGCTCATCCGTAGCCGACGCAAGTGCTTTTTCTTTGGTTTTAATTTCCTGCTGCCAGTAAAAATCGATCAACTTATGCATCCGTACACAAGTGATCTTATCGAGGCACACAAACATCGCCTTGCCGGTTTCCCAAGCGTTGGCATAATGAGCCACAAAGTCACGTGCTATCTGATCCAACCGACTTGTTGCAGTAATGATGTGATAATCACGCTTCAGCTCTCGCTCCAACCTTTGCTGAACGTCTACATCCTCAATTTCCAACTCATCCAGCTTTTCCGCTATGCGCTCATTGATGCCTTTGGGGTCCGCAACCGTATGCTCATTGCCATCCTCATCGGTAAACACTAACTCTTCACCACGGGCATCGTAGTACAAGGGCACTGTCGCCTTATCCTCGACAGCCCGCTGAAAGTCATAGGTAGAGATGTAATCACCAAAAACCTTCTTGGTTATTTCATCATCTTTAAATAATGGCGTTCCGGTGAAGCCGATAAAGCTGGCATTGGGCAAGGCGTTGCGCATGTTTAGCGACAAGGTGCCATATTGTGTGCGGTGCGCTTCGTCGGTGATGACGATAATGTCGTCGCGCTCGGAATAAGGCTTTTTAGGGTCGACTTTTTCGTTAAATTTTTGAATGAGGGTGAACACAAAAGCTTTTTGCTGGCCGATCAGCGCCTTGAGGTCTTTCCCGCTATCAGCTCGGCACGGGTCTTTATCGTTATCGACCAAGCCACAACCTGCAAAGGTTTTATAAATTTGCGTGTCCAAATCCTCGCGGTCTGTTAACACCACAAAGGTATAGTTGCCACCTAGCTTTCGATGCACCATCTGGGCGAAAAATACAATCGAATAAGACTTGCCAGAACCCTGGGTGTGCCAGAAAACCCCCAACTTACCCAAACGCTCACCTCGATTCACAACGGCATCAATTGCACGGATAACACCAAGGTATTGGTGATTGCGGGCAACGATTTTCACCAAGCGACCAGAGCTCTGGTCAAACAAAGTGAAGTTTTCAAAGATGTCCATAAGGTTGGTTTTGGAACAGGTTCCCTTAAGCAGGGTCTCCATATCCACAACGCCTGGTTCACTCTCTTTCAATCGTTTCCAATCATTGAAATGCTCAAATTTACTGGAAACGGAGCCAATCTTGGCGTCAATGCCATTGCCCAAGATAATAAAGGCGTTGTGATAAAACAGGTGCGGGACAGTGTCTTTGTAATCAGCAAGATTTTGCTCATAGGCTGCACGAATATCCTTGTGAACGTTTTTCACCTCCATAAACAGCAGCGGAATGCCATTCACAAAGCCGACAAGGTCTGCCCGGCGCCGATAAATATCGCCTTTAATCCAAAACTCTCTGACCAATAAAAAGTGATTGTTTTCGTAATTATCAAAATCAAACAGGCGTAGGCGCTTCTTTACCCGCTCACCTTTGTCGTTGTGGAAGCTCACTTCCACGCCATTTTTGTGAAGGGAATACTTCTCCTTATTCACGGCAACAATATTGGTGGATGCTGGCATCTCACAGACCACGCGCAATGCCTCCTGGTAGGCGACATCCGGCAAGCCAGGGTTGAGCTCTATCAGTTTCTCGCCCAAATAGCGGGTTAACACCACCTCTTGCTCTGAAAGCCGACCTAAATCACCCTCCTTGCCCAGCTTTTCATACATGCCCAGGACAGATTCATCCCACTGCAACTGATTCAGCAAGTAGTCTGCAGTGACTTCCTGAACCAGGGTTTCTTCTGTCATGGCCATGAGCAAATCCTTCTATTTCTTGTTCTTAACTTGATAGCGTACAGGGCGATTGAGCTTCTTCACTACGCCATCATCAACAGCTCGTTTCAGCCATTCAGTTAACTGAGATTTATTAAGCTGAGTGCTTTCAATTAATTCTTCGACAGTAACTGGCTTCTCTGCCAAGCGCTGCAGCTCGGAGGTAAACAGCTGATAGAAATCGATAGGATCTGTTGGGGCAGCGTCGCTTTCGGCAGTCTGCTGTGGAATAGCCTGAATCTTTGTCTGGCTTTCGCTAACGACTATCTCGCGCTCTGACTCTATAACTTCTTCAGGCCCAGATTCTGGCTCAGGATTAGATTCAGGCTCAAAAAACAATTCGGGCTGTGCAGGCATGGAAAAGAGATCGCCCATTGGTTCCTTCATCTGATTCGCACGGCCACCTTCATTGCACATTAATTCCGAAATCTTGAAGGCTTCAGTATCAGCCTCCAGCCAACGGCCACCTTTGGCGACCAAATCGGCATTGGCCGCATCTTTGTCCGTTGTCTGCTTAACCCACAGCGGTACCCATGCTTTTTTCAGATTTTCTTCTGCACCGTTTAGCGTGCCGCCTTTTTTGCCCGAATGAATCACCAGAGAGCTGTCTGCCAGGCAATAGATGTATTTGTTGCGGGCCATGGCATTTCCAGCACTGAATCCTGCCTCTGGATAAAAAGGCGATACCAACACGGCATGATCATCCATCAAGCCTTTGCGCCACTTACTGCTGGTCGCTGCTTTTAGCAGGCTATCGGCCATCACGCCTATCACCACACCACCTTGTTTCATAGCACCCAGCATTGCTGTTTCATCGACACCCCGAGCACCACCAGAGACAATAGCAAAACCCTCTTTAGCGGCTTTAGCACCCACTTGGTCGGTAAAAGCCAAATCAGCTTCGCTGGCATTGCGCGAGCCAATAACCGCCAAGCCACCTGCATTCAACAAGGCTTTGTTACCACAACCAAACAGCACTGGCGGAGAATCAGTTTTCAGCCGCCGCTTTAAACGCCTTGGATATTCAGGGTCGGAACGGGTGACCACCCACAGGCCAGCCCGTTGCCACTTTTCTAGGGCCAGTGCGAGGCTGTGGCCACGGCTCAGCAATTCAATAATTCGCTCCGCACTAATGCGCGCATCGTGCCAACCTTGCAGCAACGTTTTCGGGTCAGTCACCAATAGGTCGGCAGGTGTGGTGGACTTGTCCTTTAACCACAAAGCGAAGCGCCCCCACTCCGAATTAGTTAACGGTTTTGCACTTTCGTTGCTCGCTTTTGAAAAATAGCTGGTCAACAACAAAGTCGCCTGCGCTGTGGGCGACAGTAAACTGGATACATTCATTAGTCTTTCACCGAAGATGAAGCCAGCGCAACGGGGTAAACCACACCGCTGCCTGCTTGCTGTAAGAGAGCCGCAATGACTGTCAGCGTCCAACCGGAATCCACGATATCATCCACTAATAAAACCGGGAGCCCCTGATAAAACTGAGTCACTTCAAACACACCATCAAGGTTTCGGCATTGATGAAAACGATTCTGCTGACCTTTTTGCGGCTGATTGTCTTTAACTTTGCTAATGGCGTCCAAAAACGGTAGCCCCAAACGTTCAGCCAAGCGGCGGGCAAAATCCGGAACCAGATCGGGATGATTACGCGATGGCACGCAGCACACCCACTCTGGCGCTGGGTTAGGTTGCCAACGCTGCTGAATCATTTCTGCCATGGCCTCGACCAGTTCATCGCTGAAACGCTTGGCATGTTTATTATCAGCAACCGTCCGTCCCCAGCCTGCATCGCCCCAGCGGGATAAAACACGGCCTTCCTGTGCGCGAAGATGCTGGGGTAGATTGCCTCGAAAGCCGTATTCCAAAAACGCATTGGCCGCCACCTGTGCTTTTGGGGTGATCACCATTTCCGCGTGCTTAAGGAAAGTACCCGCTCGATGTGCCAAAACAGGATCAACAGCTACATTGATCACAGGCCGCCCCAGGCAAGACGAACATTTACCGCAAGGCGTAGGATCGAGATCGTCCAACGCCTGCCGCAGAAAGGTCATTTTGCAGCCAGCATCATCCAGATACGCCTGAACCTCCTGCCATTCCTGTACACGTTGTCCGGTTAAGTGAGCAATACGTGCATGATCCATTTGATAGCGAATAGGGGTTCTGACCCAGCGGCTACCGTCTTTTATGACCGGCGCCGGGTTTTCCACGCTCAGCAGCTTCAGCACTTTTTCAATCTGACCGTGACGCAGGTTGGTTTGCTCTTCAATACTGCGCAGTGACAATCCATCACTCTGCTCCAACACCTGCAAAATTTCATTCACCTGGACCTCTGATGGAAAGGCCGACTCCCGGAAAAATTCGTGAATATCCTGATCTTCCACACCCGACATCAACACACCAACGGCATGGTCAATACCGCGCCCTGCACGACCGACTTGCTGATAATAAGCAACTATGGAACCCGGTGCTTGATAGTGAATAACAAAGCTTAAATCCGGCTTGTCATAGCCCATTCCTAATGCTGTTGTCGCGACTAAAGCTTTTAAATGGTTGTTAAGTAATTGTTCCTCAAGGTGCTCACGATAGACATTACTGTTCTCAAAACCTTCAGCCTCAACACTGCCGTGGTAAGCCCTGGCATCAATGCCATTTGAAACCAACCACTCCGCCACCTGCTCGGCGTCGCGCACTGTTAAGACGTAGACAATACCGGTACCCGGTAAAGTTGGTATGACCTGCGCCAACCACGCTAAGCGGGAGGCCTGATCGGGCAATACCATGGTTTGCAATGCGAGACTTTCCCGGGTCAAAGGGCCACGGTGAATCTGGATATCACCCAACTGGGTTTGAATGTCCTCGACAACGCGGTTATTGGCTGTTGCTGTAGTACCCAGTACACCAGTATTTGCAGGTAATCCGCGTAGGATGTTAGAGATGAGTCGGTATTCGGGAATGAAGTCGTGCCCCCAATCAGAAATACAATGGGCCTCATCAACTACCATCAATCCTAATCGGTCTGAAATAGGAGCAAGAACATCATCAAGAAATTCTTGATTAGAAAACTGCTTCGGGTGAATTAAAAGCACGTCTATTTCATTTTGTTGCAGTCTTTGCAGTATGTTTGGCCTGTCTTCGCGGTTTGTCGAATCCCAGCGAACAGCTTCAAGTCCCAATCGAACAGCGGCATCGACTTGATTACGCATTAATGACAGCAGGGGCGAAACAATAATAGTCGGCCCTAGGCCTCGGTCACGGAAGATCTTAGTACTGATAAAATAAACCGAGCTTTTACCCCAACCGGTGCGCTGCACAACCAACAGCTTTTGCCTGTGATTCACCAAGGCATCAATCGCTTCCCACTGACCATCACGGAATTCGGCGGCCGGATTGGCTAGCGCGGTTTGTAGTAACTGCTGGGCTTCCTGTTTTTCGGTATTGGGATTCATCATCATTCCTTGATTTACACTGTTAGCTCGCCGCTCATGAGTTTGGGGAGTAGCAGGTCGCGGGCTTGGGCCAAAGACTTATTGTATCTAGCCAAAACTTCAAGCTGGCCGATGATCATATTTATTTGTTCAGAAAACTGTTCGAGCAAAAAATCACTGGGAACTAAAACATCTGTACTTTGCAAATAGTTCCAATCTGCTCTTGGCATTTTCGAACCTTCCTTGCATGTTTTGGAGGCCAAGGCTACAAAGTAATCTGAGGAAAGATACATAAGCAAATATTGGTAATAAAAATTATCTAACGCCCTAATAACAATCGAATCTGATGACGTAATACCATCACAAATAGCAAACCCTACTTTATGAAAATATGGTCGGATTTTTCCAAAAATAATATCAGACTTTTGAAATCGAAATTTATTGCTGGTGACTTTCTCAGCGGAATCCCAATCGGACAATGTGATTGATCTTCTTGGGATATGTTCAAGACCAATGTATGGTGTTTCCGGCTTGATTGAGTCTGGCTTGACAGTCTCTCTTATATCCACGCAAAGCTCAGAAAGAAGTTGCTTTTGCCACCCCTCTGGCACACCATCAATAATCTTAACTTGCTCATGGCCGGGGAAGCGCAAGTGAACAAACCATTCCTGATACAGCAGGCGAGCGGATTCTTCCAGCAACTGAATGCGGCGGCGGTTATTTTCGATGAGGTCGTTATAAGTCCTAATCTTTTGGACGATTTTATCTTGAACATCAACAGGGGGGAGTGGTATTTCAAATCCCTCTAGCATGCCTTTTGTCAGTGCTTTTCTGGTTCCACCAGTACCAGCCCAAGAAAGCATCTTGGCCTGCATGAAGGGTGATACCATGTAGAAAGCAAGAAAATGTGGCAGAAGCTTCTTTGGATTTGTTCTTAAAATCGCAACGTGCTGATTTACCCTTGCTGGGAGTACTGCATCATGGACCAAACAGCATCGTGCAACAGAATCGCCGGTAATGTTGACAAGAACATCCTCCTTCTCAACACTAACGCCTTTCATTTTTTCTGCTGTTTTTTCATCGATATAAACTAAGCCATCCGTTGAAAATTCATTGTTATATACATTTTGGCTACGGATTAACGTTGTACCTTCAGATATATAGACAGAATCACCACCTCTTGGAGTTGAACCGCTACCAATTTTGAGGGTTAACGCTGACAGAGGTTCGCTTTGCCAGCTCATACCCCCAACTCCTCAAAGTTACGGGCAATCTTTTCGGCCAACTCTGCGGCCTCGGTATTTAAGCCTTGCAGCTCGATATGGATATCACGCAAGGTTTCTTCAAAATCGAAGTCCTCATCCACTTCTTCCGGCGCCACACCCACATAGCGGCCCGGCGTTAGGCTCCAGTCAGCGGCTTCGATCGCTTTGATATCTACCAGTTTGACCAGGCCTTCCACATCACAGAGCTTGCCTTCCGGGAAGCGGCTTAACAGCCAGTGGGCTTGCTTGTAGAAGTAGCGTACCTGCTTGAGTTGTTCCACGGCCAGCTTGCGGGCCTCATCGGCGGTTTTCTTTAAGTTGCTGCGACCACGACCATTTAACAGCGTGTTATCCCAGAGTTCACTGTCTTTGGCGTCATTGGCTTCGGCCAGTTCAATCACGCGGGTTGCCAGCTTATAGGCGAGATCAATTTCTTTAATCAGGTTGCGGCTTTGTTCAGCAAGGTCTTTAAGGCAGGCATCTTTATCAATGAAATCCAGCAGACTGGCAGCGTCGTTATATTCGTATTCATTCCACCACTTTTGCAGTTCGTTGGTCAGGATTTGAAACGCGGACCAACCGCCTTCGACCGAGCCCTTAGCATTAAGGAAGTCGACATAGGGCTCAACACTCACGCCGTCTTGCTCCAGCTTGTTCATAAAAGGTTGAAAGGCTTGGCTGAGTTTTTCCAACTGAGTGATAAAGTCTGGTATCGGCTCGCGGGCTAACGCCTCAGATTGTTCACAGGAACGAGCTTCGAAAATTGACTTGTCGATATACTGCTGCACCAGCTCAACAAAACGCTCACCTTCGCCACGGTAGAGCCAGACCACAGCGGTCAGGTTCTGCTGCTGCTCAGGGCTGAAGTCGTAAATCTTGCGGGTAACTTTACGGTAGACGTTGCGGGCATCCAGCATTAACACCTTGTCCTTCAGATGCGCAGGCTTGTTTTTATTCAGAAACCACAGCTGGCACGGCACGGTGCGTGTATAAAAGAAATTGCCACGAATATCGACCATGATGTCCACATGGCCGGTTTTGACTAACTGCTCGCGCACCTTGGCCTCGTCGCGACCAGCGCTTGAAGCCTGGGATGACATGACAAAACCTGCTCGCCCCGTATCGTTGAGATAGCTATAGAAATACTGAATCCACAGATAGTTGGCATTACTGACTTTTTTGTTTTTATTCACGCCCGGCAAGCCAAAAGGCAGGCGGCGCTTATCGCCTTTGATTTTATCAGCGTCGACTTCATCCACGTTAAAGGGCGGGTTGGCCATTACATAATCGACAGTGCCGAACAGGCCTTCGTGAGGGTCGTTGTAATAAGTAATGGCACCTTCACCACCCTCCACATTGCCTTCAAGGCCGTGTACCGCCAGGTTCATTTTGGCCAGGCGTGTGGTCACCCGGTTTTTCTCGTGGCCGTAAAAAGTCAGCTCGTGTGGGTCTTGCGCATGGCGTTCCATAAAGTGGGCGCTTTGTACGAACATGCCGCCGGAACCACAAGCCGGGTCAAAAATTTTACCGTGGTCGGGTTCAATCACATTCACCAATAATTGCACTAATGACACAGGCGTAAAAAATTCACCACCATCGTGCGCGCCTTGATCGGCAAATTGGGTTAGGAAGTATTCATAAATACGGCCAAAGATATCGCCCGTAGCCTTTTTTAACTCCTCTGGGTTTAGCGTACGCAGCAGCATGCCCAGTACGTCGTTAGGAATATTGTTGTATTCCTGCTTCGGCAGCTGATTGCGAAGGTTGGTGTAATCTGCCTCGATGGATTCCATGGCATGAATGATGGCTTCGGCCCGATTGTCCGCATCGGTCAGGGCAATCAAGTAATCAAACTGCGCTTCGGGCTTTAGATAGATAGCGCTCTTTTTAGAGAAGTCTTCTTTGGTGAGCTCGCGGGTTTTACCTCCTCGGCTGGGCAAGGTAGCGACAATCTCGTCTTTTACCGAGAGGAAGCGGCTATAAGCGTGGCGCAGAAAGATCAGCCCCATCACCGGCAAAAAGTATTCGTTACTGGCTAGCTCGGAGTTGGCGCGTAAGGTATCAGCCGATTTCCACAGGCGTTTTTCAATTGCTTCGATGTTTTCCAGTTGTGCCATGGGGCCGGATTCCTAGTTATCTTCTGATTTACTGTTTGCTGATTTCATTGCTTCGCTGACACCGGCGCGGTTGTGCTGGGCGGCGATGTATTGCTCCAGCTCGCTCTGTTTGAATCGCCAGGAGTTACCCACTTTAAAGCCCGGTAATTCGCCGCTTGCAGCCAGCCGGTATATGGTCCGCTCATTCACCTTGAGGTAATCGGCCACGTCTTTGATGGTTAATATGGGGTCACTCATGACGAGATATCTCAGCTATGTCGGAGGTGTCGAAAAAGTACAGAACTGTCAATATATAGGATCTGAGAGAGAGATCAAGTAAGAACGGTTCTCAGGCTTATTGATCGCCAAACAGGCGCTGGTAGTCGGCCTTGAAGTTGGCATGCATGTCTGAAAAGTACTTCCAGAACTCGACTAGGCCATTGATGGTTTTCATGTCTGTATGACCACAGTCCAGCATGATTTTGAGCAGCTCTAAGGTTGGCATGACTTGCGCATCGAAGGCTTTAGCCAGCTCGGTCATATCCTGATCGTCCGTCACTACCGGAACACCCAACTCCAATGCATAGGCGATATACCAGGCATCAACACGGGACGGCCCGGGCAATTCAGTTTGCACATGCTCCCAGACGTATTCGAAGGTTTGCTGAATGGGTTTCTTTTGTTTTTTGCCGATTTGGGGGAAGTGTTTGCGATTCTCGGCGAATTCCTCGTCATCCACCCATGGGAACTTACTTTGCAGTTTTCTGGTACCTAGCTCGTCATTCAGTTCAGGCAGAATGTACAGGCAATACTCGTTGTCACCAAAGGGCACAAACAGTAAGGGGCGTATGGTTTTGGCCAACCTTAGGTAGGCGTTGGTATCAACGAGGATTTTCGATTGCGGCATCAGGTCAACTCTGCGTGGATACTCCGTGCATCGAGGAGTGGCATATCCAGCACAGTTTGAACATAACCTGGCCCTTTATCGTGCTCTTTCAGGTATTTACGGAGCAAGTCGAAAAATGGAGTTTCGAAAGCAGCTTCTGCCTTTTCAATATAGTCACGGGCGCTTGGGTGGCCGTGTTCGTCGAGCTCGGTATTGCCAAACAGGGCTTCGCTGAGGTTCTTATACTTCTTATTGAAGTTGGTCACCGCACCAGGGAAAGCCGATTCGCTGAGCTGTATTTGAGGCTGCCCTGCGGACTCGGCATATTTATTCACCTGCCCAATCACTGTCCAAGGCGATATGGTTAACTGATCAGCCAAACCGATGACATGTGCAATTTTGGCCGCAGGAGAGACTTGCGACATGATTGAGGCGTATGCCTGCTCCGCCAACTCATGAGGGTAAAGCAAGCTCGCGGCGAACGCATCGGCAAAATCTTCAGCATCATCGCCCTCAAGGCTTGGCGAAAGACAGTGTCCCAACTCATGCGCCATCCAGAACTTGAAGTCATGAATATTGGTATCCAGATTCAGGTAAACCCATGTGCTTCCCGAGTCAGGAAGGTGTATGTGCACCGCATTTTCATGCCGCTGCTTTGCTCCCCACATAACGGGAACCACAACGGCCTGTAGCTCACTGAAGCGGCGAATCAGGTGCGTAAAATCCACACACTCTATTGGGCCAAGATTTATGTCTTCTCTGACTTTCGCTGTAACCGTGCGAAGGTAGTCGTAATCACAACTCGGAGACTTAAGCACCGGCGGCATCTCAAAGGTGTCAAACGGCAGATAAGGCACGAGATGACGGAGAAAACGACCAATCTCTTGCGCTTTTTCGATATGGTGATCCTTGGTTTTGGTACCGCGCATTTTGCGGAATGCCACCTTCGGGGCATGCGGATCTTCCTTGATGATCAAATCATCAAAAGCAAGATTTAACAACTTGCCTAACTGAAGTAGTTTGTTAGGTCGGGGAAAAGACTTGTGCAAAAGCCATTGGGAAACGGCTTCTTTGGTTACGCCTAGAGCATCAGCGACGGCAGTTTGGGTTAAGCCTGCCTTATCGATTGCCTGCTGTGCTTTATCTGTATTTAGTCTTTTTTGCATGCGCGAAGTATATGCAGCAGTCAAGTTTTGTCAAGTTTAACTTTTCCAGACTAGTATCTACTAAACCCTTCCAGATGGCGGTATCTCTTTATCGAACGGCCGGAGAATCTGCGCGGTTTCAGTATTAGAGGGCAGATCAGCCCCTTCTGGCGGGACCTTATCAACGCTAGCCATCTGCATGCCTTTCTGCCGCACATGAAAGGCGATTTGCTGCCAGCGGCGCAGCCATTGCTCTTCCTTTCGCTTGTAGGCTTCTAGCTCAGCCTTGAGGCGATCTACCTCTATCTGAAGCTCTTCGGCCTCTTTGGTGGCCTGCTCTTTGGTTTTCACCAATCCGCCCGACAGTGCTCGTTTCGCGTTATCGTACGCAGCTTTTATTTGTGATTTGGCCTGGAGCGACTGGCGACTAAAGCCAAAGCGCTCTTCTAGCACCGCCCAGGTGAGTTTTGACCCAAGCTCACCCAGTGCCCAGCGATCCAAGTCAGCAACAATTGTATTGATGTCACTGTCGGACATGCGTCTGAAGCGCTTAACCATGCTCTACCTCATTTAGATATTCTTCGGGATCAAAGTGCTCCACCCCGTTGTCGGCCAGTTGGGAAGCCAGTGTTTTCAGTTTTTTATCGTTGTGTGCTAGCCAGTCAGCACTCTTTTTCGGCTTAGTGCTATCCAACTGCTTTTCAGCATTTTTTCGGGCTAGAGCAGTGAGAGCATATTGGCGCTTCTGCTCGTCCAGACGACCCTTATCATCCTTAGCCCACACGTAGTCTTTGCAGTCCGCCGAACATTGCAAATGCCGCTCGCAGGGTGTTTGAGAGAAATTGTGGATACAGATACCGGTACCGACATCATGTACGGCCTGAATTCGCGCTTTCAGAATGGCATCCTGGATTTCTACCGGAACCACTTTGATTTGCTCAGCTAACTGACCTCCAACCAGACCTTTTTTGATGTCGTCACGGAGCATCAGTGCTCGTTTTTCGCGGGATGTATGCTGATAGGCTTTGGTGTCTCTTGGGTTGGTTCGACCAAACCATTCAGTTTGCAGCAGGTCACTTAACCCGCCCTCATCAAGCAGGGTATTAAGCGTGTGATGGAAATGGTGACTGGTAAAATCCACCTCGATACTGCCGGAAGCGTATTCGTCGGCAAGCGCAGGGAAATAACGGAGAAATGTGGCGAGCATCGCATGGGGGCAAATGGTAGCTAGCCAGTGCGCGTAGCTCCCACTAGAAAGTCCCATAGGACGAATGAATAACAGATCTTTTAGGTAGTATTCTTTGCCAAATTGGCCCTCTAGTATCTTTACAGACAAGAGAGGGACAATTATCAACTTAACCTATTAATTTATATGTCTTTTTTAAAACCAATTAAACTTAAAAGGTTACAAATTAATATTTATCAGGGCTAAAACGGAATATCGTTATCAAACGACTCACCGAAGTTATCAGCTGGTTGCTGTGGCGGTGTCGCCACCGGTGCTTGGCGCGGCTGTTGCGCTTGCGACGGCTGCTGTTGCTGATACGACTGCTGCTGCGGGGCTTGCTGCTGTTGACGAGGGGCTTGGCTTGCGCTCATATCATCGCTACCGCCACGACCGTCTAGCATCTGCATTTGCCCATTGATGTCTACCACTACTTCTGTGGTGTAACGCTTAATGCCGTCTTTTTCCCACTCGCGGGTTTGCAGGCGACCTTCTACATAGATTTTTGAGCCTTTACGCAGATATTGACCCACAATCT
Organism: Thiopseudomonas acetoxidans; assembly: GCF_030362935.1. Taxonomy (NCBI): domain Bacteria; kingdom Pseudomonadati; phylum Pseudomonadota; class Gammaproteobacteria; order Pseudomonadales; family Pseudomonadaceae; genus Thiopseudomonas; species Thiopseudomonas acetoxidans. The sequence goes on from NZ_JAUCDY010000005.1 coordinate 110,322, forward strand.
CTGCCAATCTGCCGAAAAACACCACACGGTGCCACTCGGTACGCTCTTGCTGCTGACCAGTTTCGCGGTCTTTCCAGCTGTCGGAAGTAGCCAGGGTGATGTTGGATACCGCATTACCGTTAGGCAAGTAGCGTGTATCCGGATCAGCGCCTAGATTACCGATTAAGATTACTTTATTGACTCCACGTGCCATCTTACTTCTCCTAATTATCTATCGCGCCCAATAATAGAAGCTAAAAGCTGTTCCAGCTGGGCTCGTTCTATACGTTTATTGTCAAATTTTACATAGACTGCAGCTTCCTCTGCCACATACAGCGCATCCATTACGCCAGACTGCGCGCGCAGTTGCTTTAACCAATCATCAGTCAAAGCCGGCGCCTGCTCTACCTCTAAACGCGTACTTGTGACATAAGGTGGCTCTTGCATATTAACAGCAAATGCTAGCCAAAGTGCAGCCAAAATCGCACATCCAGCAAAAACCGCATTGGTGCCCGCCAGCTGAAATAACCAGCCGCCAAAAATACCGCCTACCGCCGCGCCCAAAAACTGACTGGTAGAATAAATTCCCATTGCCGTGCCTTTAGAACCTGCCGGTGAAATCTTACTGATTAGTGATGGCAGCGTCGCTTCCAGCAAATTAAAAGCAGCAAAGAAAATAACCGCTCCAACCACCAGTAGCGCAAGACTGGTACCCAACCACAGGAAGTACAGCTGGCTAAATAAAACCATGGCAATCGCACCTAAAAACACCTTCTTTATTTGCCGCTTTTTCTCGCTGTAAATAATAAAGGGCAGCATCGCGAAAAAACCGACGCCCATTGCTATTAGATACACCCACCAGTGTTCGTCGCGCGCCAGTCCGCCCTGTTCGATGAGTGCTAGCGGCAGAGCCATAAAGCTTGCCATCAACAAGGCATGTAAAACAAAGATACCCACATCTAGGCGCAATAACTGGCCATGGCCAAGCACCTTTAAAAACGAATCAGGATTAACACCTGAATCCAAATGCTTAACTTGATGGCCTGGCTTAGGCACCCAAACCGCCATAATCAGCATGCCCGCTAACGCCATTAATGCCGTGAACCAAAACAGCCCCGACAAACCAAAGTAGCGGGTTACCAGCGGTCCTAACACCATGGCGACAACGAAAGACAGGCCAATACTCATGCCTATTGCCGCCATCACCTTAGTACGGTTTTGCTCACGGGTTAAATCCGATAACAGCGCCATCACGGCGGCAGAAATAGCGCCAGCGCCCTGTAAAACCCGTCCAACAATAATCATTTCAATGGAACTGGCCATGGCAGCAACCGCGCTGCCAGCGGCAAAAATCAACAGTCCTGCATAGATAACCGGCATCCGCCCAATACGGTCTGAGAGCATACCAAAGGGTATTTGCAGTACGGCTTGAGTTAAACCGTAAGCACCAATCGCTAAACCAATCAGCAAGGGCGTGGCACCTTCTAATTCCTGACCATAGGTAGCCAAAACGGGCAACACCATAAACATGCCTAACATGCGGAAAGCAAATACCAACGATAACCCGCTCATTGCGCGGCGTTCGTTTGTATTCATTGCATCACTTACCTGCTTAGCCATTTAGCCCCCTCGATTTTCAAGCGGCTAAGTTTAACAGGCTATCGTGGGAATGCTAAGAAACCTGTCTAAAAATGCCTGTGCATGCTTTCAGCGCTTCCTTAACTCAGCACGTGCTTACTCTTTCCCGTATAATGCTCTGTTTCTTTGCCACCAGAGGCATGCAGTGGATAACATCATTGTTCGGGGCGCACGTACCCACAATTTAAAAAACATCGACATCACTTTACCGCGCAACAAGCTGATCGTGATTACCGGCTTATCCGGCTCGGGCAAGTCATCGTTGGCGTTTGATACGCTCTATGCGGAAGGACAGCGCCGTTACGTTGAATCGCTTTCAGCCTATGCACGACAGTTTTTATCGATGATGGAAAAACCCGACGTGGACACCATCGAAGGGCTATCGCCGGCGATTTCCATTGAACAAAAATCCACTTCACACAACCCACGTTCAACCGTGGGCACCATTACCGAAATTTACGACTACCTGCGCCTGCTCTATGCCCGCGCGGGAATTCCGCACTGCCCAACGCACAATGCACCGTTAGAGGCGCAAACTATCAGTCAGATGGTTGACTTAGCCATGGCGCTACCTGCCGAACACCGCTACATGCTGCTGGCGCCGGTGATTCGTGAGCGTAAAGGTGAGCATTTAACGGTGCTTGATGAGTTGCGCGCTAAGGGCTTTATCCGGGTACGCATCAACGGCAAAGTCTATGAAATGGATGATTTGCCCAAGCTAGACAAACAAAAACGTCACAGCATTGACGTGGTGGTTGATCGTTTTAAAATTCGTGACGATTTAGCCCAGCGTTTGGCAGAATCCTTTGAAACCGCTCTGCAACTGGCCGACGGTATTGCCACTATAACCAGCATGGATGAAGGCGTGGATATTAACAGCGTCTTTTCCGCACGCTTTGCCTGCCCCCACTGCGGTCATTCGGTCAGTGAATTAGAACCCAAGCTGTTTTCTTTTAACAACCCAGCAGGTGCCTGTCCAACCTGTGATGGTTTAGGACTGAAACAGTTTTTTGATAGCCGTCGTTTGGTCAATCCAGAGCTAACCCTCGCTGAAGGGGCGATGCGCGGCTGGGATAGACGTAACGCCTATTATTTTCAGATGCTCATGTCTCTGTCTGATCACTATGGCTTTGATCTGGAAACACCCTTCGGGCAACTGGATACTGAGCATCAGCAACTCCTATTAAACGGCAGCGGTTTTGAAGAAATCGCGTTTAAATACCTCAATGATCGCGGCGATATTGTGCAGCGCAAACACCCCTTTGAAGGTGTAGTGCCCAATCTTGAGCGCCGCTACCGCGACACCGAATCTAACAGCGTGCGTGAAGAGCTGGGTAAATACCTCAGCACCCAAGCCTGTCCAGATTGCCAAGGTTCACGCCTGTGCAGCTCGGCGCGTCATGTTTGGGTGGGCGATAAAACACTTCCCGAAATCACCCGCATGCCGGTGGGTGATGCCCATGCCTATTATCATCAGTTAACCTTGCCCGGTCGCCGTGGCGAGATTGCCGATAAAATTCTTAAAGAAATCTGTGCTCGACTGCAGTTTCTCGTGAACGTTGGGCTGGATTATCTAACCCTTGATCGCAGCGCTGACACCCTATCTGGCGGTGAAGCACAGCGTATTCGGCTGGCCAGTCAAATCGGTGCAGGGCTGGTTGGAGTGCTCTACATTCTGGACGAGCCGTCCATCGGTCTACATCAGCGCGACAACGAGCGCCTGCTCGCCACCCTGACCCACCTACGCGATATTGGTAATACCGTGATTGTGGTTGAGCACGATGAAGATGCTATCCGCTTGGCCGACTATACCGTCGATATCGGCCCGGGCGCTGGCGTGCATGGCGGTGAAATCGTCGCCCAAGGCACACCGCAACAACTGATGGATAACCCCGACTCTTTAACAGGCCAGTACCTTTCTGGCAAGAAAAAAATCACCTACCCAGAGCAACGCACCCCCGTCGACCCCAGCAAGATGCTACGACTCATTGGCGCCAAAGGGCACAACCTGCAAAACGTTAATTTAGAAATCCCCATTGGTTTGCTTACCTGTATTACTGGGGTGTCTGGCTCAGGTAAATCCACGCTGATTAACGGCACGCTCTACCCGCTTGCCGCTACGGCGTTAAATGGTGCAACCACACTGGAAGTAGCAGCCTACGAGCGCATTGAAGGCTTAGAACTGCTCGATAAAGTGGTCGACATTGATCAAAGCCCCATTGGCCGCACCCCGCGCTCTAACCCAGCCACCTACACCGGCATCTTCACCCCAATTCGCGAGCTTTTTGCTGGCGTACCTGAAGCTCGCGCACGCGGTTACACCCCGGGGCGGTTTTCGTTTAACGTCAAGGGCGGGCGCTGCGAAGCCTGTCAGGGCGATGGCGTGATTAAAGTAGAAATGCACTTTTTGCCCGACATCTATGTGCCCTGCGATATCTGCAAAGGCAAACGCTATAACCGCGAAACCTTGGATATTCGCTACAAAGGCAAATCCATTGATGAAGTACTGCAACTAACCGTGGAAGACGCACGAGAGTTTTTCGATGCCATTCCCGCCTTAGCACGGCGCATGCAAACCCTAATTGATGTAGGACTGTCCTATATTCGTCTCGGCCAAAGCGCTACCACGCTGTCAGGCGGTGAAGCGCAACGGGTGAAGCTGTCACGCGAGCTATCCAAGCGCGATACCGGGCAAACGCTGTATATTCTTGATGAACCCACCACTGGCCTGCATTTTGCCGATATCCAACAGCTTCTAGATGTACTGCATCGCCTACGCGACCGTGGCAATACCGTGGTGGTGATCGAACATAATCTGGATGTGATTAAAACCGCCGACTGGATTGTTGATCTCGGTCCTGAGGGCGGTTTCCGTGGTGGACAAATCATCGCTACCGGTACACCAGAGCAGATAACCGAACAAAGCGTATCCCATACAGGACGTTTCCTTAAACAAACTCTGCAGCGCTAAATACTACTAGCTCGCTCTTAGCCCAACTAAAAAGCCCGACGCAGTGCATCGGGCTTTTTAGTTGTCGCTAGGTTATTGCTACTGAGTTAAACCCATAGCCTTAGCAACTCCCTCACCATAGGCAGGGTCCGCCTTGCTACAGTGCTCAATATGACGGCGCTTAATTTCTTCTGGTACACCCGTCATATTGCGGGCAGTATTTTCAAACAATACTTGTTGTTCTGCTGGGCTTAACAAGCGAAACAAGTTACCCGGCTGGGTGAAATAATCTGGTTCAGTTTCCCAGTAATCAAAACGATCTGCCATACCTTCAAGTGCAAGCGGCGGCTCTGAAAAATCAGGTTGTTCTTGCCATTCTTGTTGACTGTTAGGCTCGTAATGCAAGCGACTGCCTTGGTTACCATCCACACGCATTGCGCCATCGCGGTGAAAGCTATGCATTGGGCAGCGCGGTGTATTCACTGGTATCTGGTAGTGGTTCACACCTAAGCGGTAGCGCTGTGCATCACCATAAGAGAACAAACGACCTTGCAACATACGATCAGGTGAAAAGCCAATGCCCGGTACGATATGCGCTGGGTTAAATGCCGCTTGCTCTACATCAGCAAAGTAGTTTTCAGGGTTTTTATTTAGCTCAAAATACCCTACTTCTATAAGTGGATAATCGCCCTTAGGCCAAACCTTGGTTAAATCAAAGGGGTGGTAAGGCACTTTACCTGCATCGGCTTCAGGCATAATTTGTACATACATAGTCCAGCGTGGAAATTCCTTGCGCTCAATCGCTTCATATAAATCACGCTGCGAGCTTTCGCGGTCTTTACCTACTAACTCAGCGGCTTCTTGATCGGTCAGGTTTTTAATGCCCTGCTGGGTTTTGAAATGGAACTTCACCCAAAAGCGTTCGTTATCTGCATTAATAAAGCTAAAAGTGTGGGAACCAAAGCCGTGCATATGGCGATAGGACGCAGGAATACCACGATCACTCATTAAAATAGTGACTTGGTGCAAAGCTTCAGGCAAGCCTGTCCAGAAATCCCAGTTGTTAGTGGGGCTACGCATATTGGTGCGTGGGTCACGTTTAACCGCATGGTTAAGGTCGGGAAACTTCAAAGGATCACGAAAGAAGAAAACGGGCGTATTGTTACCGACTAAATCCCAATTACCTTGCTCGGTATAAAAACGCATCGCAAAGCCACGAATATCACGTTCAGCATCGGCGGCACCGCGCTCACCCGCAACGGTAGAAAAGCGTACAAACATCTCGGTTTGTTTGCCGACTTCAGCAAATAGAGAGGCTTTAGTGTATTGGGTAATATCGTGAGTAACGGTAAAGCTACCGAAAGCACCTGAGCCTTTGGCGTGCATACGCCGCTCTGGAATGACTTCTCTATCAAAGTGGGCTAGTTTTTCTAAAAACCAGACATCTTGCAGGAGCATGGGGCCACGCGCACCTGCGGTTAAGCTGTCTTGATTATTAGCGATTGGGCAGCCGGAAACGGATGTTAGCTTGGGTTTGCTGGTCATTTCTTATTACCTCGCACGATATAAATTAGGTACTGCACACTGACTATAAGCCTCTGCATAAAAATAGGATAGTAATTATTAATTACCACCCCAATAGCCAGTAGCTATCACTTTGCAGAAACTTATTACTATTAACACAGCAACGCCTTGCCACCCAACCAACCCGACTTCCGACAGTAAAACTCTTGTTTGGCGCACTAATGCACAGTTCAACTTGGTTTGCTCTTGCCATTCGAACCCGCACAGGTGACACTTTTACCCATGCATAAAAAAAGCACTTCTAAGCCTAGTCAAGCTAACTTTTTCCTGCCGGAGCTCTGCCAAGCAGAAGCCTTGCTTGGCTTGGTTTTACTCGCCGAGCTTTTGGTGTTGGTACTCGTGCTGGCTGAGCCCATCAACCAAGGTTTTGATTGGTCACGCTTGGCACTCACCTCATTATTTGTGCAGTGGGTAGTCTTGCTCACTGCAGCCTTACTTTGCGTGCTACGGCCTTGGCTCGCCCATCTTAAAGCCGTGCCAGCCAGCCTGATAACCTGCCTAATCGTCATGCTGCTGACTTTTTTATGCAGCTGGGCCACACAGTATTTCAACGCCGAATATCTGGGTATTTATTTGCGCGGCGAGAGCTTGGGCGTTTTCTATCTGCGCAACCTACTCATTAGCCTGATCATGTCAGCGATTGTGTTGCGGTTTTTTTATTTACAAAGCGAGTCCAAGCGCCAGCAACAAGCACAGCTGCAGGCGCGCTTGGAAGCATTGCAGGCTCGTATTCAGCCACATTTTTTATTTAACACACTCAATAGCATCGCCAGCTTGGTTGCCATAGATGTAGATAAAGCGGAACTGGCAATTTTAGACCTGTCGGATCTACTGCGCGCATCACTAGCCAACCACAACGGACTCTCCACTTGGCAGCAAGAAGTCAACCTAGCGCAACAGTATTTATCCATTGAAAACCACCGCTTTGGCGAGCGCATGCAATTGGATTGGCAGATAGAAAACGTGCCACCTCAGTTGCCTATCCCTCATTTAACTTTACAACCCTTGCTGGAAAACGCCGTCTTGCACGGCATTCAGCCCAGCGTTGCGGGTGGCACTATTAGCGTTCAGGCTAGTTACCAACACAACAGCCTCCAACTAAAAGTCAGCAACCCCATCCCCGAGCAAGTCAGCCCACACAAAGGCATGCGTTTAGCATTGGACAACATTCAAGCCCGCCTAGTGAGCCACTTTGGCCCTACCGCCAAACTAATTACTACACGCCAGGGCGCTGTATTTATTGCCCATATCAGCTACCCTTGCTCTCTCACCCCGACAGAAGCAGATCAAGACCATGAAAATCTTAATCGCTGATGATGAACCTCTAGCGCGCGAACGTTTAGCGCGCCTGATTGAAAAACTGCCCAATTGCCAGCTGCTAGCCCAGCAAGCCAGCAACGGTCAGCAGGCTCTAGAACTATGCGAAGCACTTAAACCCGATGTTTTACTGTTAGATATTCGCATGCCCATACTGGATGGTTTGCAGGTCGCGGCAAAACTTTCTAAGCAAGCCGATGCACCCGCTATTATTTTCTGTACCGCCCATGATGAATTTGCTTTAGAGGCTTTTCAGGTGAATGCCATCGGCTATTTGGTTAAACCGATACGCTTAGAGCCTTTAGCTCAAGCATTGCGCCAAGCAGCGCGCTTAAGTCAGGGGCAGATAGCGGCTATTTCCGACGATATTGAAGGCGATAATATCCGTAGTCATATTAGCGCCAAAACCCACAAGGGTATCGAGCTGATTGCGCTGCCGGATATTTATTATTTCTTTGCCGATCAGAAGTATGTCACCGTCCATCACTGTACCGGTGAGACGTTGATCGATGAGTCGCTAAAGTCCCTTGAACATGAGTTTGGTCATTGTTTCGCCCGCATCCATCGCAGTACTCTGGTCAACATTAACTATATCGAGCGCCTGCTACGCACCGATGACGGGCATTACGAACTTCACCTAAAAAACATCGAACAACCACTAAGCGTCAGCCGTCGCCATGTCAGCTCAGTAAGAGCGCTCATGGAAAAGCTGTAGCCCTGCTCACATATAGCACTCGCTTAGTCAGGCTGCTATCATCTGTGCAACTTTGCTAGGCAAGCACTAGCCATCAAATCATTCTAAATAAAAGTAGATTCCACTATGTCCACCCGTCATATCCGTATTGCCACTCGCAAAAGTGCTTTAGCTTTATGGCAAGCTGAACACGTTAAAGCCCGTCTTGAACAAGCCCACCCCGGCCTAAAAGTCAGTCTAGTCCCCATGGTGAGTCGCGGTGACCAACTGCTCGACTCGCCGCTGGCCAAAATTGGCGGCAAAGGCCTGTTCGTTAAAGAGCTAGAAACCGCACTGCTGAATGACGAAGCTGACATTGCCGTGCATTCCATGAAAGATGTACCTATGGAGTTCCCGGAGGGCTTGGGGCTGTACTGCATCTGTGAGCGTGAAGACCCACGCGACGCCTTTGTTTCCAATAATTACGCCAATCTCGACGAGCTGCCCCATGGTAGCGTGGTTGGTACATCCAGCTTAAGACGCCAAGCACAGCTACTAAATTTGCGCCCAGACCTAGAAATACGCTTTTTACGCGGCAACGTAAACACACGCCTAGCTAAGCTGGACGCAGGCGATTACGACGCTATTATTTTAGCGGCTGCCGGTTTAATGCGTTTAGGTTTTCACGACCGCATCCGCTACAGCTTAAGCGATACAGAATGCCTGCCAGCAGGTGGTCAAGGCGCGGTCGGTATTGAGTGCCGCACCAACGATACCGAGCTACACCAACTGCTACAGCCTCTACACGAACAAAACAGCGCTGATCGCATCCTTGCTGAGCGCGCACTAAATCGTCACCTCAATGGCGGCTGCCAAGTACCTATCGCCTGCTACGCTGTGCTAGAAGGCGACCAGCTCTGGTTGCGCGGCTTGGTGGGTCAGCCTGACGGCACCGTCATACTTAGAGCCGAAGCCCGCGCACCGCGTGCGGATGCTGAAGCTCTTGGAATTTCCGTAGCCAAAGATCTGCTTGCCCAAGGCGCAGGTGAAATTTTGGCGAAAATTTACGCTGAATCCAATTAACCGTGAATACTTGGCGTTTATTAATTACGCGCCCAGCCGCCGACAACCAACTATTGGCGGCGCAACTCCAGCAACTGGGAATCTTTAGTTTTGGCTTGCCATTGCTGGACATGCGCGCACTGGAAGAAACACCAGCACAGCGCACTCTCATGCTTAATTTAGATCGCTACAGCAGTATCGTAGTGGTCAGTAAGCCTGCAGCGCGCTACGCGCTGGAACGACTAGATACCTACTGGCCACAACCGCCCTCTCGTCCGCAATGGTTCAGTGTGGGCGCCGCCACAGGGCAAATACTCAAGGAATATGGCTTGCCTGTAAGCTGGCCGGAACAGGGCGATAACAGTGAAGCGTTATTAGCTCTTGCTGCATTCCAAGATTCGCTTAGGCAACCCAATCCGCGCGCTTTGATTATGCGCGCAGATGTGGGGCGCGATTTTTTGTCGCAGCAAATTCTCGATAAAGGCGTGCCTGTCGATTTCTTACCCCTGTACGAACGTTTTTTACCTGAATATCCAACGAATTTACTGCTAGAATCAATCCAACAAAACCAATTAAACGGACTAGTTGTTAGTAGCGAGCAAGGTCTCAAACATCTGCTTGAGCTTGCTGATATAGACTGGTCTAAACTTGCTCGGTTACCGCTGTTTACCCCCAGCCCTAGAGTGGCGCAAACAGCTAGAGACCTAGGCGCAACCTATGTGATTGACTGTCAGGGTGCAAGCAATGATGCTTTAATTAAAGCACTGCAACAGCACCGCCCACTACAGTCATAGAAGGACTTCAGCATGACCAAAGAAAGCAAAAGCAAAGCTCAAGACGAAGAGCAAGTAACCGCCACACCAGAGGTTACTAAGCCCAGTGCAGAACCCGTTGCAGAAGATACCAAGCCAGCCAGCGAACCCACGCAGCCTGTAGCACAAGAAAAAACCACTACAACTGAGCCGCAAAACAGCGCAGACAAGCAAACGAATAAAACCGACGCGGACACTAAAAAACAAGAGCCTGCTGCAACCAAGCCCGTCACTCAAACAGAGAAAAAATCCGGCAATGGTGTGGCTGTGTTTGCATTACTCATCGCTGCGGCCAGCTTGGCTTTTTCAGCCTGGCATTACACTCAGCAAGGCGGCAATAAAGACGAAACCACGACAGTGCAAACAGTCAATAATGAAGAGCAAGCAGCCCAGCTAACCCAGCTGCAAGAACAGCTCAACAACCAAACCAAACAGATTGATCAGCTCAGGCTACAGCTTGCCGAGCTTCCTAGCAGCGACAACTTTGCCACGCAACAACGCGCGCTGAAACAAATGCAATCCGCACACCAAGCCTTTACCACACGTTTCGAGTCTGCCTTTGGTAATACCCGTCAAGACTGGCGCCTGGCTGAAGCCGAGCATTTACTGCGCATGGCGATTTTACGCCTCAGTGCTATGCAGGATCTCAACAGCGCTCTGCATCTGGTAGAAGGCGCTGACCAAATCCTCTTTGAGCAAGACGATATCGCTGCTTACCCTGCACGCGACGCCATCGCCCAAGCGTTAGCTGATATTAAAGCCATGCCAAAACTAGACCGCGCCGGTTTGTTTATGCGCCTAGGCGCGCTACAACGACAAATCAGTCAGCTTGATCAACTCATGCCGAGTTTCGATCTGACAGAAAACACACTGGAAACGGTTACAGATAGCGCCTTTTGGCGTCAGTGGTTGGACCAACTGTCCAGCTATGTGCGTTTGGACTTTAACAGCCCTGATGACATTCAGCCGCTGCTGTCCAGTCAAGAAATTACCCACATTCGCCTCGCCATTAGCCTAGCGGTTGAGCAAGCACAATGGGGTGCGCTTAACGGTCAACAGCAAACCTATGATCAAGCAATTCAACAGGGGTTGGATTTATTGAAGTATTACTTCTCCAGCGACAACCAAACCGCACAGGCGCTAACCGCTCTGCTAAACGAGTTAGTCGGCCAACCGGTTAGCCAAAGCATGCCTGACATCAAGCCTGCCTTGCTGGCACTACAGGCTTACATCCAAGACCGCACACTGGAATACCGTACCCGCAGCGAGGTACAGCAATGAAAAAGCGCACTTTTTTACTGTTGGTCGTTGTCATGCTGGCGACAGTGGGCTTAGGCACACTGGTCGTTGAACACCAAGGCTATGTGCTAATTAGCTGGAAAAACATCCGCTTTGAAGCCACCCTTTGGGTGTTTTTACTCTGCCTTGTCATTCTCTTTGTCGTTCTCTATGTCATACGACTCATACTCAGCGCACTGCTGAGCTCTGCAGGTTGGGTCAACCCTTGGTCCAGCACCAATAAGCAAAAGCGTTTACAGTCGGCCATTGATAAAGGCATGCTGCATTATGCCCAAGGCAACTGGCAAGATGCGTTGCAGCAACTGACGTATGCCGGCAAGGTCAGTCCACAGCCAGCACCTTATTTACTAGCCGCAGCACGCTCAGCACAACACCTTAATCAAGCCGAAACCGCCGATAAGCTGTTGCTACAAGCACAAGCCAAAGAGCCCAAGCAAAGCCCTGCCATTGCTCTGTGCCAAGCTGACATTTACACAGCACGCGGAGAGCTCAGCAAAGCACAAGACAGCCTGCTGATATCATATAAAAAATATGCACAGCATCCAGAGTTGTTACTGCGCATCAGCCAGCTTGCCCAGCAACAGCAAGACTGGGGACAACTGTTGAAAATAATCCCAGCATTGCGCAAAACCAAACGAGTCGAAGCGCAACAACTGGATGTGTTGGAGCAGCAGGCTTGGCAAGGACGCATCAGCCAGCCAGCTGACACGTTTGAGCAGGTTAATAATATTTGGAATGCCATGCCCAAAGCGTTACACAAAAACCCTACGCTGCTTATGGCTTTTTGCTCACAGCACATTATCTTTAAGCAAGTCGAGCAAGCTGAACAATTATTGCGTCATCAGTTAAATCAGCAGTTTGATGTGCAACTACTGCAAGCCTACGCACAAATCCCGCATGCACAGCCTAGTTTGGCGGTGCAATCAGCCGAGCGCTGGTTAGAGCAAGCACCTGAGGATCCTATCGCTCTGTATGCGCTTGGTAAGCTCTGTCTGCAAGCCGAGCTTTGGGGTAAGGCGCGCGACTATTTGCAAGCCAGTCTGCAAAAGCGTCCGCAGCCTAAGGTCTACGCCGAGCTTGCGCGTTTGTTGAATCAAATGGGTGATCACAAACGCAGTATTCAGCTGCTCACTGCCAGCATTAATATGCAAGACAGACGCGCCAGCACCAAGAGTGACTGAGCAAACTAAAACCCTAAATAGCAATAACTCTTGGAGTTACATATGCAGTTGTTCTCTCAGTCCCGCACACTGTTCGGTCTTGGCTTTTTGGGCTGTTTGCTGTTGATGGGGGTTGCGTTTTATTTGCAGTATTTTATGGGGCTTGAGCCCTGCCCTTTGTGTTATGTACAACGCGTTATCGTCATCGCCTTTGGCGTGATTAGCCTGCTCGCTGCGCTGCATAACCCAGCCACAGTGGGTCGTAAGATATATGCTTTTTTGTTGATTCTGGTTGCCAGTAGTGGCATAGCAGCCGCAGGTCGACAAATTTGGCTACAACAGCTGCCCAAAGATCAGCTGCCAGCTTGCCTGCCTTCTTTAGAGTTTATGCTGGAAGCTTTTCCGCTACAGGAAGTAATAGCCAAGATGCTGCACGGCAGCTCAGACTGCGCGGAAGTCACTTGGACATTCTTTGGCTTCAGTATTGCTGAGCTCAGTATGCTGGGGTTTATTATGATGCTGCTCTGGAGCTTGATGCTGTTGTTGAAACGTTTTACGCGCAAATCTATTTTTAGATAAAACCCTTTAGCACCAGAGCGTGCCCTGTGTTTTATGCTCGCCCGTCGCCTCGGCAAACTCCTCAGCACAGGGTTGTGCTTGCTCATAGCCCTGAATCAAGTCTACAGCCTTCTGCACATCCTCATCCTGAGTCCAAATCGCCAGCAATCCTAGCGCTGGAAGTTCACCCATGCCGCCCACTAAATCAGCACCCTGCAAATGCGCTTGAACCCCTTCATTAGCAAGCATGTTGATAAGCAGATTGGCTTGTAGTAGATCTTCGGGTTCGTATATTCGTTGCATGCATGAGTTCCTCTGCACCTAAAATTGCTTTAAGCGTATAATAGCATTTTATTCCATTATCAATTCTTGGTGAAAACATATCCATGGGTCAATTTGACAGCATTCGCCCCTACCATGACCATGAAGTTGCTGAAGTCTTGCAACGCTTGGCGGTTAATCCTGAGTTTCTCAACACCATTGCAAAATACCGCTTCCCAAGATTAGCCAAGCATTTCTGCTGGCTAGTTCGCCCTTTAATTAGCTACTCTTTACGCAAAGAGCTGGCTGATATTAACTCTGTGGCAGATTTGCAAGCACGCATTGCCTTTTATGTTGAAAACTCGGTTAAACGCGCCACAGACGGCATCAGCTTTTCAGGGATTGAGCACCTAACCGGCAATCAACCCCACCTGTTCCTCAGCAATCACCGTGACATTGTGATGGATCCGGCCTATGTAAACTACGCACTGTATCAAAGCCAGATAAACACGCCACGTTTAGCCATTGGCGATAACTTATTGCAGCGCCCTTTTGTCAGCGATTTGATGCGTCTTAATAAGAGCTTTATCGTGCAGCGTTCAGTTAGCGGGCGACGTGAAAAAATCGACGCTTTTATGCAGCTCTCCAGTTATATCAACCATTCAATTTTGCAAGAGCAGCAGTCCGTTTGGATCGCTCAAGCGGAAGGCCGCGCCAAAGACGGTAATGACCGTACCGACAGCGCCATCTTAAAAATGCTGCATATGTCACAGCGCGAGTTGGAGTTTAATCAGGCCATTAGACAACTAAGCCTCACTCCTGTGGTCATTAGCTATGAGTATGACCCCTGTGATCTCGCCAAAGCCAGAGAGCTTTACATCAAAGCCACAACAGGCAAATACACCAAACAGCCCGGTGAGGATGACGCCAGCATCGTGTTAGGCATTACCGGTTACAAAGGCCGGGTACATGTGCATTTCTCTGAGCCGATAGGCAATGACTTTACTGATGCCCGTGAGTTAGCACAGCAGATTGACCAGATCGTTTGGCGGGACTACCGCCTGTTTCCCATCAATTATCTGGCTTGGCATGCTTGGAGTGAGCGCGATCAGGCTTTGCTCGTCCCAGCTGCGCGCGAATTGTTTACTGAAAAAGAAGTGGCTCTGGCACAAAGCGTTTGGCAGAAAAAACTTGCTGATTGCCCCACCGAGCAACGACCCTTTTTAATCATGCAGTACGCTAATCCGTTGCAAAACCAATACCGCAGTCAAGCACAATAAATAACGACCGCCTCTGTTTAACTTCAATTACCGCATAAGGTTTTACTATGTCATGGCTGCAGGTTCGTCTTGCTATTACTCCAGAGCAAGCTACATATTGGGAAGATACATTATTAGCCTTGGGCGCTATTTCAGTGACCTATATGGACGGCGAGGATCAGCCTATTTATGAACCTGATCTGGGTACCACGCCCTTGTGGAGCAAAACCCATTTACTGGCCTTGTTTGATCAGCAAGACCATAATCAAGCCTCACTAGAGCAGCAGCTGGCAGAGCGTTGCGCAAAAGACGCGCTGCAGTATCAAATTGAGCAGTTACCCGAGCAAGACTGGGAACGCAGCTGGATGGATAACTTTCAGCCGATGTGCTTTGGTCAGCGTTTGTGGGTAGTGCCTAGCTGGCACGCAGCACCCGAGCCTGAAGCGGTCAACTTGTTACTCGACCCAGGCTTGGCCTTCGGCACGGGTACCCATCAAACCACAGCTCTGTGCCTTGCATGGTTAGACAAAAACCTGCGCGAAGGCGTAAAGGTGCTCGATTTTGGCTGTGGCTCAGGAATCCTTGCCATTGCCAGTTTATTGCTGGGCGCACAACACGCTACTTGCACCGATATCGATCCGCAAGCTTTAGAAGCCACGGCGGATAATGCACAGCGCAATAACATTGACGCATCACGCTTTAGCCTCTATTTAGCGCAAAACATGCCAGAAAAAACTAGATTTGATGTGGTGTTGGCAAATATTTTAGCCGGCCCTCTGGTACAGTTAGCAGCGCAACTGACCCAGCATACACGCCCCGGTGGGCAACTTGTTTTATCAGGCATTTTACTGGAACAGGCCGAGGAAGTTCGCGCTGCTTATACTAATGATTTTGACTTAGAACCCACGCAAATTAAAGACGAGTGGGTATGCATTGCCGGCACGCGCAAAATGCATCGTGCATGACTTTAATCAGGCCCGACCCAATTTTCGTTTATGACTAACACATTCACCACCCAATGCTCGCATTGCGATACTAAATTCCGCTTACTGCCCGCTCAATTAGAAGCGGCGCACGGCATGGTACGCTGTGGTTCCTGCCGTCAAGTATTTAATGCGATAGAGCGACTGCAAACGGGCACACACGAAAAACCAGCAAAAGAAGATTTTTTAATCCACGACGATCTGGATATTAATATTGATTCTCCTGAATTCGAACAGGAATTAGCACGCCTTGCGCAGCAGGAGCAGTTCGTTACAGAGGCGGTTTTCAGCCGAGAAAGCCAAACCTCTCCAACCACTACTCCGGGAATCAAACATACCGACAAGCCTTCCGCTGATTTTTATCAAGCCACACAGGTTACCGAAGCTCCTTATGATGAAGAAGCCTGGGCTGCTGCTCTTTTAGCCGAGGTAGGCGTCGAGCCTGAAGCGGGCGACCTATTTACTCTCGCTGAGCCAAGCCTGGCATCAGAAACTAAAGCCGAGCCTGATAGCCAGCCTGCCGACTCAGCCACTACGACACGTTTCACACCCGAGCCAACACCAACAGAACCGGAAAACACAGCTACAGAACAAACGAGTACAAGAAAAGAGCCGCGCATCCGCGAAGAATTCACCGAACTGGATGTTGAGCCTTTAGCGCTGACTTGGAAGCCAAAACCAAACCCATGGAAAGGTCGCCTTATTTGGGGTGGACTAACAGTTTTCACCCTCTGCGCCTTTATCGCGCAATACATCTACTTTAATTTTGATGACTTAGCGCGCAACGAAAACAGCCGAGTGTGGATACAGCGCCTCTGCCCTGTTATTGGCTGCTCGATGCCAAGCCGGGTCAATGTCGATCTTATAAAAAGCAGTAACCTGATGGTGCGTAAACATCCCGAGTTTAAGGATGCGTTACTGATTGACGCCGTAATCTATAACCGCGCGTCATACGTGCAAGCTTATCCACTCATTAAACTTAATTTTTTAGATGGCGAAAAAACCACTTTGGCAAGTCGCTCGTTCAGTCCAGCTGAATACCTAGGCGGTGAACTGGCTGGCAGCCAACAAATGCCAGCACAGATTCCTATTCGTATTTCTTTTGAAGTGCTGATCCCAACCAAACTGGCAGAACACTACAGTCTTGAGTTCCTTTCACCCGAATAACAACTCACTGCCCTGCTACAGTCATTTTTTCAAGCAGTATTGAACCGCTACGAATGCTGCTACGCATGTCAAGGTCATTACCTATCGCCTGTATATTGCGGTACAGATCACGCAGGTTTCCTGCAATAGTTACTTCCTGCACGGGATACTGTATTTCGCCGTTCTCTACCCAGTAGCCACCGGCACCACGGGAATAGTCACCTGTCACCAGATTTAAACCCTGCCCCATTAGCTCAGTCACCAACAAGCCGCGACCCATTTGTTTTAATAGCGCAGCTTGGTCATGTTCGCCATGGGTGACGAAGAGGTTACGCGCGCCGCCGGCATTCGCTGTACTGGGCATGCCCAGCTTGCGTCCTGAATAGGTGCTCAGCATGTAACTCACCAAACGACCCTGCTCAACAAAAGGCTTGGCATAGGTCGCCAGCCCATCGCCATCAAACGCACTGCTGTCCAAACCGCCTTTAAGCAGTGGGCGTTCATCCAAGGTAAACCAGTCGGGAAACAACTGCTCACCCAAAGCATCCACTAAAAAGGTCGTTTTGCGATACAGGCTACCACCAGCAATGGCTCCCAGTAAGTGTCCTAAAAAACCACCTGCTACTTCGGCAGAGAAAACCACCGGCACCTCACAAGTAGGCACCGAGCGCGCACCTAAGCGACTTACCGTACGCTCAGCAGCACGCTGCCCTATGCTTTGCACGCTGGCCAAGTTGTTTGCACTGCGCGCATAGTCATACCAATAGTTGCGCTGCATTTTGTCGTCCTGACCTGCAATCATCACGCAGCTAAGACTGTGCCGCGTACCGGCGTAACCACCTATAAAGCCATGGCTATTGCCATACACTGTACAGCCATTATCCGTATTTAGGCTGGTGCCATCGGCTTTGCTGATACGCGTATCAGCGGCAAAGGCTGCAGCCTCACACTCAAGCGCTAGCTCTATGGCTTGCTCGGGTGTTATATCCCATGGATACCAAATATCCAGCTCAGGCAACTCTTTGGCCATCAACTCAGCATTGGCCAAACCGGCACATTCATCTTCGGAGGTGTGTTTGGCTATGGCCAAAGCAGCAGCTACGGTTTCACGAATCGCCTCAGTACCGGCAACAGTCGTGCTGGCAGAACCTTTACGCTGCCCTGCATAAACGGTAATGGAAAAGCCTTGGTCTTGGGTGAACTCAACCGACTCAACGTCACGCTCACGCACACCCACACTTAAGCCCTGCTGGGTACTCACAGCCACCTCACAGGCACTAGCTCCCTGGCGTTTTGCCTCAGCAAGAATATGTTCTACCTGCAGTTCTAACTCTGGCAAAGTTTCTGGCCCAAGCTGTTGAATTCGGCTCATACATGACTCCCATTACAAACATACAAAAAACTGCATCATGCTACACCATGCCAGTGTATTCGTCTTGATGTTTAACTGGCACTGATTATGTTGCCACGCTAGCTGCTACCTAGCCCTACGGACATCTGCTAGAATAATCAGCACGCAGCAAGGAAAACTCCATGACCGATACTACAGATTTAGAGCTCAACGAAGAAAAAAGTAAATCACAGATTAAGCGTGACATGCTTGCCCTACAAGACCTTGGCGCCCGCCTTGCTGAACTTAAACCAGACATTCTCCAGCAAATGCAGCTCAGCGATGAGCTGCTCAAAGCCTTGGCCGAAAGTAAAAAACACACCAAACACATTGCGCGTAAACGCCATAACCAGTTTTTAGGCAAATTACTGCGCGGACAGGATCTTACTACCATTCATAGCGTCTTGGATTTAATGGACAGCAGCAGCCGTCAACACAACGACCGTTTTCATGCGTTAGAGCGCTGGCGTGAACGTTTGATTGTTGAAGGGGATGAGGCGCTACAAGCCTTTATGCAGGCCTACCCAGAAACCGACAGTCAGCACCTGCGCGGATTGATTCGCCAAGCTCAGCAGGAACGCGCGCAGGAAAAACCGCCCACCACGGCGCGCAAAATATTTCGTTATCTGCGCGAACTCGACGATGCGAAAATGTTTGAGCAGGGCTAGCCAAGCTGCACGCTAATCAGGCTTCTTTACTCGAAACCAAGTGGCATACAGCGCGGGCAAAAATAACAGTGTCAGCGCTGTAGCAAAGACTAAGCCACCCATAATCGCCACCGCCATCGGCCCAAAAAACACACTGCGCGACAAAGGAATCATCGCCAGCACAGCGGCCATAGCTGTTAGCACAATAGGTCTAAAGCGGCGCACAGTAGCATCAATAACCGCCTGCCATTGGCTGTGACCGGCATGAATATCCGTCTCTATTTGATCAACTAAAATCACTGCATTACGCATAATCATGCCTGATAGAGCAATAGTGCCAAGCATGGCGACAAAGCCAAAAGGCTTGTTGAGCAGCAGCAAAAAGACCACCACTCCTATTAGCCCCAAAGGCGCAGTTAACAGCACCATCACTGAGCGTGAGAAGCTGCGCAGCTGAATCATCAGCAAACTAAGCACTACCACCAAAAATAACGGCACACCGGCAACGACAGACTGCTGTCCACGTGTTGAATCCTCTACCGTACCGCCCACCTCCAGCAAATAACCTGCAGGCAAATTCGTTTGGATGTCTTTTAGCGTGGGCATAATTTGTGCGGTCACATCCACCGCTTGCTGGCTACCATAAATATCTGCTCTAACCGTCACAGTTGGCAAACGATTGCGATGCCAAATCACACCCTCTTCAAAGCCATAATCTAAACTGACCACCTGCGCTAAAGAAACATGCGTACCCAGCTCCGTAGGCACTGACAGGCTAGCCAGTGATGCCAGATCCGTACGATCCTGCTCAGTCCCTCTCAGCAAGATTTCGATTAGCTCATTACCTTCACGATACTGGCTTACAGAAGTGCCGGATAAGGCGCTCTGTAAAAAATGCGCCAGTCCTGCACTGCTAACACCCAAGGCGCGGGCACGGTCTTGATCTATGGTTAAATGTACGATCTTGCTGGGTTCTTCCCAATCCAGATGCACGTTGGCTACATGCGGATTATCCCGCACCTTACCAGCCACTTGGCGTGCATAATCACGCACTTGTTCAATATGCTCACCTGATACGCGAAACTGAATTGGATAACCCACTGGCGGTCCATTTTCCAAACGGGTGATGCGTGAACGCATATCAGCAAACTCTGTATGCATCAACTCAATCAGCCACGCACGTATCTCTTCGCGCTGCTCTAAATCTTCTGTGAGCAACACAAATTGGGCAAAACTGGTCGTGGGTAACTGTTGATCCAGCGGCAGATAAAAACGTGGCGAACCTGCACCTATGTAAACCACATAGTTGACGATACCTTCACGCTCTTTTAATCGCTGCTCAATACGTTCTACTTTCTGCTGCGTGGCTTTAAGCGAGGCGCCTTCTGCAAGCTTGATATCTAAGAGTAATTCCAACCGATTAGAATCAGCAAAAAACTGCTTAGGCACTAACGGAAATGCAGCCAAGGCGGCGACAAATAACGCCAAGGTCACAGCAATAACCGTTTTACGGTAATCCACACACCAACTGACTAAAGCACGAAAACGCTGATAGAACGGCGTGGCATAGGGATCGTGCTCGCCTTCTTTATTGCCGTGTTTGGCCGCTTTAATCCGCGCCAAATCCGGCAGTAGCTTGTCACCCAAATAGGGTACAAAAAGCACCGCAGCAAACCAGGACACCATCAGCGCAATTCCCACCACTTGGAAAATAGAGCGCGTGTACTCGCCCACTGTGGACTCTGCTGTGGCGATTGGTAAAAAACCTGCTGCGGTAATAAGGGTGCCTGTCAACATCGGAAATGCGGTACTGGTCCAAGCAAAACTGGCCGCTTTAACCCGTTCAAAGCCTTGCTCCATCTTAATGGCCATCATTTCTACCGCGATAATGGCATCGTCCACCATCAAAGCCAGAGCCAGCACTAACGCGCCAAGAGATATCTTATGCAGCCCTATATTGAAGTAATGCATTAGAGCAAAAGTGATGGCCAGCACGATAGGAATGGAAAATGCCACCACCAATCCGGTACGAAAACCCAACGAAAAGAAACTGACCAGTAGAACAATAACCAGCGCCTCAATAAGCACCTGCATAAACTCGCCAACACTGGTTTTAACGGCTGCGGGTTGATCTGATACTTTGCGCAACTCCATGCCGATTGGCAGTCCTTCCTGCAAACGAGAAAATTCCTTTTCCAGCGCGTTGCCTAGCACCAAAATATCGCCACCGTCCTGCATAGACACGGCTAAACCCAATGCATCTTCACCCATAAAGCGCATTCTTGGTGCGGCAGGATCATTAAAGCCCCGCTGCACCTCAGCCACATCCGCTAAACGAAAGGTACGGTCGCCGACACGAATAGGGAAATCACAAATCTCTTTCACTGCTGTAAAACGGCCACTCACTCTGAGCTGAATACGGTCCGTATCCGTCTCAAAAAAACCTGTGGCCGACACCGTATTCTGTGCTTCCAAGGCTTGCTGAATGGCTTGCAAGGACACGCCCAGATTGGCTAAGCGGGTATTAGAAACTTCAATCCAAATTTTTTCTTCCTGCAAACCGACTAGCTCAACCTTGCCCACATCGGCGACGCGCTGCAGCTGTAACTGCACGCGCTCAGCGTAGTCTTTAAGCACGGCATAATCATAACCCTGCCCGGTTAGCGCATAGATATTGCCAAAGGTCGTACCAAACTCGTCATTAAAGAAAGGACCGCGTATTTCTCTGGGTAAGGTGTGGCGAATATCTGCTATTTTCTTACGTATCTGATACCACAGCTCTGGCACATCCTTTGACGACAGATCATCACGCGCAACAAAGGTTACTTGCGATTCACCAGGACGGGAAAAAGACACTATTTTCTCAAACAGGCCGGTTTCCATCAGCTTTTTTTCGATACGCTCGGTCACCTGACGCGACACTTCTTCAGCCGTTGCGCCAGGCCACTGGGTATTAATAACCATGGCTTTAAAGGTGAACGGTGGATCTTCACTTTGCCCTAGCTGTCCATAGGCCATAAAACCGACAATACTGGCCATCAGCATGACAAAGAGCACCAGCGGACGATTATTTAAGGCCCACGCCGACAGATTAAAATGCATGCAGCTACTCCCGCGCCTGACTGACGGGGCGATTATCTCTATCTACCGCGCGTACCTGCTGGCCTTCTTGCAGCAAATGCACACCAGCCACCACAATCCAGTCATCGGCCTGCAACCCTGAGATTATCGGCACTGTGGTTTGGGTATAAGCTCCTGTTTGCACAGCACGACGGACTACTGTTTGCGTCGCCAGGTCCACTACCCAAACATAGGCTTGATTGTGTTCTGCGTTCACAGCAGACAAAGGAACTGCGAGCTGTGCCAAAGTGTCCGCACTGACATACACCCGCGCACTTTGGCCCAACTCTGCTGCACTGACTGAATTGTGCAGCGCCACGCGTGCCGCATAGGTGCGTGAACGCGGATCAGCGGCAGGTGCTAACTCACGGACTTCACCGGTTAGGCGCTGGTTGGGCTGTGACCACAGCTCCACTTCAACCGGCTGTCCAAGCACAAAACGGTCAATGATGTGCTCTGGAATACTAAAAGAAACTTCTCGCTCACCGTCCACCGCCAATACAAACACTGTTTGCCCTGCCGCTACCACTTGACCGGCTTCCACGTTAGCGCGCGTGATCACCCCAGCATAGGGCGCACGCAACTGAGCATATTGGGTTTGATTTTTTGCCGCTTCAAGCTCAGCCTGAGCTTGCTTTAAACGGGCTTGGCCGTTTTTAAATTGATTGTGTGCACTATCAAAGTGCGAGCGGCTTACCATCTGCTTGTCGAGTAGTTGCTGATATCTATCGCGCTCTGCACGCACCAATTCTAGATTGGCTTGTGCCGCTGCTACCTGTGCCTGCATGGCTTGTAAGTGCAAGCCCACGTCCTGCGGATCAAGCTCAGCTAAAATCTGCTCTGCTTGCACTCGGCTGCCCGTCTCTACCCTGCGCGCAGTCACTTTACCACTGATACGAAACGCTAACTCTGGCTCTAAACGCGCACGCACCTCACCCGCAAACGCCTCGATAGCCGTACCTGTTAGCAGAGGCTGCGCAACCATAACGGGTCGCACGCCGAGTGTTTGCGGCTCTTCTTGGCTACAGCCCGTTAAGACAAGCGTCGCCAAAAGGCTTAAAACTAAAAGAAACTGCGGCATGTTTAAATCCCAAGAGTTATCAGACGCCCAACCGTTCGTGACTAATTATTACAAACCAGTCAGCAACCATCCTAGCATTTTTGAAAACACTTAAGTTTGATTTAAACGAGTTTGCAACAAAGCCTACACACTGGCCTGCTTACTGCAGCAGCTGGTTAAGGTTATCAATCACTAAATCGGGCTGCTCCAGCTCGATGGGTTGCCCATGATTGTAGCCATAACTGAGCGCAACACAGCGCACCTGTGCAGCTTTGGCGGCTTGAATATCATTTTTTGAATCACCCACAAACAGGCTTTGCTCCGCAGTAACGCCGGCTTGTTGCATCACCCAGAGCAGCCCCATGGGATCGGGCTTTTGCTTGGCTAACGTATCGCCACCTACCACCCAATCAAACAAACCCGTTAGACCATGGCTACGCCACAAATCGGGCAAAAACTGCTCTGGTTTATTGGTGATAATGGCCAGTTTAATATCCTTGCTTTTTAAAGCCGTCAAAGTATCCAAGACCCCAGGATACAAATGGCTGCGCGAGCTTTGCTGTGCATAGGCTTGTAAAAAAATCTGCAACGCCGGCTCTGCTTCAGCGGCACTGATACTTGAGTAATCAAACTTACCCGCCAATGCGCGCTGCACTAACACCAATGCGCCGTTGCCTACCCACTGGCGCACCTGTTCAATATCGGCCGGAGGTCGCCCAAGCTGCGCCAGCATACTGTCCACTGCCGCCGCTAGGTCAGGTACCGAGTCCAACAAAGTACCGTCCAGATCAAACATTACTAGCTGGGGTAATTCACCCGCAAAAAGGCGTGCGAGCTGACTCACTTTTGCACCTGCGCCAACTCAGCACGCATTTGCGCAATCACTTCTGCGTAATCAGGCGCATTAAAAATGGCCGACCCCGCAACAAAGGTGTCTGCACCCGCTTCGGCAATGGCACGAATGTTGTGCAAATTAACACCGCCATCAACTTCTAAGCGAATATCTCGACCACTGGCGCTAATCAGTGCGCGCGCTTCACGTAGTTTGTCCAACGTGCTGGGAATAAATTTTTGCCCACCAAAACCCGGATTAACGCTCATCAATAAAATCATATCGACTTTATCCATCACGTACTTAAGCGCATCTAAAGATGTAGCTGGGTTAAAAACCAAACCCGCTTTACAGCCGCCATCTTTAATTAACTGCAATGAGCGATCAACATGCGCTGAGGCTTCTGGATGGAAGGTGATATAGCTGGCTCCAGCTTCGATAAAATCACCAATAATACGGTCCACTGGCTGCACCATCAGATGCACATCAATGGGAGCCGTAACGCCGTATTTTCTTAATGCACTACAGACCATAGGGCCGATGGTGAGATTAGGTACATAGTGGTTGTCCATCACATCAAAATGGACCACATCCGCACCGGCAGCAAGGACTTTGTCAACGTCTTCACCCAAGCGGGCAAAGTCGGCGGATAAAATGGAGGGAGCTATAAAATAAGGCTGCATGAAGTTCTCTATCACTGTGTGGACAGCATCGAGCTGAGGGGTAAATTGAAGAGCCATATTAAAGCAAATCAGCGGCTTTTTGCACCCTTACTCCATCCACAGCTGGTCAAAGTTTTTAAAACCCCAGTCTTCCACCCGCTCACGCGCCACAATCTCTTCATTACAGCGCGCACCGGCTAAATCGATAATTTCTTGTTCAACCGGCACTTTCGACTTGCTCGAAAAAAACACCTTAACTTTGGGCTTTAACAAAGAGTTCTGATCTTGTTCAATCACCACACCCAAACGACCACTGGCTAAACGCACCAGCGAGCCAATGGGATAAATTCCTACTGTACGAACAAAAGCTTGGAATATTTGCGGATCAAAATGACCATGCCACTGCGCCATACGCTGAATTGCCTCTGAGGGTCCCCAACCTTTTTTATACGGCCTGTCGGAGGTAACTGCGTCATACACATCGCACACAGCCGTCATGCGTGATAACAAGCCAATTTCTTCATGCGTAAGTTTATGTGGATAGCCGCTGCCATCAATTTTTTCGTGATGATGCAGGCAGGCATCTTGCACCTCAGGGCTTACTGAAGAAATGCCTCTTTTTAAATAGCGCGCACCGTACAGCGGATGCATACGAATACGCTCAAACTCGGTATCGGTAAGGCTGGTTGGCTTATTCAAAATCGACTCAGGGATCGCCATCTTCCCCAAATCATGCAACAAGCCGGCTAAGCCCGCCTCACGCATCTGCTCTTCATCAAACTGCATTTGCCGCGCTAAAGCCATCATCAGTGCGCTGACTGCGACCGAATGCATATAGGTATATTCATCCACCTGCTTTAGTCGCGCTAAGCTTATTAACGCGCCGGGATGACGCATGACTGATTCGGTCATTTCATTTAGAGCGGTTTCCACCTGCTGGATATCGACTGCTTTACCCATGCGTACGTCGCTAAACATACTAACTACAGCATCACGCGAGCGCTCGCATATATTGGCCGCTCGCTGTAATTCGCTAACCAGATCACTTTGTTCTGTTTGTTTGTTGGCTGCGGCTAAAATACTTTGTGCACGCTGATTTGCCTGCTCTTGGGTTACGCCTTCCTGCGCGTCCAATCCCTTGCTGACATCAATCCATACTTCAGTGACTGAGCTTTGACGTAAACGCTGCAAATCAGTTGGGTTATCCAGTAAAAAACCTGTTTTCCAAAACGGGTGATCCATCCATGAGCCGCATAACTCATGGATGTACATGCCTAACACCACACTGGAAACAGGTATTTGCTTTAACATGGCAAGCTCACGAACACTCAAGTCAAATTATAGCTTAATAGATTAATGCACCTCAGAAAGCAACGCACATACTTTTTCTTAATTTACACCGCTGCAATCATGTATCCCGCTTATCTGTGACGCACTACGAGCACTAAAGACTTTGCAACAATTGCTCAACCTGACTTACGCGCTGCTTTAATTGCTCTTCGCTCTGACAGCGTACAGTGATATGTCCCACCTTGCGCCCCGGCTTTTCCGCTTTGTTGTAATCATGTACATGTGTATCTGCGATTTGCAGTATTTGCTGCGCTGTTGGCATGCGCCCTACGCAGTTAAGCATAGCGCTATGCTCTAACGTAGCGGTGCTGCCCAACGGTAAGCCCGCAATAGCGCGCAGATGATTTTCAAATTGACTGCATTGCGCGCCCTCGGTGGTCCAATGCCCAGAGTTATGCACCCGTGGGGCGATTTCATTGGCCATTAAACCGTCGTCCACCACGAAAAACTCAAAACCCAGCGTACCGACATACTCCAATTCATTGAGCACGCGGCTGGCATAGTCTTCGGCGAGCGACTGCAACGGGTGCGCTTGGCTGGCAATCGATAAATGCAAAATTCCATCATGATGAGTATTGTGCGCCAGCGGATAACAGCGAACTTCGCCATCACGAGCACGCACAGCAATGACCGACACTTCGCTGGAAAAATCAACAAAGCCTTCCAACAAACAGGGCACATTGCCTAGCTCAGAAAAAGCGCCTTGAACGTCAGCCGTACTGCGTAAGACTTTTTGTCCTTTGCCGTCATAGCCCATGGTGCGAGTTTTCAAAATAGCAGGTAAACCCACCTTTGCTACGCCCTGCTCTAAACCTTCCTGCGATAACACATCGGCAAACTTAGTGACGGGTATACCTAGTTTTTCAAACAGCATTTTTTCGTTTAATCGATCCCGTGCAATACGCAAGGATTCAGCATTGGGATAAACCGGCACAAACTGGGATAAATACGCCACGGTTTCTGCGGGAACGTTTTCGAATTCAAAGGTAACCACATCTACTGATTGCGCCAGCTGCTTAAGATGCTGTTGCGAATCATAGTCACCCAGCAAGTGCTCGCCCAGTGCTGCGGCACAGGCATCTGCGGCAGGATCTAAAAATGAGAACTGCATACCTAGCGGTGTACCCGCCAACGCTAGCATGCGACCTAACTGGCCACCGCCTATCACGCCTACTTTCATGGGTTAAGCCTCACGTGGGTCTGGGTTAGCCAAGACGGCTTGGGTCTGCCGCTCACGGTACTGGTGCAGCGTTTGCAAAATCTGTGGGTGTTGATGCGAGAGAATACTGGCTGCTAACAAAGCGGCGTTGATCGCCCCCGCCTTACCAATCGACAGCGTAGCTACAGGTACGCCAGCAGGCATTTGCACAATAGAGAGCAATGAATCCACACCAGAGAGCATGGACGACTGCACTGGCACTCCCAGCACTGGCAAATGGGTTTTTGCCGCACACATGCCTGGCAAATGCGCCGCGCCGCCAGCACCGGCGATAATAACTTGGATACCACGCTCATGCGCCTGCTCGGCATAGCTAAAGAGTAAGTCAGGGGTACGGTGCGCAGAAACCACCTGCACTTCGTAAGCTATGCCAAGCGTTTCCAGCATATCAATACTATGACTCATGGTGGACCAGTCCGATTTGGACCCCATAATTACACCGACCAATGCGTTCATGTGTTTCGCCTCTGTATGCAAATAAGTTTTTATAGTACACAAATAATAAACCACGCTATACGGCGTGGTTTATCTAATGGACTAATTATAACTCAGGGCCCGGCATTATTGAATGCACAATACCCCCTCTCCTTAGTTTTCCTGCCCATCACGATCACGGTACCCTAGCAAATACAAAATGCCATCCAAGCCCAGCGTTGATATCGCTTGGCGCGCACTTTTCTTCACCATGGGCTTCGCCCGAAATGCCACACCCAAACCAGCTAAACCAAGCATCGGCAAATCATTAGCTCCATCGCCCACAGCAATGGTCTGCTCTAAACGCAAACCTTCTTTTTTAGCCAACTCTTTGAGCAAGTCTGCTTTACGCTGCGCATCAACAATAGGCTCAATGGCGCGACCGGTCAGCTTGCCATCGATGATTTCCAGTTCATTGGCATACACATAATCTATACCCAGCTTGGCTTGCAGCTGTTTAGCAAAGTAGGTAAAACCGCCGGATAAAATCGCCGTTTTATAACCGAGGCGTTTCAGTTCAGCAAACAGGGTTTCTGCCCCTTCGGTTAAGCGCAGCGAGTCGCCAATACTTTGCAGGACCCCTTCTGACAAGCCTTCCAACAAAGCTAAACGCTCGCGGAAACTGGCTTTAAAGTCCAATTCACCGTGCATGGCACGTTCAGTAATGGCTGCCACTTGCTCACCCACTCCAGCGGCTTTGGCCAGCTCGTCAATCACTTCTGCTTCAATTAGAGTGGAGTCCATATCAAACACGGCTAAACGGCGGTTGCGGCGGAACACCGTATCACGCTGAAAGGCAATATCCACGTTTAGTTCTTGCGCCACGCTTAAAAACTCAGCACGCAACGCATCGACATCTTTAGGTTCACCGCGCACGGAAAACTCAATGCAGCCTTTACTTTGATCCGCTGGCATATCTAACGGCATGCGTCCTGAAAGGCGATCAATATGATCAATGTTCAAACCATTGCTGGCGGTAATGGCACTAACACGGTGCAATTGCTCTGCTGTTACCTTACGGGTGAGCAAAGTCACTATATAGCGCGACTTGCCCTTACCTGACACCCAGTGCTGGTAGTCTTGCTCAGATACAGGCGTAAAACGTACCTGTTGATCCATTTTGTAGCCGGTAAACAGCACGTCTTTTAGTGTATCTGCCGCCTGCTTATCATGCGGAATCTCAACTAAGATGCCAAAAGATAGGGTGTCATGAATCACCGCTTGGCCTATATCAAGGACATTCACCCCCGTTTGCGACAGCACGCTCATAATGGCAGCGGTTAAGCCCGGACGGTCTTCACCCGTTATATTGATCAATACAATTTCTCGCAAGGCGCTACACTCCGCACTAAATCATTAAACAAAAGGCATTTTAGCCTGTATCACAAAAAGCTGCAGTAGTTATGCTGCTGTGTTCCCACGGCGGTTTTGTTAGAATTGCCTACCCTCTAACGCCTTAACTGAGTTCTCTTCATGCAAATGCCCAAGCTGTTACGCGATCTGACTATCAGTCAAAAACTTGTTTTATCGTGCACAGCTATCTTGCTGTTTTCTATTTTGCTGTTTGGTTGGATGGTTTACGCTCAATGGCAATCGTCCACTCAGCAGCAGGCGGATGCACTGGGCGAGACTCTCATCAGCCAAACGGCCAAAGAGGCGATGATTTCTTTAGCCGCCGAAGATACCCTAGGCCTTAACATTCTGCTACGCGAACTGATTAATAATCCTTATGTAAGCCATGCTGCGCTCTACAGTCCTGACAACAGCACCCTAGTTGAAGTGGGCAAGCGCCCTGCGGCTAACAGCAACCTGTACAGCCACCAACTGACCTTTCAGCGTGTACTGGCTGGCACGTTACAAATTAGCATCGATGTTAAACGCTTACAGCAGCCCATGTATAAAAGTTTGCAAAGCATGGCGTTGTTGGCGCTGCTCATTTTAGCCGTCGCCATGTATTTGGTTCATCGCCTTGCAGTTAGTATTCGCAAACCGATGCAAACGCTCAAATACTGGGCACAAAATCCAGTCACCGCTGCTCCGCACACAGAACGCAACGATGAAATCGGTCACTTGGCACAGGCGCTAGATGCATTGCTGGCACCGCCCGTTTTGCATGATTTGTTGGCGGCTGAACAGACAAACTCTGAACCGGACAAACAAAGGGCCTCCAACCAGCATCTGGATGTCATGCAACTGCCTAGCGGCGTGCTGGATACCTGCAACCACGCAACCGCTGATGCCGAAAAAGCCAAGACAGCCACCATTGTTCTCGCTGTGCAGCTTAGCCTGAGTAAAAAACAAGAGCATTTATCCAGCCAACGGCTCACCCAGCTCTTTGATACCTATCATCATGCATTAATCAAAACAGCAGAGCTGTACAGCGCGCAGCTTATCCAGCTGGATGACGGGCGCACACTGTTGTTTTTTGATGATTCAAACGAGCATTTTGTGCGTTATTCGTTGTGCTGCGGCGAATTACTGCGCGAGTTTGGTCATAGCCTGCAAGTTGACATTGCCGACAGCGGTATCACCGTCGGCTTGCAACTAGGCATTAGTTATGGCGAAGTGATTAGCGATTTAACTCCAGCATCACTACTGAACCAACCCAGCGTAAAGAGTGCATTGGAGCTAAGCCGATTTAGTCGCAATCTACTACTGGTTAGTAACGAGTTAGCTGTTGATAGCCGCGCTCAGGCCTGTGCTCGCATTCGCAGCATTGCTCGGCCTGAGGGTGCGAACTGTGTTGAGCGACTGCTGGCACCCTATCCCGCTCAACTCGACAAACAGCTGCAGATACTGATGCAGTAAAAAATATTAGAAACGGTACACCTGGGGTTCAGCGACAACATCCGTGATGCTTGCTGGACTGTTAACCGTTTTATCCTCTGTTTGCTTGGCTTTATTACGTGTCGTAGAGGTAGCAGCTTTTTTGGGCTGTAAAAACGCTTTGACCTTAACGGCTAGCTGATCGGCTAAACGTTGTAACAGCTCACTCTGTACTTTTATTTGTGCTGCTAAATCACCGTCGTGGGGTTCTTCAAAACGCACAACATTACTGTCACGCGTAAGCCCCTGCGCGTCCAATAAACGCCACTG
Source organism: Thiopseudomonas acetoxidans (assembly GCF_030362935.1). Lineage (NCBI taxonomy): Bacteria > Pseudomonadati > Pseudomonadota > Gammaproteobacteria > Pseudomonadales > Pseudomonadaceae > Thiopseudomonas > Thiopseudomonas acetoxidans. Next base: position 140,853 of record NZ_JAUCDY010000005.1, read on the forward strand.
TGCTTCCAGCACTACCGGCTGTTGCGGGCCTGAGTCAAGCCTGCTGATATTTAAAACTATCTGCGCCTGTTGCTCTACACCTACCCGATCGGGGTACAGCGCGATATGGCTGTTGCCCGTTTGCTGTGCAATATAACGCAATAACAACAAACCTATTTCTTCTTGCAAGTCGCCCGCCCAACGACCTTCACGGCTATACAATAAACGCCCATCTGGCTGACGTTGTAGGATATGCTCACGTTGCAAATAATCAGCAAGTTTAACCGGTCCTATCAATACTGCCGGCCCCTCAATCGCAGTGTTCATAGTCTGTGTATCACGCTGCAGCTGATAAAACTCAACCGGCGCAAAACTACAGCCAGCACTTAAAGTAAAAAAAGCTACCAATACTGCGCTTAAAAAACCACGCCCAAACTTCATCAAAATCACCGTTTTTTTCCAAAAAGCAACGACTGTGGTTGCTGCTCTATAGTTTCTGCCGTGCGCTGCAATGCCTTGCTAGCTTGGGCGACATTTTGTAAGGCCTGCAGCACCTCGTACTGCAGCTCTGACTGCGGCCCGATACTACGCTTACCTTCCACAACCAATTCATCCATAGCTTCTAATGCCTGCTTAGCACTGTGCGCTGCCATACGCATATCCGTCAAAGCTGCTTTAAGCTCATCGCTGCCATCCTGCACATTGTCTAACATACTGGGCAACACTTTCTGTAGCTCGCTACTAATTTGGGCGAAATTTTGCACTGTCTGACTAAACCCTGCCAGACCTGACTGCAAATCCGGCGAGTTTACTAGCTTATCCACACTGGCTAACGTTTGGTTCACGGCAAGCAAGGTTTCTTTAACTGGCACTTCTTTGAGACCTGCAACCAAATCGCGCAACAAGTCAGCCGCTTGATCAATCTTTGAGGGCACGGTAGGAATTACAGGTAAATCAACAACGCTAGGATCGCGCACGTAACCTACCTGATCAGGGAAAATATCTAACGCCACTATGGCTTTGCCCGTTAAAAAGCTAGGCGTCTGCAGCTGCGCCCGTAAACCACGCTCAATAAGCTGAGTAATGGAGCTATTGAGTTGCGCGCCGGTATGTTTTTTTCGACCGTGATCGGTAGTGATACGAATGACCACAGGCATGATGACGTCTTTTAATTTGGGGTCATAGGACAGGCGAATATCCTGCACACTCCCTACCTTTACCCCGCGATAGGTGACGTCAGCTCCCACATCCAGCCCATCCAAAGCACCAGTAAAATACACCACATATTCCACGGGACGGCTAAACACATTGTCACGTGCCATGATTAATAGCCCAGCAACAAATAGCGCTATGCCAGAAAAAATAAACACACCAATTAAAAAAGGTTTTCTAGGTTGGCTCATTGTGAGTCTCTCTTTTCAATTTGCTCTGTGCGCTTTAAGAATCGCTGAACCACGTCCGGCCCATCATTTAGCAGCTCATCGAGCGTACCCAAAGCAATCTGGGTGCGGGTTTGATTGTCTAAAAACAAACAGGTATCCGCGACTCGGTAAATACTGGGCAACTCATGGGTAACCAGCACAATACTGGCGCCCAGTGTGTCACGCAATTGTAAGATAAGCTCATCCAAAGCCATAGAGCTTAGCGGATCCAGCCCAGCAGATGGCTCATCAAAAAACAACACTTGCGGGTCCAATGCCAACGCACGCGCCAGCGCGGCGCGCTTACGCATGCCACCAGACAGCTCAGCCGGATACAGCTGCTCACAACCTGCCAAACCCACTAATGACAATTTAATGGTCGCCAGCTCACTTCGTTCAGCCTGACTCAGGTTAGGCCGCCACGTTTCTAGCGGCAGGCAAATATTTTCTTCTAGAGTCATTGCCCCCCATAGGGCAGCATTTTGATACAGCACACCAAAGTGTTGCTGTGACTCAGCACGCTTATCCTCAGTTTGCGCCCAGTAATCACGCCCTTGAAATAAAATCTGTCCTGCCAGCGGCGCTTGCAAACCGATTAAATGGCGTAGCAACGTACTTTTTCCACAACCGCTGCCACCCATCACCACAAAGACTTCGCCTTTGCGAATGCTAAAGTTGAGATCGCGCTGAATGACAAGTTCGCCGTACCCTGCACTTAGATCTTTGGCCTGCAACACCACATCCGTCATGCTTAGATCCCCAGCCTAGTGCAAATAATCGTAATCAGTGCATCACTCACGACCAATGCCACAATAATGCTCACAACCGCTTTAGTGGTCGCCTGTCCTACTGCTTGAGCATTGCGACCACTGTTTAACCCGTAGTAACAACCAATCAAGCCGATCAGCATTGCAAAAATAACGCTCTTAAATAGCCCAATAAAAAAATCGGTGGTAGAAACCATTTGCAGACTTTGATTAAGGTATTGAATCGCCGAAATATCGTATAAACCATAACCAATAATAAAGCCGCCCAGAATCCCTAAGGCATCAGCAAAGCAGGTTAAAATCGGCATGCTCACCAGCAGCGCTAACACTCTGGGCAAGACTAAAAACTCTAACGGTGGAAAACCAAAGGTTTTCAGCGCATCAACTTCCTCATTGGCCTGCATACTGCCTAACTCGGCGGCATAGGAAGCACCGGTTCGACCGGCCATAATTACCGCGGTCATCAGCGCACCCATTTCACGAGTCATGCCTATCGCCACCATGTTGGCAATGTATATTTGCGCGCCAAAAGCTTCCAACTGTACAGCGCCGACAAAGGCCAAAATCAAACCCACCAAGACCGCGATCAATGCCACGATAGGCAATGCGCCCGGACCACACTGTTGAAACGCATGCCAGAAATCCGTTTTGCGTATCCGTGCTCGACCAAAGGGCACGCGTAAAGCACTTAGCGCCACTTCACCTAAAAAGGTAGCGCTGCGCTCTAGCATGGCAGCTAATGCAAACGCTCCAAGCCCCAAACGGGTCAGCCAGCTATAGTCAGGGGTTGTTTCAACTTGCACCTGAGTTGAAGGGGTTGCGGCCATCTCTAATAGACGCTGCATGCCTTCAGTCAAACCTTGAATATCCAAGCCGACTTGTTCTTGCTCAGCCAGCCGCTGCACCCGGCGAATCAGCGCCAGCAGACTTGAATCCCACTCTGCCACTTCAATCTGCAACCGAACCTGCTTGGGTAATCGTCCTGCTTGCCGCCAAACTTCGATCACCTCAGGTTTGCGCGTATGTAATGTCCAATGCCCAGCCACCAGCAAACAGGACGTCTGCTCATCTTGCTGCCATGTCAGCTCTGCACTGGTTTGCATAGACACCTTACTCCTTTGGAACGCTGATTCCGTCAACACGCTGGAAGCCGCGCGGCAACTTGTTACCACGCCTGCCACGCTCACCACAATAATGCTGCAAATCGGTGCTTTTCAGGGTTAATGTGCGCTTGCCCGATTCGACAAGCAAGTTAGCGCCCTCTGGCACTAGAGCAAAATCCACCACCAACTCTTCACGCTTCGCGGCACGCTCGCTAGGAATACCAATGAGTTTGTTGCCCTTGCCTTTGCTAAGTTGTGGCAAGTCCGTTACGGGGAACAGCAACAATCGACCGTCCGTAGTAACCACAGCAATCTGCACATTTTCTTGCGTGCGTAGCCGTTTAGGCGTTAACACCTTGGCTGCTTTAGGCAGACTGATTAACGCTTTGCCGGCTTTATTTTTGGCCAGCATTTCTTCGCCCTTAATAATAAAGCCATAGCCTGCATCAGACGCTAACACATATAGGTCCTGCTCGTTAGGTAGCAGTACATGCTCAAAGGTCGCGCCAGCTGGGGGGCTTAAGTGACCCGATAGCGGCTCACCATGTCCACGTGCCGATGGTAAAGTGTGCGCCAATAATGAGTAACTGCGCCCACTGCTATCAAGAAACACTGCATGTTGATTAGAACGTCCTAATGCCGCGGACTTAAACGCATCACCTGTTCTATAGGCTAAACCTGCAGGATCGATATCATGTCCACGCGCACTGCGTACCCAACCTTGGGCAGAAACCACCACGGTTACCGGTTCAGCAGGTGTTAGATCTGCTTCAGAGAGCGCACGCGCTTCACCACGCGCAACCATGGGCGAACGTCTGTCATCGCCGTAGGTTTGTGCATCGTCTACCAGTTCTTTACGCACCAGCTTTTTCAGTTTAGCTTCACTTCCCAGCAGGCTCAGCAAGCGTTCACGTTCTTTACTGAGCTCGTCTTGCTCGCCACGGATTTTCATTTCTTCCAAACGAGCTAATTGACGCAAACGGGTATCAAGGATGTAATCGGCCTGTACCTGCGTGATGCCAAAACGCTCCATCAACACCGCTTTGGGATGTTCTTCGTTACGGATGATTTCAATCACTTCGTCCAGATTTAAAAAGGCGATTAACAGCCCCTCTAATAAATGCAGACGCTTTTCTACTCGGTCTAAACGAAATTGCAGACGTTTACGTACCGTTTCCACACGAAACACCAACCACTCGGTCAGTAGGGTACGCAGATCTTTTACCTGGGGTCGGCCATCCAAGCCAATCACGTTCATGTTGACGCGATAGCTTGACTCTAAATGTGTCGTGGCAAACAAGTGCCGCATTAATTCTTGTGTATCCACCCGATTCGAGCGCGGCACAATTACAATACGGCAGGGGTTTTCATGGTCTGATTCATCACGCAGGTCCACCACCATGGGCAGCTTTTTTTCCTGCATTTGTGCAGCAATTTGTTCAATTACTTTCGCACCCGATACTTGATGCGGCAATGCGGTAACAACCAGTTCAGAGTCTTCTTCGTGATACACAGCACGCATGCGTACTGAGCCACGACCTTGCTCATAAAGCTTTAACAGCTCATCGCGTGGCGTAATAATTTCTGCATCGGTTGGGTAATCCGGCCCGGGAATATGTTCGCACAATTCAGTTACTGTCGCGTCTGGGTGATCCAGCAGATGAACACAGGCGGCCGCCACTTCTCTAAGGTTATGCGGCGGCACATCGGTGGCCATACCCACGGCAATCCCTGTCGTACCGTTAAGCAGCAGGTTCGGCAAACGCGCTGGCAACACATCCGGCTCATCCATGGTGCCATCAAAGTTGGGCACCCAATTAACCGTACCCTGCCCTAACTCGCTGAGTAACACCTCGGTATAGCGTGCCAAACGCGCCTCGGTATAGCGCATGGCGGCAAAGGATTTTGGATCATCGGGAGCACCCCAGTTACCCTGACCATCCACCAGCGGATAGCGATAACTAAAGGGCTGCGCCATGAGCACCATGGCCTCATAACAGGCACTATCACCGTGGGGGTGATACTTACCTAATACGTCACCCACGGTACGCGCTGATTTTTTATGCTTTGAATCCGCATCCAATCCAAGCTCACCCATGGCGTAAACAATACGCCGCTGCACGGGTTTTAACCCATCGCCAATATGCGGCAGAGCGCGATCCATAATTACATACATGGAGTAGTTCAAATACGCTTGCTCGCTAAAATCCGCCAGCGAGCGACGCTCTACTCCATCTAAACTTAATTCAACACCATCAGTCATAATAGGCTTCGCAAAGATTGATTGATTTTATACTTCTGAGACAACGAAAACATTCACGCCCACACAGCGGTTTACACGCTGACCTCAGCCAGATCGCCTTTACTTTCCAACCAGCTTTTGCGGTCGGCGGCGCGTTTCTTGGCCAGCAACATATCCAACATTTCTTCTGCAGCGCTACCGTCATGCATAGTTAGCTGCACCAAGCGGCGCGTATTGGGATCCATAGTAGTCTCCCTAAGCTGCGGCGGGTTCATTTCACCCAAGCCTTTAAAGCGTGTCACCTGTGGCTTGCCGCGCTTTTTCTCAGCTTCAATACGCGCCAAGATGGCATCCCTCTCTTCATCATCCAGCGCGTAAAACACCTCTTTTCCCAAGTCAACGCGATACAAAGGCGGCATGGCTACATACACATGCCCAGCATCAACCAAGGCTCTAAAGTGGCGGACAAATAGCGCACACAGCAAGGTCGCAATATGCAAACCATCTGAGTCGGCATCCGCCAAAATACAAATTTTTCCGTAACGTAACTGGCTTAAATCTTCTGCGCCGGGATCAACACCTATAGCGACAGCAATGTTATGGACCTCCTGTGAGCCCAGCACCACGCTGCCATCCACTTCCCAGGTATTCAAAATTTTGCCGCGCAAAGGCAAAATCGCTTGGTATTCTTTATCACGCGCCTGCTTGGCACTGCCGCCTGCAGAATCACCCTCTACCAAAAACAATTCACTGCGACTTGGATCTTGCCCTGCACAATCCGCTAGCTTGCCGGGTAATGCTGGGCCTTGAGTGACCCGTTTGCGCTCTACTTTTCGCGCTGATTTTAATCGCCGACCTGCTTGCTCAATCACCATGTCCGCCAACTGCAAGCCGAGTTCGGAGTGAGTGTTAAGCCAGAGACTAAAGGCATCCTTTACCGCACCGGTGACAAAACCAGCCGCCGTGCGTGAAGAGAGACGCTCCTTAGTTTGTCCAGAAAACTGCGGCTCTTGCATTTTTAGTGATAAAACAAAACTGATACGCTCCCAAATATCCTCTGGGGCCAGCTTAACGCCGCGTGGTAACAGGCTACGAAAATCACAAAACTCACGCAGCGCATCTAATAACCCTTGACGTAAACCGTTTACGTGGGTGCCACCCTGCGCTGTAGGTATCAGGTTAACGTAACTTTCCTGGATACTGTCACCACCTTCGGGCAACCAAAGTAACGCCCACTCGACACGCTCACCCGTCCCCACCAACTCGCCACAAAAAGGCGCCTCTGGCAGACGTGGCCATTGCGCTACCGCATCAGCCAAATACGTACGCAAACCATCCTCATAGAACCACTCTATTTTCTCATCGGTGTTTTTATCATGAAAGCTAATGGTTAATCCCGGGCACAATACTGCTTTAGCCTTCAGCACATGCTTTAAACGACTGATAGAAAACCGTGCGCTATCAAAGTAACTGCCATCGGGCCAAAACCGCACACTGGTGCCCGTATTACGCCGACCCACTGCGCCAATCACTTCCAGCTCACTGGCTTTAAAGCCATCGCGGAAACTCATCTGATATTCTTGCCCGTCACGGCGCACTCGCACCTCAAGCTGGGTCGACAGTGCGTTAACCACGGATATGCCCACGCCATGTAAGCCGCCTGAGTACTCATAGTTTTTATTGGAAAACTTACCGCCGGCATGTAAACGGGTAAAAATCAGTTCAACCCCAGAGATACCTTCTTCCGCATGAATGTCCACCGGCATACCGCGACCGTCGTCAATCACCTCTAAAGACTGGTCTTCATGCAACACCAGCTGAATACTGCGTGCATGTCCAGCCAGCGCCTCATCCACACTGTTATCGATAACTTCCTGGGCTAAATGATTGGGGCGGGTGGTATCGGTATACATGCCCGGGCGTTTACGCACCGGGTCCAAACCTGATAGAACTTCAATGGCATCAGCGGTGTAGGTAGTGTTGGTCATGCAGGATTCTTTTTGAATGAAGATGAATAGTGAAAATCAGTGTTGATGGTACAGAGAAATGGCCAGAATTCGCCATTATAGGAGGCGGCATTCTAGCAGAATTATACACCTAGAGTTGACACCGCAGAATATGCTTAATACCCGGTAACATCCATATCCGGATGAAACAGGTCGGCAGCAACGCGTGAAACACCTGTGCTAAAGCGACCATCATTAAACAGCTTTAGCCAACGATAACCAGGCGCGCAATCGTCTACCGCAAAATCAATACTCTGGGGTTTAAACTGCACACAGGTAGAGGGCGCTGACAGCAAGTGCACATCGTTGCGCAGCGACTCAAACTCTTGATGAATATGTCCCCAAATAACACCTTTGACACTGCTATAACGATCAGTGATGGCCAAAAACTCATCGGCATTACGCAAGCCCAAATTGTTCAGCCACGCACAGCCTATCGGCACGGGGTGATGATGCAAGGCTATTAGCACATGCCGTTCTTCAGCAGTATCCAACGCTTGTTCAAGCAGTTGCAGCTGCTCAGGCGTCAAATAGCCAAATACAGAGCCGTCCACAGAGGAGTCCAGCAAGATAATCCGCCAAGCATCTAGATCATAAATGGGCTGCAGCCATTGGGTCGCCGCGCTAGAGCTGTGCAACACACTGTTGACGTCATGATTACCTGCCATCCAGCGCAAGGGCGCATCGATTCTACTGACTTGCTCAATAAAATGCCGATACGAGCTGGCTGTGCCATCTTGGGAAATATCGCCCGTTCCTAGTACTAAATGCACATCTGGCTGTTCGCTTAATACTTTATCAATCACAGCCCGCAAACTGGAATAGGTAGATATGCCAAGCAAACAACCGTCCTTTTCTTGAAAAAGATGGCTGTCAGTTATCTGCACAATAGTGGTGCTTTTATTTGAATTATTTGGCACTACCACCACAGGATTACTCCTAATTTAAACGTGCACGGATTATGCAAAGCATCGGATTAAAGCGCAAATTTTAAAAGCTACCCAGTTCACACTAACGTCGCTGAATGTTTTTTGCGTATTAACAACAACCTCGCCTATACTAAGTCACAGGATGGTATGAACAAATACAATAAAAAATCAATGTATTGCATTCCAAATTTGAAGTTACTTGCATTATGTTATTAACAAACTATGTGTGCACATCCAACTTCAGTGGAGGTTTACCATGGCCAGACCGCAAAAACTTACACATCCCCTGTATGAGTTACTTGTGAACGAAGACGTGCAGGGCTTCAACAACCTGTGCAGCAACTACGAAAGTATCGACTTTCGCGGCGGCGATTTTCGCGGATTAAACTTACGTGGACTAAATGCACAGGGCATTGATTTCAGAGACGCCTATCTGCGCAGTTGCGATCTGCGCGGCATTGATTTTAGAGAAGCTTTGCTAGAGGGCGCTAGCCTAAACAAAGCGCAAATATCAGGCTGCTATTTTGCTAAGCACCTGTCCGCCGAAGAAATTCTGATGTCCATTACGGCAGGAACACGCTTAAGGCGCTGTGTTTAACAAAACAATTATGTATATTGCGCAACAAATCACGCAAAAGCCTGCGTGGTGCATTATCATTACGCACCTATATATATTAGGCAGGAAAACCCTCTATGTACTTACTGGGCGAACAGTCGGCCTATGCCGAAACATTAATTCGTCGACTCCAAGGAGTTCCACAACAGTTACTACAAGGCCTAGAGCCTTGTGGTGCTGCGTTAGTCTTTGAGCACAACGAAGACTTATCCCACGTACTGGCTGACAACCAGCTGTATGTAATCAAAACCGGTGTGGTACACACACTGGTTGATCAGCGTCCGCTATTTTATCTAAAAGAAGGCGACTTCATTGGCTTACGCCAAGGACTGGATCTACCTCGATGGCACTACAAACACGAAGACCCAATCAGCCTGATTCCCTATGACCGCCGCGCCGTGTTCAAGCACGTCTACTCCTGCGAAGAACGCCAAGAACTATACAACCTATATATCCTAGGCCAGTCCACACTGGCTGTAGATGCTCTAGCGCGCCTCAAGCAGCCTGACATCCACCCATCCACCGGCTTCCAGCACTTTGCTCCCGGCGAAGAGCTTATTCGCCAAGGCGAAATCGCCGAGCACGTCTTTATTATTATCGAAGGGCATGCCGAAGCCTGGGTAGACGGGCAAAAGGTAGGCGATGTTAGCAAAGATGAAATCTTTGGTGCCATGGCCGTGTTTACCCAAGAGTCGCGCACGGCAACGGTAATCGCAACTGAACCCTGTACCGTAATGGTCATCCCTAAAGATCAGTTTCTCTCGCTGATGCAAAGTAACCCACGCATCGCTAACAGCCTCATCGAGAGCATGGCACGCCGCATTGATCTGATGAACAAAGAAATCACCATGTTGCGTGCTCAGGCAGAAACCGCTCCAGCATAAAACAGCATGCAATCAAATACAGGGGGCTATACAATAGCCCCTTTATTTATTGCAATTGTTAGAGATAATTATGTCCAAGCAGGGTTTGCTCTTAGTTAATTTAGGCTCGCCTAAGTCCACCTCAGTGGCTGACGTTAAAACATATTTAAACCAGTTTCTGATGGATCCTTATGTAATCGATCTGCCTTGGCCTATACGCCGCTTACTCGTTTCTCTCATTCTTAGCAAACGCCCGCCTGAGTCTGCTCAGGCCTATGCATCTATTTGGTGGCCAGAAGGTTCGCCACTAGTCGTCATCAGCCAACGCTTGTGCGATAAAGTGCGTGAATTATGGTCGCATGGCCCAGTTGAGCTGGGCATGCGCTACGCTGAACCTTCAATTGAAAAAGCACTGTTAGCACTGGTGGAACAAGGGGCAAAAAGCATTGTTTTGGCACCGCTGTATCCGCACTTTGCCGACAGCACCACCACAACAGCGATTGAGGAAACTCAGCGTATTATTGCTAAGCACAGCTTGAATATTAAGCTAAAAATCTTGCCTGCCTTCTACGCTGACCAGCCCTACCTTGATGCGCTGCTGTCCACGACACAACCCAGTTTGGCGCAAGACTTTGATCATCTATTATTAAGTTTCCATGGTCTGCCAGAACGCCATTTACGCAAACTTGATCCAACCAAATCGCATTGCTTATCTGGCCCAGACTGCTGCAAAACCGCGCCACAAGAAGTGCTAGACACCTGTTACCGTGCTCAATGTATCCGTAGTGCAGAGTTATTTGCCGAGCAAGCGGGGCTTAAACCTGCGCAATGGTCGGTCTCTTTTCAGTCCCGCTTAGGGCGCGCTAAATGGATTGAGCCTTACACCGAAACCCATCTGGATGAGCTGGCACAACAAGGCGTCAAGAGGCTGCTAGTGATGTCACCTGCTTTTGTCGCTGACTGTGTAGAAACCTTAGAAGAATTAGCCATCCGCGGGCGCGAACAATTTATAGCTGCAGGCGGTGAGTCCTTGGAACTAGTTCCCTGTTTAAATGACGAGCCCGTCTGGGCGCAAGCGCTGGTGCAGCTGTGCGAAGCGCTTTAATACGCTGCTCAGCTACCACAGCTCGCTAGGCTCTTTTTTCTCGCTGTAAACGCGTAATAATACGATCGAGCGAATTTGCAAACGCCTGTTTGTCCTGCTCGGAATAACCGCGCGGACCACCGGTCATCTGTCCTGTATCACGTAAATCGGTAAACAAATTACGTAACGCTAGGCGCTCACCCATATTCTTATCACTAAACTCATTGCCGCGTGGGTCCAGCACCGCCACTGAGTTTTTTACCAGTCGGTCAGCCAAAGGGATATCACTGCAGATCACCAGCTCACTGGGCTGAGCATGTTCCACAATATAATCATCGGCTGCATCTGGACCACTGGGCACGACTATCAATTGCACACAGGCAAAAGGCGGCTTAGCTTGCGCTTGCCCTGCCACCATCAGCACTGCAAGATTACGCTTAAGAGCAAACTTAACCACCAAGTCCCGCGCCAAACGTGGGCAAGCATCGGCATCAATCCAAACACGCATCAAACTATTCCTCAGTATCGGGCGTAGGCGGCAACGGCGGCGGTAAAGGACCACTCGCACCTCGCCAGCGACGTACGACTTTTTGAAAAAACAAACTATTGGGTATCTGCAGCAAAGCACCTTGGTTTTCTACAGTGACATCCTCCAGCGTGGTGTAGAGCATATTGATTGCTACAACTCGTCCACGTACACCTAGTTTATCCGCACTTTCCAGCACCTCAACGGTATCACCGATACGAAAAGGTCCGACCGTAATAATAAGCGTGGCGCAAAACAAGTTCGACAACACACTCCAAGCCGCAAAAAACGCTATTGCAGCAACCGCCGTAAACCCCGTAATCGCCGTCCATAAAGCGTTAGCTGACACTCCCAGTCGTTCTAAAATAAGCAAAAACGCACTGCCAAGAATCAACCAGCGCAAGGCACCACGTAACGGAAACAGCATGCTTGGCGGCATGTGATAGCGTTCGGCAACACGGGTAACCGCTTGACTCAACAGCCGTTGCGCCAGCCAAGCTAAAAAAACAATTAATAAAATACGCCCGCCGGGAATTAGAAAATCCACCCACTCAGCAGTCCATTCCTGCAGCCAACTTTCGTCCATGCGCTACCTCCACTTATTGATCATTCACAGCGCATCCAAAAAACTGTGCGCTGGACAGTCTGTATTAGCTGATTAGTGTAACTGCAGCTGTTCGAGTTGTTCCATCGATTCTAACCATTGATTTTCAATGTCATCGGCCTGCTGCTTGAGCTTGACCTGCTTGGCCAACAGCTGTTTTAAGGCATCACGCTGCTCGCTACTGTAGAACTCGTTATCCGCTAATTGCAGCTCGATCTCAGCTAACTGTTGCTGTACATGACTGAGTTCTTTTTCTAGCTTTTCTACCTGTTTACGATAAGGTGCTAGCTGTTTGCGCACCTCTGCTTCAGCTTGACGCTGTGCTTTACGATCAACCTTGTCGCCGACGTTCACGGGCTCAGCTTCATCGCTACTGGAGCTGCTGGCGCGATACTCTTGCAGCCAACGACTGTATTCATCCAGCTCGGCATCAAATTCGGTCAGTTCACCATTGGCGACTAAGTAAAAATCATCGACCGTGTTTTTTAACAAATGCCGGTCGTGCGAGACCAGCAATACCGCCCCACTAAAATGCTGCAATGCTTGAGTTAAAGCATGACGCATCTCTAAATCCAAGTGGTTGGTGGGCTCGTCCATCAGTAACAAGTTGGGCTTTTGCCAAGCTATCAAGGCTAAAGCTAACCGCGCTTTTTCGCCGCCAGAAAAATTCTCTACCGGCTCATCACAGCGATCGCCACGGAAATCAAAACCGCCGAGGAAATCCCGTAACTTTTGTTCCCGCTCAGTTGGTGCGATGCGCTGTAGATGCAGTAAGGGGCTGGCTTGAATATCCAGTGCATCCAACTGATGCTGGGCAAAATAACCAATTGCAAGGTTTTCACCACGATTTTGCTCGCCCGCCAACAGGTTTAGCTCTTGCGCAAGGGTTTTAATCAAGGTCGATTTCCCTGCACCGTTAGGACCCAACAAAGCAATGCGCGCACCCGGCATAAGCTGCAAACTCACATGCTTAAGTATGGCCTGTTCACCATGACCTAAACTAGCATCGCGCAAACTCAACAAAGGTGTTGAAATTTTATCCGCCTCACGGAAGCTAAAATTAAAAGGCGAATCAAAGTGCGCTGGGGCTAGCTCTTGCATGCGCTCTAATGCTTTCACGCGGCTTTGTGCCTGTCGTGCTTTACTGGCTTTGGCCTTAAAGCGGCGAATAAAGTCTTGCATATGCGCGCGTTCTGCTTGCTGTTTTTCGAAGGCTTGTTGCTGCTGTAACATGCGTTCTGCACGCGCACGCTCAAAGGCACTATAACCGCCGCGGTACAGCACCAGCTTTTGCCGCTCAAAATGCACAATATGATCAACTACCGCATCCATAAAATCGCGGTCGTGGGAAATCAACAGCAAAGTGCCCGGATAGCTTTGCAACCAGCCTTCCAGCCACAAAATCGCATCTAAATCTAAGTGGTTGGTGGGCTCATCCAGTAACAACAGGTCTGAGGGACACATAAGTGTTTGCGCAAGATTTAAGCGCATGCGCCAACCACCCGAAAATGATTGCACCTGCTGGTCCATCTCTGCGGCACTAAAGCCTAATCCAGCCAACAACTTACGTGCGCGAGTATCCGCGGTGTAGCCGTCAATCGCATCCAGTTGTGCATGCAGCAACCCCACTGCAGTGCCTTCCTGCGTGTGCTCTAGCTGCTGCTGTAGCCGACGCAACTCAGTGTGGCCATCCAGAACATAATCCAGTGCGCTGCGCTGCAATGCGACAATTTCCTGCTGCATATGCGCAATGCGCCAACTACTGGGAATTTGGCACTCACCGGTATCGGCCTGCAACTGTCCTTGCAATAAGGCAAACAAACTCGACTTGCCAGCGCCATTAGCACCGACCAAGCCCATTTTTTGTCCGGGATGAACCGTTAGCTCTACTTGGTCTAAGAGTCGCTGCGGACCACGTTGAAGGCAGAGATTGATTAAGCGAATCATAGATAAAGAGCTAACCTTGGCAATAGAAAATCAGCCGCGGATTATAGCGTAGTTTGTTTGATTCCCTAAACTTTGGGAAACCGCCCTGGCAGCATTTATAACCCAGCGCACCGACTGCATTCCTTTGCAGGCTGCGCACACTTTGTTTGTCAGCGGGTTAGTTTAATTACGTTTTCGAGTTGGTTATTGACCGAATAACGCCCTTTTTCATCGCGCACCACGTTGCCTATAGCAACCTTGGCATCATGGGTAAAAACAATACGTCCATTGCGCGCCACCAAGTCGCTGAGCAACTCCTGCTTTTCTTCAATCAGCGCCTCGGCAAAGCGGTCATAGCCCATGGTAATCGGCAAATGCACCCAGGGTGCACCGGGAATCAAATCACTGGCATACACCACAGGGCCGTCTTGCAAGCTTACTTCCGGCAGCATCAAGCCCGGCGTATGACCATTGCTCCAGTGCAAACGCCAACCTTCGCCAAGCAGCTCGTGTTCGGTAGCACCGGTTTCAACCAGTTGCAAACGACCAGACTGCTCCAGCAAGCGATGCAACTCAGGAATGTAGGAGGCGCGATCACGTGCATGGGGATTATTAGCGCGTTGCCATTGTTCTGCACCAACAATATAGGTGGCATTAGGAAATAACAGCTGAGGTTCTTGCTCAGCAGACCAGGCAGATAACAAGCCGCCAGCATGGTCAAAATGCAAGTGTGTCAGCACGACAATATCAATATCCTGCTCACTTAAACCCTGCTTGGCCAGCTCATCAAGCAGCACATGCTCAGCTTCCTGCACGCCGTAACGCTCTTTCATATCCGGTGAGAAAAACGCACCCACGCCTGCTTCTATCAACACATTACGTCCGGGCTCTTGCACCAGCACAGCACGGCAACCTAGCTCAATACGATTAAGCTCATCAGGCTGTATCCAACGCTGCCACAGTGCTTTGGGCGCATTACCAAACATGGCACCGCCATCTAGTTTTTGACTGTTACCATTGAGAGTCGTGATGCTACGCATGGGTAGCTCCTTTTTTGTTATGAATTGTCGTCGTTTATAACAATAGGAAAACGGCTTTTATATGCGCTTTTAGTCGTGCGCAAGCTAACTAATCTACCTGCACAGACACGCACCTGATCGCGCCCGAGTTACGCTTCGACAACCTATTTACTGCGCACTCTTAAATGCTTTAAGCGCGCGCAAACGCAGTAGCTCTAGCGCCTGACCCAGCTCTGCGCCACGCAATCCCTGCTCAAGTAAAGGTTTAATGGAAATGTCACGCAGTGTTTGGGCAGCCGCACGCACATAGTCCGCCTGCGGATAAGCACTCTGCTCAAAACCATAGCGCCCTTTAGCATCCATGCTGCACGCATTGGCAAAATCTTCAAGGCGCTGCGGGCGACGTATACAATCTAAGCGCATTAATAACTTTAATAATGTACTGGGCTTTAATTCGAACACTCTATGACAGTGCGTATGGTACTCGCCCACTAACAGCGCCAGCTCGGCTATATCTTTAGGCACTCGCAAACGTCGATTAATTTTCTTAATTAGCCCTACCCCCCGCGCCTCATGCCCAAGATGTCGCGGCAATACTTCTGCTGGCGTTAAACCTTTGCCGACATCGTGCAGCAAGCACGCCCAGCGTACGCTGAGGTTTTGCTGATGCAGCGCACACTGCTGCAGCACGCAGAGTACATGCAAACCTGTATCAATTTCCGGGTGGTATTCAGCCCGCTGCGGCACACCAAACAAAGCCTCCACTTCCGGCAATAACACAGCTAATGCGCCTGTATCGTGCAGCACTTGGATAAACACCTCGGGGTGCGGCTCCATCAATGCACGGGCGCACTCGTGCCAAACTCGCTCAGCCGTGAGGTGTTGTAGCTCGCCTGATTCAGCCAGCTGCCGCATTAAAGCCTGGGTTTCAGCGGCGATAGAAAATCCTAATTCAGCATAACGCGCCGCAAAACGAGCTACCCGCAGCACCCGCAAAGGGTCCTCTGCAAATGCTGGAGAAACATGGCGCAGCACGCGCGCCGCCAAGTCTTGCTGTCCGCCGTAGGGGTCAATCAACTGACCATCACCGCCCTGCGCCATCGCATTCACGGTCAAATCACGACGCATCAAGTCTTCTTCTAAACTAACCGTAGGTGCGGCATAAAAGGTAAAGCCAGCATAACCATGGCCAGTTTTACGCTCGGTGCGCGCAAGTGCGTACTCTTCTCCGGTTTGCGGATGTAAGAACACGGGGAAGTCTTCACCCACAAGGCGATATCCCTCGGCCAGCATCTGCTCA
This sequence comes from Thiopseudomonas acetoxidans, assembly GCF_030362935.1. Classification (NCBI taxonomy): domain Bacteria; kingdom Pseudomonadati; phylum Pseudomonadota; class Gammaproteobacteria; order Pseudomonadales; family Pseudomonadaceae; genus Thiopseudomonas; species Thiopseudomonas acetoxidans. The sequence continues at coordinate 157,238 of NZ_JAUCDY010000005.1, forward strand.
GGCGTAGCTCCCACCACCACCCAATCCGTGTCGACAACGGGGCGTCCGAGCAACTGATCCCGCACAGCTCCACCTACTTTGTAAATTTGCATAAGCTCGTGTATCACTAAAAAAAGTAGGTCAAGTTTAGCAGCAAAGCAGGTTATCTGTGTTGTTGCATGCTTAAGCCCGAATTAAGCGCAAGACTTGATTTTTCACAAAAAACCCATATAGAAACATTGTGCGCTTTTTGTACTTGGTTATTAAAAGCGCGCCCGTATTAGTATAAGTTTACGCTTAAGCTGCTAACCTAATGAGAGGCTACGATTAAGAAAAACTATCAGAGGTATTTTATCAATCAATTATGCCTAACCGATGTTTTTGCTTATTATGTGCAGTGTAAAGTTCTTAACCCAATGGAGTTTATGCAATGTCCTATATCAATAGCGAAGTAAAACCTTTTAAAGCAACCGCATTCCACAACGGTGAGTTTGTTGAAGTTACCGAAGCCGACTTGAAAGGTAAGTGGTCTGTCGTTTTCTTCTACCCTGCGGACTTCACCTTTGTTTGCCCGACTGAGTTAGGCGACCTTGCAGACAACTATGCAGAGTTCCAAAAGCTCGGCGTAGAAATCTACGCAGTCTCGACTGACACACACTTCACCCACAAAGCGTGGCACGATACTTCACCAGAGATCGGCAAAATCAACTACCCAATGATTGGCGACCCAACGGGCGCTATCACTCGCAACTTTGGCGTGATGATTGAAGAAGCAGGTCTAGCTGACCGCGGTACCTTCGTTATCGATACCGAAGGCAAGATTCAAATCGTTGAAATCAACGCTGGCGGTATTGGTCGTGATGCACAAGAGTTACTGCGCAAAGTAAAAGCGGCTCAGTACGTTGCAGCCCACCCAGGCGAAGTGTGCCCTGCGAAGTGGAAAGAAGGTGATGCAACTCTAGCTCCTTCTCTAGACCTAGTAGGTAAGATCTAAGCTGCCCGGCCCTTAGCCCTTATCTATTGCTTACTCAGTTGTGTACCAACCCGGTAAGCTTCCAACGCCTGGGCGCAATCCGTCCAGGCGTTTTATTATCAAAAATACATATTGGAGAGCCACAAATCATGTTGGACGCTAATTTAAAAACTCAGCTTCAAGCCTACCTAGAAAAGGTGACGCAGCCTTTCGAGATCGTTGCGTCCCTTGATAACAGTGCTAAGTCCACCGAATTGAAAAGCTTGCTGGAAGAAATCAGCAGTTTAAGCAACAAAATTACACTGCGTTTAGACGGCACCGATGCGCGCAAGCCATCCTTTTCTTTAAATCGTATCGGCGCGGATATGAGCCTACGCTTTGCCGGCATTCCGCTCGGCCATGAGTTCACCTCTTTGGTGCTAGCATTGCTGCAGGTTGGCGGCCACCCCTCTAAGCTAGCGCAAGAAATGATTGAACAAATTGCACAGTTAGAGGGCCGTTACGAGTTTGAAACCTACTTCTCCCTGTCATGCCAGAACTGTCCTGACGTGGTGCAAGCACTGAACCTAATGGCGGTGCTTAATCCGAATATCCGTCACGTGGCGATTGATGGCGCTTTATTCCAAGAAGAAGTGGAGCAGCGTCAGGTGATGTCAGTGCCGATGGTGTTTCTCAACGGCGAAATGTTTGGTCAAGGCCGCATGGGCGTTGAAGAAATTCTCTCCAAGCTAGATACCGGCTCTGCCGATCGCGCCGCTGAACAAATGAATGAAAAAGAACCCTTCGAGGTGCTGGTGATTGGTGGTGGTCCAGCCGGCGCAGCAGCGGCAATTTATGCCGCTCGTAAGGGTATTCGCACAGGTATCGCTGCTGAGCGTTTTGGCGGCCAAGTAATGGACACCCTGTCGATTGAAAACTTTATTTCGGTCAAAGAAACCGAGGGCCCCAAATTAGTCCGCGCCATGGAAGAACATGTACGTGAGTACGGCGTGGATATTATGAACCTACAGCGCGCCAGCCGTTTAGTGCCCGCTAGCAAAAAAGGTGGTTTACACAGCGTAGAATTTGAGTCTGGCGGCAAACTGTCAGCCAAAACCGTCATTATGGCCACCGGCGCGCGCTGGAGAGAAATGAATGTTCCCGGTGAGCAAGAATACCGCACCCGCGGCGTTGCTTACTGCCCACACTGTGATGGACCACTGTTTAAAGGCAAGCGTGTAGCCGTAATTGGTGGTGGTAACTCTGGTGTGGAAGCAGCTATTGATCTGGCCGGGATTGTCGCCAGCGTCACTCTGCTTGAGTTCGATACCAAGCTACGTGCCGATGAGGTGCTGCAAGCCAAACTCAATAGCCTGCCGAACGTTACAGTCATCAAAAACGCGCTCACCACCGAAGTAAAAGGCGACGGCAGTAAAGTGACTGCGTTAGTGTACCAAGACCGTGCCACCGAAGAGCTGCACGAGCTTGAGCTGGAAGGCATTTTTGTTCAGATAGGCTTGTTGCCTAACAGCGAATGGCTAAAAGACACCGTTGCCCTATCAGATCGTGGCGAGATTGAAATAAACGCTCAGTGCGCTACCAACATCCCCGGCATCTTTGCTTGCGGCGACGTAACCAATGTCCCTTACAAGCAAATCATCATTGCAATGGGTGAAGGTGCTAAAGCCTCGCTGAGCGCCTTTGACCATATTATTCGCACCTCATAAGCGATTTGCTGCTGATCAACTCAAAGGAAGCCTGCGGGCTTCCTTTTTTATTATTGAACAGCATAGGCTGTGAAAATCAGTTGCCCCCTTGAAACTGAAAACCTATGCCCCCACCTGTACTGGTATTGCTAAAAATTTGGAGACACCGCCTTGACCACTATTGTATCTATCCGCCGCAACGGCAAAGTCGCTATGGGCGGCGATGGCCAAGTTTCACTAGGCAATACCGTCATGAAAAGCAACGCAAAAAAAGTACGTCGCCTGTATAAAGGCGAAGTGTTGGCAGGCTTTGCTGGTGCCACGGCTGACGCTTTTACTCTTTTTGAACGTTTTGAAAGCCAACTGGAAAAACACCAAGGGCATCTGGTTCGCGCTGCCGTTGAACTGGCCAAAGATTGGCGCACCGATCGCAGCCTAAGCCGCCTTGAAGCCATGCTGGCGGTGGCTAATAAAGATGCTTCGCTGATTATTACCGGTAATGGTGATGTAGTAGAGCCTGAGCATGGCCTAATCGCCATGGGTTCCGGTGGCGGTTACGCACAGGCCGCCGCATTGGCTTTATTAGAAAACACCGATCTGAGCGCTTATGAGATTACGGAAAAAGCACTAAAAATAGCCGGCACTATCTGCGTATTCACCAATCAGACCTTAACGATCGAGCAGCAAGACTGCGCACACTAAATTTTAGGCTTTGCTCCCAATAAACATGCAAAGCTATCGGAGTTCACCATGTCCATGACCCCGCGTGAAATCGTTCACGAACTTGATCGCCATATTATTGGCCAAAACGAAGCCAAGCGTGCGGTAGCCATCGCACTGCGTAACCGCTGGCGGCGCATGCAGTTGCCCGCCGAGCTCAGAGTCGAAGTGACGCCAAAAAATATTTTAATGATTGGCCCTACCGGCGTAGGTAAAACTGAAATTGCGCGCCGCTTAGCCAAACTGGCCAATGCACCTTTTATTAAGGTAGAAGCCACCAAGTTCACTGAAGTGGGTTATGTCGGTCGCGATGTTGAGTCAATTATCCGTGATCTAGCTGACGCTTCAGTAAAAATGCTGCGTGAGCAAGAAATACAAAAAATGCAGCATCGCGCTGAAGATGCCGCCGAAGAACGCATTCTTGATGCGTTATTACCTGCGGCGCGCGAGGGTTTTGATGACAGCCCACAGCGCGGTGAAGACAGCGCCACTCGCCAACTGTTTCGCAAACGTTTACGTGAAGGCCAGCTCAATGACAAAGAAATTCACATAGAAGTTTCTGAATTGCCGACCAATGTTGAAATTATGGGTCCACCTGGCATGGAAGACATGACTAGCCAGTTGCAGAACCTGTTCTCAGGTCTGCAAAAAAACCGCAGTAAAACTAAAAAAATGCGCGTTGAAGATGCGCTCAAGCAAATTCGTGACGAAGAAGCCGCGCGCTTGGTCAATGAAGACGACCTCAAAGCACGCGCACTGGAAGCCGTTGAGCAAAACGGTATTGTTTTTATTGATGAAATAGACAAAATCGCCAAACGTGGCAACACCAGTGGCGCCGATGTTTCCCGCGAAGGAGTACAGCGTGATTTGCTGCCGCTCATTGAAGGCTGCACTGTTAATACCAAACTGGGTATGGTTAAAACCGACCATATTTTGTTTATTGCCTCAGGGGCCTTCCACATGAGCAAACCCAGCGATCTCGCACCCGAACTCCAAGGCCGCCTGCCTATACGCGTTGAGCTAAAAGCCCTCACCCCAGAGGATTTCAGACGTATTCTAAGCGAGCCGCAAGCTTCCCTAACAGAGCAATACATTGCCCTACTGGCAACTGAAGGACTCAATATCGCTTTTACCAGCGATGGTATTGAACGCATCGCGCAGATTGCTTGGCAGGTGAATGAAAAAACTGAAAACATAGGTGCGCGACGCCTGCATACTCTACTGGAGCGCTTGCTCGAAGAAATTTCTTTTGCCGCGGGTGACCTTGCTGGACAACACGCAAATGCGCCGCTGCAAATTGATACTGCCTATGTAGATAAACATCTTGCTGAGCTGGCTGAAGATGAAGATCTATCCCGCTATATTTTGTGATCAACTATGCACATACCTAAAAAAATCAAACTGGACACCGCTCAGCAGCAACTACAGCTGAGCTATGCCAACGGCGAAACCTACCAGTTACCCGCCGAGTTTTTGCGCGTGCATTCGCCTTCAGCTGAGGTACAGGGGCACGGCCATCCGATTTTGCAGCACGGCAAAGAGTTTGTTCGCTTAACCAAAGTTGAAGCAGCCGGCAATTACGCGCTTAAGCTCACCTTTGATGACGGTCATGATAGTGGGCTCTATACCTGGAGTTACCTGCATCAGCTAGGAAAAAACCAGGCGCAGATGTGGGCTGATTATCTGGAGCTGCTCGCTCAAGCAGGGAAATTCCGCGACCCCAACCAATCCACCGTCAAACTTATGGGGCTGTAAGCTCCTGCTGCTTAAGGCTTTGCTTGGTATAAACATCAAAACGATTGGCTTTGCCCAGCAGTTGATAACTGGGCGCTTGCGCAGAAATGGTCGGGGCTTTGCGCGGGCGTTTCACCACGACTCTATGGCTAGCCAATTCAAATGCAGCCTCGAGTAAGTGCGCGGCATCCAGATCGCCACCCACCAAGGGTTTGAACAGGCGCATTTCTTTTTTTACCAAAGCGCTTTTCTCGCGCTGGGGAAACATGGGATCTAAGTAAATTACTTGCGGTGGCTCGCCTTGCCAGTGACGCATAAGCTCAATAGCGTCTCCTTCCATGAGTGGCATGCGTGCGGCAATAGCCGCCGTCTGCGCATCCTGTAACGCCCGTGCTAAACCATCACGCAACAAGAGTGCAACCAGCGGATGACGTTCAATCATCTGCACTTCACAGCCCAAGCAGGCTAAAACAAAGGCATCCCGCCCAAGACCTGCTGTAGCATCTAAAATACGCGGACGAATAGCACCTAGAATACCAACGGCCTTAGCTATCATTTGTCCCGCGCCGCCGCCAAATTGGCGTCGATGCGCCAAAGCACCACCCACAAAATCCACCCGTACAGGCCCAGCGGCTTGCTCGGCCAACTCTTGCAGCTGCCAGCCCTGCTCACCTAGCTGTAGTGCAAAATCAGCCTCACCTGCGCGCGGCAGACACAGCTGTACTGCCATGGCATCGGCTTGCGCAGCAAAGGTTTCTGTTAGTGCATCAATACGAATGGAATAGGTCGCAGACATCAGGCGTAAAGGTCAAGCCCCAAGACTTGGTTCGCGTCGTTAGTATAGTCAGTGCTAAAACTCGCTGTCTGATTATAACTCGCCAAGGCTTTATTAACTTGATGTGGGAGGTTGTGTTGCTGCATAGCATCGCGCTGTTGGTATTGCTGCAGCATCGATTCATTAGAGATTTGTAGCACAGCCTTATCGCTGTCCGTGCGTACGCTACTGGAAATTCCTTCGGGCTGTTGTTCACGGGCACGCGCTTCCTGCTGACGTTGGGTGAAGTCATACACTTCACTGACATCAGGCCGGGTCGTTCGATTAGGCACATAGGCCGGAGAAAAACCATCAATGCGCATGCTGCAAGCCTCAAAAAGATGTTTACACTTTAAACAGTACAGCACATAAGCGCAATAGCGCTATGCCTTAGGAGTGGCCACTTGATCGCGCAAATAAATGGGCTGCGCTTGAGCCGCCGCTATTGCGCGTCCGTGCTGCCAATCCGCTAACGCCAAAGTCAAAATATCCTCAGCATGGGGCAGCATATCCACAACAGTACGCTTTACAGGCACATTAAGGCGTTCTGCGTAAGCCTGCCAGCCAGTACCCGCCCCTACCCACTCACCACTAGCCGTACGCGGTAACTGTGCCGCTTCAGGCGCGCACACTCGCTCTACGCCTTGCAGCTGCATACAATTATCCTGCAACTGATAACACCCCCAATACACTTCATCCATGCGCGCATCTATCGCCGCAGCAACCTGCTGTGCGCCCTGCTCTCGCCAAGCACGCTGCGCAATAGCGGCCAGATTGGATACCGGCAACACAGGACGCTCTAATGCAAAGGCCAAGCCCTGCACCACACCCACGGCAATACGCAAACCCGTAAATGCTCCGGGGCCACGGCCAAAGGCAATCGCATCAATATCGACCAAAGCGACTGAGGACGCACTGAGTAGCTCATGCATCATTGGCAGTATCCGCTGGGCATGCATACGCGGAATCACCGCATAGTCGCTAGTGATTTCGCCGTTATGCAAAAGCGCCACAGAACAGGCTTCTGTGGCGGTATCTAGGGCAAGCAAAGTCGTCATGGTGAGGCAGATTACGCCAGCGCGCTCATGACTTTAGCGGTAATCTCATCGACCGAACCAACACCAGCAATGGCGCTGTACTTAGGCGTACCCTTGTTAGCTGCTGACATCTGCTGATAAAAATCTATCAAAGGCTTGGTTTGTGTGTGATATACCTCTAGACGATGGCGTACGGTTTCTTCTTTATCGTCATCACGCTGAACCAGTTCTTCACCGGTTACATCGTCTTTATCCGCTACTTTAGGCGGGTTATAGATGACGTGATACGTACGACCTGAAGCAGCATGAGTACGACGACCTGACATGCGCTTGATAATTTCTTCGTCATCTACCGCTATCTCAACTACATGATCAATGTCCACTCCAGCTTCACGCAAGGCTTCAGCCTGCACAATGGTGCGCGGAAAACCGTCAAACAAGAAACCATTGGCGCAATCTTCAGCTTGAATACGCTCTTTAATCAGGTCGATGATAATTTCATCCGACACTAAACCACCAGTCTCCATAACGTTTTTCACTTTCAGACCCAGCGGGCTACCCGCCTTAACGGCTGCACGCAGCATATCGCCTGTAGAAATTTGTGGAATACCGAACTGTTTGGTTATGAAGCCAGCCTGAGTACCTTTACCGGCCCCGGGCGCTCCCAGCAAGATCACGCGCATTGAATGTGCTCCTCTATTATGAATAGCTTTAATTGTTGTAAGTCTGTGAATAAGTCGCCATGCGAACACGCAGAAAGCTTAAAAAATCACTGGCCTATTCAAAGCTTGCTTTAGAAACCTCTGAATAACTACCTACGTAGCTATCACTGCGTTAAAAACATACTCAAAATGCTTATTTACTCAATGTAAACTGCGCTTTTTACGTACGCTTTTGCCTTGCGCTAGCGTCCTCGGTAACGTTATTCAGCGGCTCATTTAGTAAAGTGCGGCTCTATTGTCACCGAACCTTACCCTCATGGCGGCGCTGGGCTGCCAAAAAAAGATACCAATGTACACACTAGCCTTTAGTCGCACAAGGTTTAAATGGCTTTTTGCGTTATTTCCACAAAAAACTGATGGTCAAAAGAAAGACGCTAACCCCACTGATTACTCAGCAGGGTTAGCGCTGTTGGTTCAGCTTAGCCTGTATTACGTAAGCCAGCGGCGATACCCGCCACGGTAACCAGCATGGCACGCTCAATAGCCGCACCCTGTTGATCGCCCAGTTTACGCGAGCGCTCTAGCAGTTCGACTTGCAGCAAGTGCAAGGGATCCAGGTAGGTATCGCGCACACTGATCGAAGCACGCACTATTGGATGGCGCTCCAGCAAGTGCGCTTCGCCGGTCAACGTCAGTACTTGTTCTACAGCCTGCTGCAAATGCGCGTAAAGTTTTTCACCTAACGGGCGTAGTTTTGGCTCAACTAAGCGCTCGTCATACAAACGGGCAATGCCTGAGTCCGCTTTGAGCAGTACCATCTCCAACATATCGATACGCGCACGGAAGAACGGCCACTGATCACGCATTTGGTTGAGCAGTTCTCCTTCACCCCGTGCTCGGGCATTAGTCAGCGCGGTTTCCCAGCCTAACCAAGCGGGCAACATCAAACGGGTTTGTGTCCACGCGAAAATCCAAGGAATCGCACGCAGGCTTTCAATGCCTCCAGTACGGCGGCGCGCTGGGCGACTGCCTAACGGCAAACGCCCTAACTCTTGCTCAGGAGTCGCTTGACGGAAATAATCCACAAACTGCGGCTCGTCACGCACTACTTGGCGATAGCCCTGTAATCCGTCGGCAGCCATGCGATCCATCACCGCACGCCACTCGGGTTTAGGCGCTACCGGTGGCAGGTAAGTTGCTTCCAGCACCGCTGCCAGATACAGATTAATGTTTTGCACAGCCACATCTGGCATACCGTATTTAAAGCGGATGACCTCGCCCTGCTCGGTAGTACGGAAACGTCCTGCGACCGAGCCAGGCGGCTGCGACAAAATCGCTTCATGCGCTGGACCGCCACCACGCCCAACTGTACCGCCACGGCCATGGAACAACAGCAGTTCGACGCCCTGTTCAGCACAGACCTTAACCAGCTCTTCCTGCGCGCGATATTGCGCCCAAGCCGCTGCGGTGGTGCCGGCGTCTTTGGCTGAGTCCGAGTAACCAATCATCACTTCCTGCGGCCCTACTAAGCGCTGGCGGTAGTCATCAAGGCTTAACAACTGGCGAATAGCTTCAGCGGCGTTATCCAAGTCATCTAGGGTTTCAAACAAAGGCGCAATACGCATGGTGCGGCGTACACCCGCTTCTTTTAATAACAGTTTGACCGCCAACACATCGGAAGGATTGGACGCCATGGAAATCACATAGGTACCCATGGAGGCCATCGGCGCACGGGCTATCACTTTACAGGTGTCCAGCACTTCTTGGGTGTCGGCACTGGGCGCAAAGTCCGCGGACAACAATGGCCGCTTGTTATTTAACTCTTTGAGTAAAAACGCTTGGCGTTGCGCTTCCGTCCATTCTTGATAAGCACCTAAACCCAGCCACTGAGTAATTTCGTCCATCGCCGAGGTGTGCCGTGCGGCATCTTGACGAATATCCATGCGCACCAACGACAAACCAAAGGTGGTCACGCGACGGATGCAGTCGAGCAAATCACCATCTGCCACATTGCCCATACCGCTGTCATGCAAAGAGCGATGGCACAGCAGCAGCGGCTCTAACAGCTCGTTTTGGTCGTGAATAATGTTGGCCGGTAAAGGCAGGTTATTGGTAATGGCGTCTAACAACTCAGCACGAGTATAACGCAAGCGCGCCCGTAATTTTTTTAACACCACACGATAAGGCTCGTCACTTGCGCCAGCAACGGCTAACAATTCGGCGCTGGCGTTTTGCATGGATAATTCAGACGTGAGCTTGGAGATATCGCGCAAATACAAGTCAGCGGCAATCCAGCGCGCCAGTCGCAACACGTGACTGGTTACTTTAGCGGTCACATTCGGATTGCCATCACGGTCACCGCCCATCCACGAGGCAAAACGTATCGGGGTAGCTGTCAGCGGCAGCGGATCTGCGCCCGCCTCGCGCAAGGTGTTGTCGACATGACGCAACACATTGGGAATGGCGTACCAGAGTGAGCGTTCAATCACAGCAAAACCCCAGCGCGCTTCGTCCTGCGGCACCGGCTGGCTGCTACGAATCTCGTTGGTGTACCACACCTCAGTAATCAGCGTACGCAACTTGTTGACGATGGTATCGCGTTCGGTTTGGCTTAAGTCTTGGTGATCCAGTTTGCCTAACTGCTGTGCAATGTAGTCATACTTCATAATCAGCGTGCGGCGCGACACTTCGGTTGGGTGTGCGGTCAGTACCAACTCCACATCCAGCTCAGCCACGGCCTTGGCTAAGGCCTGCGGCGACTCACCCTGCGCCTTTAAACGCTCCAACACCTGCGCCAGCATTTGATTTTCAAAAGCCGGTGTTTCATCGTCACGGCGGCGACGCATCAGATGGTATTGATCAGCAATGTTGGCCAAATTTAGAAACTGGCTAAACCCACGGGCAACTGGCAAGAGCTCGTCTTCGGCCAAGTTTTCCAGGGTCGCTTCAAGCTGCTGCCGTCCTTCTTGCGAGCCACGTCTAGCGGCCTTGGCACCGGTACGAATCAGCTCGATCTTCTCTAAAAATTCGCTACCCCGCTGCTCTGCCATGGTGTTACCCAGCAAAGTACCCAGCAGGTTAACATTATCGCGCAAACGCTGATCAATTTGTGTCATGACTTTTCTCCGCAGTTCATACTTTGTTTACAACTGACAGCGCACTACACGCTTTTTGTCGTCGACCAACACACCGGTTAAACCCTGCTTGTTATTGTCGAATAACACCAAGAAACCTTCGATACAGTGTGCCGTTTGCTCGGCTGGTTTTAGCGTTAAGCGATAGTCTTCACCTTCAATCGTTTTTAGCATGGTGTACTCAGCCAGCAATAAGGCGTCTTCCGGTTTGGATACATGTAAATAACCATAGTGACTGAGAGTAAAGACTGTTACTAGCAGCGTGCCTATAGCTGTAGCGATTAAATGTAGTGGGTTTACTTTTTCCATTTCAACTCCTTAAACAACAAAAAGGCGAGTCTAGCCCGCCTTTGTTTAGCTGGTAATTAATGCTCTGGGCGCATATGCGGAAATAAAATCACATCGCGAATCGAGGCTGAATCCGTTAGCAACATAACTAAACGATCGATACCAATCCCCTCGCCCGCAGTCGGCGGCATGCCGTACTCCAGCGCGCGGACAAAGTCAGCATCGTAGTGCATGGCTTCGTCATCGCCAGCTTCTTTATCCGCCATTTGCGCTAAGAAGCGCTCGGCCTGATCTTCAGCGTCATTAAGCTCCGAGTACGCATTGGCAATTTCACGGCCACCAATAAACAACTCAAAACGGTCGGTGACGTTAGGATTGTCATCGTTACGACGCGCCAGCGGTGACACTTCAAAAGGGTATTGGGTGATAAAAGTTGGCTGCTCAAGCAGGTGCTCGACAGTTTCTTCAAAAATCATTGTTTGCAGCTTACCTAAGCCCTCAAAGCCCAATACCGGTGCGCCGTGCTTTTTCGCCAACGCGCGCGCCTTGTCGATATCTTGCAAATCCTCTGCGCTAATCTCTGGATTGTACTTAAGGATCGAGTCAAACAGGCTCAAACGAATAAAGGGCTCACCAAAATGAAATACTTTGCCCTGATACGGCACATCGGTGCTGCCTAACACGGTTTGCGCTAAACCACGAAACAACTCCTCGGTGAGATCCATGTTGTCTTTGTAGTCCGCATAGGCCTGGTAAAACTCGAGCATGGTAAATTCTGGGTTGTGACGCGTCGAGACCCCTTCGTTACGGAAATTACGGTTAATCTCGAACACTTTTTCAAAGCCACCGACCACCAAACGTTTCAAGTACAGCTCAGGCGCGATACGCAAATACATGGGTAAATCCAAAGCGTTGTGGTGCGTTTCAAACGGCTTAGCTGCCGCGCCGCCAGGAATGGTTTGCAGCATGGGCGTTTCGACTTCCAAAAACCCACGCTCGGTTAGAAAGTTACGAATATAGCTAATCACTTGCGAGCGCACGCGGAAAGTATTGCGTACCTCATCGTTCACAATCAGGTCCACATAGCGCTGACGATAACGCTGCTCTGTATCTGTCAGACCATGGTGTTTGTCCGGCAATGGACGCAAGGCTTTGGTCAGCAGCTGCACCGCGCTCATATGTACATAGAGATCGCCTTTACCTGAGCGCGCCAGTGTGCCTTGCGCACCGATGATATCGCCCAAGTCCCAGGTTTTAATATCCGCAAGAACCTCTTCTGGCAGGCCTTTACGATCGACATAGACCTGTAAACGACCACTGCTGTCCTGCAGCACCATAAAGGGGCCACGGTTGAGCATAATGCGCCCCGCAATTTTGACCGGGATTTGCTTTTCTTCCAGCTCATCTTTACTCGCCTCGGCGTAGTCACGCTGGATATCAGCGCAGGCGTGTTCTGGGCGAAAATCATTAGGGAAAGCATTGCCTTTAGCACGCTGCGCGGCGAGCTTTGCTTTGCGCAGGGCAATCAGGCGGTTTTCTTCTTCGTGGAGTTCTTCTTGGGTTTGCGGTTGTTCGCTCATAATTTTTCCAGTTTTATTTGTTTGGTGTGGCAAGCTTGGGTGCAACTCTGTTCTGTATAGCCGCTAATCCAGGTATTCGCGGCAGCTGCTACAGGTGGTGTTCTTTTTAAAGCCCCTGCTTTAAGCTCGCCTCTAAAAACTCATTGATATCGCCATCCAGCACGGCGTCGCAGTTACTGTTTTCCACATTGGTACGCAGATCTTTAATGCGTGACTGATCCAGTACGTAAGAACGAATCTGATGCCCCCAGCCTATATCCGACTTGCTGTCCTCTAAGGCCTGTGAAGCCGCATTACGCTTTTGCAACTCCAACTCATACAGCTTGGCGCGCAGCATTTTCATCGCTTGGTCACGGTTAGCATGCTGTGAACGCTCGTTCTGACAGGAGACCACGGTATTGGTTGGTACGTGAGTAATACGCACAGCAGAATCTGTGGTGTTAACGTGCTGCCCACCCGCACCTGATGAGCGATACGTATCAATACGCAAATCAGCGGGGTTGATCTCAATCTCAATATTGTCATCAATTTCTGGGGAGACAAACACCGCGGTAAATGAGGTATGGCGTCGGTTACCTGAGTCAAACGGGCTTTTACGTACCAGTCGATGCACACCAGTTTCGGTACGCAGCCAACCAAAGGCGTACTCACCCTTGATATGCAGGGTCGCACCTTTAATGCCAGCCACTTCACCGGCAGATAGCTCCATAATGGTGGCCTCGAAACCGTTGTGATCCGCCCAGCGCAAATACATACGCAACAGAATATTTGCCCAGTCTTGCGCTTCTGTACCGCCCGATCCGGCTTGGATATCCAGATAGGCATTGTTGGCATCCATTTCTCCGCTAAACATACGGCGAAATTCAAGTTTGCTCAGAATGTCTTCCAGACGTGCCACCTCTAGGCGCACATCCTCTACGGCTGCTTCATCGTTCTCTTCAACGGCCATTTCAAGCAGCTCAGGCGCATCAGTTAAACCACTAGAAAGCTCATCTAGGGTTTCAATAATTTGCGCCAGCTGCGATCGCTCACGACCTAAGTTTTGCGCATAGTCTGGATTACTCCAGATATCGGGGTCTTCCAGCTCACGCTCGACTTCGACTAAACGTTCACGTTTATTATCGTAGTCAAAGATACCCCCGAATAGTCTGGGTACGCTCGCTTAAGTCAGCGATGTTTTGATAAATAGGATTAACTTCCATTGATATTGCTCATGTGTATCAAAAAATTAAAGGCAAAATTATACGTGAACTTATGCAACACTGCAGAAATTCTTAAAACACGATGCTGCATTTTTTGCCGTGCTGTTTACAGCCTGCACTCACCACACTTAGGGAGTTGCTGAAATAATGTTGCCTAGCCCTGACAACGCAGGTAATTAGTCAGGTCTCCCTAACCCACAGCAATAAGATGCTCCACCAACAACTGCAGGTTTTGTTTGCCGCGAAACTCGTTCACATCTAACCGGTACGCCAGATCCGCGTATTGAATATTAGGATTAGGCCACTGCTCCAGATCCACATTAAACGCAATCGCATCAACGTCGATGCGGGTCGTTTCATTATGTAGAACCATTTTCAAATGCCGCTCACCGACCAGACGCTGCTGCATTAATTTAAACCGTCCATGAAAGCTAGGCTCCGGAAACTGCTGCCCCCAAGGCCCCGCCAACCTAAGCTGCTGGGCTAATTCTAAAGCAAATTCGCCAGCAGCCAACTCACCATCCGTCACGCAAATACCCGCCAATTCATCCTCGGTCAAGCAGGCGCGCACCTGCGCATCAAACGCCTGCACAAACTGCGCATAATCCGCTTGCGCAATGGTCAATCCAGCCGCCATCGCATGACCACCAAACTTACGAATTAGCTGCGGATTTTGCGCATCAATCGCGGCTAGCGCATCACGAATATGCAGACCTGCTACAGAACGCGCTGAACCTTTAAGACTGCCATCACCAGCATCGGCAAAGGCAATCACCGGCCTGTGGTAACGCTCCTTAAGCCGCGAAGCCAAAATCCCAGTCACGCCTTGATGCCAGTCCTGCTCATACACACAGATACCAAAGGGTAGGTTATCCTCAGGCAAGTCTTGCAGTTGCTCTAGCGCCTCACGCTGCATGTTTTGCTCGGTACGTTTACGCTCAGCATTTAAACTGTCCAGCTGTTGCGCCAACAACAACGCCTGACTTTCATCCTCGGCCAACAGACACTCAATACCGATACTCATATCGTCCATGCGTCCAGCAGCATTTAAGCGCGGACCCACGATAAAACCCAAATCCATCGCCACCATATTAGCCAGCTGTCGCCGCCCCACCTCAGCAATGGCTTTAATGCCGGGGCGTGCATGACCCGCACGAATTCTTGCCAAGCCCTGCTGTACCAGTCGGCGGTTATTAGCGTCCAACGGAACCACATCCGCTACCGTGCCTAGCGCTACTAAGTCGAGCAACTGCGCCAAATTAGGCTCCGCGCCAGCAAAGCTATTTAACTCACGCATACGCGCACGCAGAGCGAGCAGCACATAAAAAATTACGCCGACTCCCGCCAAAGCTTTACTGGGGAAACTGCAACCGGGCTGATTGGGATTGACGATGGCATCGGCAACAGGCAACACCTCGCCCGGCAGGTGATGATCAGTAATGAGCACGCGCATACCCAAGCTTTTCGCAAGCTGCACGCCATCGATACTGGAGATGCCATTATCCACGGTAATAATAAGATCAGGCGCCAACTGTTGCGCTTGCTCGACTATGCCCACGCTTAAGCCATAACCATAATCAAAACGGTTGGGCACCAAATAATCAACCTGCGTCGCGCCCAGCATACGCAAACCCAGCACACCTACCGCCGTAGCCGTTGCTCCATCGGCATCAAAGTCGCCGATGATTAAAATCCGTTGCTGCTCAACAATGGCTTGCAGCAGCAAAGCCACAGCATCGGGTATGCCTTTTAACTGCTCATAAGAGAGTAAATACTTAAGACTGTTATCAAGCTCCTGCGCGCAGCTCACGCCACGGGCGGCATAGATACGTTGCAACAAGGGAGGAAGGGAGCCTAGCTCGGGCAATTTTTCAGGGACAAACCTTTGTTTTATAAGCATATTAACTTCAATTAAATCTCAGAAACTCGAACTCAGTTCATAACGGCGTGCATTACACACAATCATGGTATAAATCCATGGCAATACTGAGGTATGCTAGCGCAATTAAGTGATTGAGTTCTCTTTTTAACCAGCAGCACCTAACTCCGTTACTCATACAGCTGCTTTTAGCAGTAGATTACAGATAGCATAAAGCCTCTAATTTTTTCGCCTCAGTCTTGAACCCATAATGAATTTTTTGAAACGTATTTTTTTAGGCATAACACTTGCCCTGTTTAGTTTATCCGCGCAAGTTAGTTTATCCGCGCAAGCCGAAAACTACGATAGCCCTATGCTGATCGACACCCCAGCGCGAACCTGCACGCTCAATCACGACAATTCAAATCTTACCAACGCCCTAGCTTACTGTGTCCAGCTAGCTGAGCTAGGTTACGATTACGCGCAATACGAACTGGGTAATTACTGGTATAACGGCGTACTCACCGAACAAAACTACAGCGAAGCCATTCGCTGGTATAGCCAAGCCTCAATGCAAGGCCACGCACAGGCTCAGCTTCGTCTCGGCCTGATGTACGCCAAAGGCCAAGGCACGGCAGTCAATAAAGCCCAGGCCTTTATTATTTTAAAAATGGCAGCCATTAACGGCTCCGATGAAGCTTACAATGAAGCCGACCGCTTAATTTTGGATATGGAAGCCCAAGAGTTAGAGCTTGCCAATCAAGTGCTATCACAGATTTTCCGTAAGTATTTACAAGACATCCAAGACCACAACCTTGAGCAACTTACTAACCCCTAAGGCATTAGACGAATCATGCGTTATTGGCTTTCTATTCTGCTGTTATTTTTGCCCCTTGGCTTAAGCAATGCACAGGCTGAAGAGAGCACGCAAGAGGGCGAAAATCTAGAAGTCGAAGCCGTGGAAGCGGTTGAGATTGAACGACCCGCTCTTAATAGCCGTAGTCAACTTGCTGCGCAGCAATTTCGCACCATTTTTCCCGAACAACTCATTGAAATCCCCGGCACGACCAATCACTATTCAGCCCTTTACTTGCCCGCCAACGCCAAAACAGCCAAAGGCTTGATTGTGTTCGTACCGGGATTACTGGAAACGGCTGACTCTGCAACCAATATCGCTCAACTGCGCCGGGCTGTGACCGACAAAGGCTGGCACAGCTTAAGCTTAAACCTACCCGACCCCGAACCTGAACTACTGCGCATTGAAAGCACACCCATCGTCCTATCTGATACGCATTTTGAGACTGAGACTGAGACTGCGGACAATGAGAATCCTGATCAAGCGCAAGAGCCCGCTGCAGACGCTGTCAGCGACCCTTTCCTAGACAACGACAACGCCACCATAAGCACAGACGAAACCATTACAGACCTAGCTGCCGAATCCACGGCAGTAGACTATGCTGATACTATCGCAGAGGTGCTAAATGCAACTCTTGCATACATAGAAACCCAGCAAGCTAAAAAACTGATATTTATTGCACAACACGAAGGCGCTTATTGGCTGCTTGATTACTTAACCACACATAAAACCCAGCCAATTAACGCACTATTACTCATTAACCCCCGCTACCCGGAACAAAAAACCCGTAAGTTTTCATCCTTTATTAGCGAGTTAGATATAACAATGGTTGATTTTTATTCCACGTCTTTAACCGCTCCAGCCACTGAAGCGGTCAGTGAAGCTAAAGAGCGCCTTAATGCCAGTAAACGCAAAGAAACAAGTGACTTTCAGCAATTTAAAATTAATGCCAGCGGCAAAAAACTCGCACAGAAGCAAACTCAAACTAAAGTTCTAGGCTGGCTGCATCGTTATCAGCAATAAATAAGGCATAAAACAAAAACTTGATAACTAGAGCCGTTTCTTTGTTATAGATCACTTGATTTTTTAGACTAAATGGCTTTTTCTTAGCACCATGCAAAAGGCAAAGCATAACAGTATGCTTGATACTTAATACGGCGCTTACCCCGCAGATTTACACATCAAATAAAAATGGATATTTTTTCTATGCGTGCACTAATTTTTATTGCTATCTCTATTTTCGTTAGTACCAGTTACGCTCAGCAACAAGAAGCTCTAGACAGGTTAAACGTCATTATGACCAATCCTGAATCAACTCAAAAAGCCTATGCGGCTGGCGAAGAACGCATTACGCTGTGTGGGTACTGTCACGGAAAGGATGGTAATAGCACGCGCTCACACATCCCGAATCTGGCCGAGCAAACCCCAGTTTATCTTTTTACCGCTTTTGAAAAATTCGCTTCAGGCGAGCGTGAAGACTTCGTTATGTCCAAAGCTGCCGGCATGCTCAGCCTTGAAGACCGAGTCAATATTGCCCTGTTTTACAGCATGCAGAAAGTTAAGCAAAAAGATGAGCTAGACCCCTCTTTGCACGATTTGGGTAAGGCTAAGTTCAATCAAATCTGCACCGTCTGTCACGGCAATAATGGCGAAGGCAATGACGAAATGCCTCGCCTTGCAGGTCAGCCGGCAGAATATATACGTCAAACACTGACATTATTCCGTGCAGGCGGCAAGCATCGCCCCGGCTCTCTCATGATCCCCATCGCTAAGCAGCTAAGCGATGCTGACATCAACGCTCTAGCCAGTTATGTGCAAGGTCTGAATCCCTAACCACCTACGACCGGTAGTGCCTGCGCAATACTGCGTAGGCTTTGTGCAGCTCTTGCGTTATATCATTCGCCCGCTCGATCTGCTGCTTTGAAGCCCCTGCCCCTATGAGCTTATCGGGATGGTTTTCGCTTAACAATCGCCGGTATGCACGCTGAACATGCGTAAAGTTATTCGTTGCAGCAGGCAAACCCAAAGTAGCCAGAGCCTGACCTAACTCAGTTAGTTTTACAGCTGGCTTAGTGCTCTGTGCCTGTGACGGCTTAGCCTGTAACTCAAGCTCAACTAAGCGCGCCTGCTTCACCCCTAACCATTTCGCACAGTATTCTAGCGTCTTTCGTTGCAAGGGACTTACCTTGCGCTCTGACCAAACCACTCGCCAAGCACTTAACAAGAGCTGCTCGGCTTTCTGCCCCTTAAAACACGCCTGCAAACTAGCACGCAGATCGGTGAGCTGTACCGTTTTGCCTTGTGAAAACGCCGTGACTGCCGCTTGGTATTTATACCCTTCCAATCCTAAACGACGCATTTCTATGCGTGCTTGCTGGATATGTGCCGGCAGCACGCGCCCATTAAGTTTAGCCAGATAGCCCAACAGCATAAATTGGCTGTGCTCAGCCGAATACAAAACCGGCTGGCGGATTAATTTTTGCCGCAAGGTTGACCAGCTGGCAATAGCTAAATAGCGGTCCACTAAAGCACCCAATACCAAGCCCAAAAGAGCACCCGGAATACTGGCTATTAACAAACCCAGCGCTGTAGCCACTATGGTTACCGGCCAAATCATTAAGAACTCGCTACTAATTCTGCATGCTGGAGACGCTCAGGTGTGCCGACATCGACCCAAGCCCCAACAAAATGCTCACCCGACACCATGCCGTTCAACATGGCCTCTCGCAATAAGGGTGCCAATTTAAAAGCCCCTGCAGCACACCCCTTAAATAATTGCGGACTTAATACAGCAATGCCGCTATAGGTTAATTTCGGCGCGCCTTCTGGTGAAAGCATCGCATCTGTTATGGCAAAATCACCCTGCGTATGGTGTGCTGGATTATCTACCATCACCAAATGCGCCAAACCGGTTAAGGGTTTGCGCAACTGACTAAAATCATAGTCAGTCCAAACATCGGCGTTAACTACTAGAAAAGGCTCCTCACCCAGCATGGGTAGCGCCTGAAAGATTCCTCCGCCCGTTTCTAGTGGGGCAACTTCTGGCGAATACTGAATCTTCACGCCATAGTCTTTGCCGTCCGCCAAGGCAGACTCAATTTGCTCACCCAGCCAAGCATGATTGATCACCAGCTCACGAAAGCCCGCCGCTGCCAATTTAACAATCTGATGCTCGATTAAAGACCTACCCGCCACTTTCAGTAGGGGTTTTGGCGTATGCAGGGTGAGCGGACGCATACGTTCACCCTTACCTGCAGCAAGAATCATCGCTTTCATTGACCACGTCCTTGGATAGGTAAAGAGTCCAGCAAATAGCCCAGTTCAGCCAGTTCTGGATAACGCTCGATCACGGGCTCAATATAATTAAAGAAGCGCGGCACATCGGCTAAGTAACGGGGCTTACCGTCACGATGGCAGATTCGCGCAAATATGCCTATTACTTTTAAGTGTCGCTGCAACCCCATCAAATCGCAATCTCGGCGAAACTGTTTGAAATCCTTTGACACAGCAATTCCCTGCTCTTTTGCGCTAGCCCAATACTGTTCAAGCCAACGACTTACTTTGTCTTCCGGCCAACTGATAAAAGCATCTTTAAACAGACTGATTACGTCATAACTAATAGGCCCGATAACGGCATCCTGAAAATCGATCAATGCCGGATTAGGTTGGCTACACATCAAATTGCGTGGCATAAAATCACGGTGCACAAAAACCTTTTCTTGCGCTAACGCTGACTCAATCAAACGCTCAGTCACATTGTCCCACCATTGCTGTTGCTGAGCGCTAAAGGTTAAACCTAACTCATGCGCCACATACCATTGAGGGAACAACTCCAGCTCTCGACGCAGCAAAGCTTCATCGTAGCTAGGCAAACTCAGGGCATTGGTATCTATTTTTTGCATTTGCAACAATGTCTGTAGCGCCTGCGTGAAGAGCGCATCAGCCTGTTCGAGATGACTGGCATCGGCTTGCCAATATTCAAGCCAGTTTTGTGTACCCAGATCAGTGAGCGCTAAAAAACCCTGTTCCAAATCGTGCGCCAATACTACCGGCGCGTGCAAACCCGCACTCAACAGCAACTGCGATATTTGCACAAAAGGCAGGCTATTTTCATGGGTTGGCGGCGCATCCATCAAAATCAAGCTCTGTGCGCCCACATGCCAACGAAAGTAACGCCTAAAGCTGGCATCACTACTGGCACTGGTAAACTGACCTTGCGGTAACTCCTCTTGATTTAGTTTGTGTGCAATTTCAGTCTTTTGCTTATCGAACCACTGCAGCAGAGCTAAAAAGCGGCTATCTTTTACTTCTGTATGCTGATCTAGCATAGTGTTTTCTCCAAAGGTGCTAGCCGTCAAGGAAGGCATGCTTTATTATCGCTTATCTTTGTTCTCGCTTCGAGAGCAATCAGGCTTTCTGTAGAATCACTCGGCAAGAATGGATATACGTATAATGGCTGCTCAGCTACCTCATCATCTTAAACCCAATGCATTAGCCCTAGGTGTTTTCTTTGCCTTATACCCATTAAGCATGATCAGCGCACAAGCCGATAGTCAATACAGCTGCGCTGTAGGCGCTGGCGGACAATGGATCTGTACAACACAAGAAAAGCCACGCTCGGTGCCACGACCAACACCTATTAGTGAGCCGGCTACAAGCAAAACAGCTACCTCTACGAGTAAAAAAACAGCTACCGCTCCTGTTACGACCACTGCAAGAAAGGCAAAAGCCTCTACCAAACAAGCGGCACAAGCAAAAGGCTATGCCCTCAACTCGCGCAGCTCAGATTATTCTCATCTTGACTGGGTACCACGCGAGAGCCTTACTGGTGAGCAGCTGGCGGAAATTTCGCCCTATTGTGGCGGCACATATATAGAGCCATTACGTTTAGGCAAAGACGACACAACCCCATTCAAGCAAGCTCCCATATATGTTAATGCGATCAATTCACGCCACGAGCAAAACACGCAACTAACCGTATTAACAGGTGACATCATTATCCGCCAAGCCAGCTTGCAAGCAGAGGCTGAATACGGCGAGCTGGATCAGCTTAACAACCTAGGCACCCTAACCGGGCAGGTGCGCTTGCGTGACCAAGATATTTTGATGGTGGGCGACCAAGCACGAATCCAACTTGATACGGGTGAGGCGCAGATTGATAATACCGAATACGTTGTGCATAGCAAAAAAACACGCGGCGGTGCTGAATACATTAAGCGCAATGAAGACGGCATTATCCGCTTGAAATCCGGCAGTTATACCAGCTGCGCACCCAGCAAAAACGACTGGCATCTGCAGAGCAATAATATTACTTTAAACCAAGAAACAGGTTTTGGCACGGCAACCAATGCCACTCTCAGAGTCAAAAACATACCGGTTTTGTATACGCCTTATGTTCAATTCCCTATCGATGATCGACGCCTGTCAGGTTTTTTACCGCCCAGCATCAGTTATAGCCGCCGCAAGGGGGCTGATATCACCACGCCCTACTACATCAACCTTGCACCAAACTACGATGCCACCCTGTATCCCAATTACATCAGTAAACGAGGTTTGTTAACTGAGGCTGAGTTCCGTTATCTCACCAAGCAAAGTGAGGGTCAGCTTGGCGCTGCATGGCTGGGCAACGACAGCGAAACAGAACGCAAACTTCAATCTGAGTATAAAAAAGACCGCTGGATGCTGAATTGGCAGCATCAACACGGATTTAACTCCCGCCTGCTGGCTGAAGTGGATTACACCGACATCAGTGATCCTTATTACTTCCAAGACTTGTCTTCAAACATTATCGCCTCATCTGACAGCACTGTAGATCAGCGGGCGGGCCTGACATGGCGCGGCGACAGCTTTTCTGCCAACCTAAGCGTGCATGCTTATGAGCGCGCCAATATCTCCGATATCACACCCTACGATAAGCTTCCACAGCTCACGCTTAACGGTCGTGTCCCTGGTGAGCTGGCCGGCCTTGAACTGAGCTATCAAACCGAGTGGGTACGCTTTGACCGCTCATTGAAAAACGGTAAGTACCGTGACCGTGATGGTGATTTTCACCCCTGGCAAGATGAGCACCTTAAAGGCCTTAACCGTGCCGTGGGTAATCGTACGCACATTGAACCCGCACTCAGTATGCCTATGGATTGGATGTGGGGCTTTATTAAGCCCAGCGTTAAGTTCGCTTACACCAAGTATGATTTAGAGCTTGATAAGACGGGCAAGCAAACGATAGGAGCAGGCCGCACATTTAAAAGCGCACCGAGTCGCAGCCTACCCATTTATAGCCTAGACAGCGGTCTGTACTTTGATCGCCCAACAGAGTTGTTTGGTAAAAACTACACGCAAACTATAGAACCGCGCCTGTTCTATCTTTATGTGCCCTACACCGACCAAATTGATCTGCCTTTATTTAATACTGGCGAAAGTTCCTTTAGCTACTCATCTTTGTTTCGCGACAATCGTTTTACCGGACGCGATCGTATCGGTGATAGCAACCATGTTTCTTTGGGTCTTACCTACCGTTGGCTAGAAGACACCGGTTTTGAACGGCAACAGGCTTCAGTAGGTCAAGCGTATTACTTCAGTGACCGCAAAGTTATGCTGGATGCTGCTAATAAAAACGATTACAAAATGCACGAGCGCAATACTAGCAAGCGCTCTCCCTATGCTGCGCAGTATATGTATCGCTTCAATCAGGACTGGAAGCTCAACGCAAACTATACTTGGGATCCTGAAACCCACAGTCCACGCTCCGGTAGTATGATGTTTAACTACCAGCCTGAAGATAATCTCAATAAAATCCTTAACTTTGGTTACCGTTATACAAACGATGGGGTCTATTTTGATGAAAAACTAGGCCGTTATGTCACTGGCAGCGGCGATTACACCAACACAACTACAGGCCAAGTTTACAAAGATTTCTACAAAGTTGAACAAACCGATGCTTCGATAATGTGGCCTATCTTTACCCGCTGGAACGCCATTGCCCGCTGGCAATTTGACTACAACCGCAGCCAAACTTTAGAAGCTCTTGGCGGTTTTGAGTACAATAATTGCTGTTGGAAAGTACGCCTCGTCAGCCGTTATTGGGTAGACTATGACGAGCGGACCATGTCCCCTGAAGACAACCGCCGCCCTGATCGCGGTGTATTCTTGCAAATCATCCTAAAAAGCCTGGGCGGTATCACAGGCAATAAAGTTAGTACCTTCCTTGATGAAGGCATCCCTGGTTATCAACGACGAGAAGACAATGCTTACTAAGTCACTCAAAACACTATGCCTGGGCCTGCTATGTGCCGCAGGCTTAAGCTACGCCGCAGAACAACCCCTAGACCGTATTGTCGCTATCGTAGATGACGGCATCATTATGCACAGTCAGTTCGAAAAGCGTTTACAGGAAGTGCGTAAAAATATCAGTATCCGCAACGCTGAGCTGCCTCCCGAAGACATGCTGCGCCAACAAGTCCTCGACCGCATGATCCTGGATGAGTTACAGCTACAAATTGGTGAGCGCTCCGGTATTCGTATTGCAGATGATGAGCTTAATGAGTCTATTGCCAGCCTCGCGCAGCGCAATCAAACCACAGTGCCTGATTTTTTAAACATGTTGCGCCAAGACGGTTTATCAGAAGCCGATGTGCGTGAGCAAATTCGCAACGAAATTATCATCAACCGTGTACGCCAGTATAGAGTCGCCGAACGAGTCCAAGTAACCGAACAGGAGGTGAGAAACTTCCTCAATTCCACCCTGGGCAAAATGCAGTTGGCTGAAGACTACCGTTTAGCCAACATTCTCATCCCTCTATCAGACAGCCCAAGCGCAGACGAAATTGCTGAGGTTGAACAAAAAGTAGAGCTCGTGCAAAAACGTTTACACGAAGGTGCGGACTTCCAGCAGCTGGCTATGAGCTACTCAGCCAGCGAAAATGCGCTTGAAGGTGGGGATATGGGCTGGCGTAAAGCAGGTCAGCTGCCGCCGCCCTTTGATACCATGGTTAGCCAAATGAGTATCGGTGACGTTACTGAACCCCTGCGTACTGCCGGCGGTATCATTATTTTAAAGCTACTCGACAAACAGGGCACAGATAACAGCATGCGTGATGAAGTACACGTACGGCATATACTGCTCAAACCAAGCGAAATTCGTAGTCCAGCCGCAACACAGCAGTTAGCACAACGCCTGTACGAGCGAATTAACAGTGGCGAAGATTTCGCACAACTGGCAAAACAATACTCCGAAGACCCTGGCTCTGCATTGCAGGGTGGCGACCTCAACTGGACTGACCCACAAAACCTAGTACCTGCTTTCCGCTCAGTTATGGCCAATACAGCTATAGGTGAGCTATCCAAACCTTTTGAAAGCCAGTTCGGTTGGCATGTCCTACAAGTACTGGATCGCCGTATTACTGACAGCAGTCAAGAGTTGCGTGAGCAACAAGCTCTGAACCTTATTCATAACCGCAAATATGAAGAAGAGTTGCAAATATGGCTACGTGAAATTCGTGACGAAGCCTACGTGGAGATTAAAGAATTATGACACTGCGCTTTGCATTAACCCCAGGTGAGCCAGCAGGGATTGGTCCTGACTTGTGCGTTTTCTTAGCTCAAGAGGCCCAGCCCTATCCTGTAATAGTAATCAGCGATACAGAATTACTTAAACAGCGTGCTCAGCAACTAGACCTGCCATTAAACATCATTGAAGTAAACCCAGACAACTTACCTGAGTTACCCTCCCCTGAGCAGTCACTCTATGTATGGCACACGCCACTGTATGAGCCTGCAGTTGCCGGACAACTAAATACCGCCAACGCTCCTTATGTACTAGAAACCTTGACCCGAGCAGGACAAGGCTGCATAGATGGCTTATTTAGCGCCATGATAACTGCCCCCGCGCACAAGGGCGTCATCAACCAAGCCGGTGTACCCTTTTCTGGGCATACTGAGTTTTTACAAGAGCTTACTCACTCACCTCAGGTGGTGATGATGCTGGCAACTCACGGGTTACGCGTAGCTCTAGTTACCACTCACCTACCGCTGCGTGAAGTTGCTGATGCCATTACTACAGAACGCATAGAAAGTGTTACCCGTATTTTGCACCATGATTTGAGCAGAAAATTTGGTATTAAGAATCCGCGTATCATTGTCTGCGGCTTAAATCCGCACGCAGGTGAAGACGGGCATCTCGGTCGTGAAGAGCTAGATATTATTGCGCCAACGCTGGAACGTCTCCGTAAAGAAGGAATGGACCTCGTTGGTCCACTACCTGCTGATAGCGTGTTCACACCCAACAATCTAAAGCAATGCGACGCTGTTTTAGCGATGTACCATGATCAAGGCCTACCCGTACTGAAACACAAAGGTTTTGGTTCAGCCGTGAATATATCGTTAGGCATGCCTATTATTCGCACATCCGTAGACCATGGTACGGCGCTCGACTTAGCGGGTACTGGCGAGATCGATACAGGCAGCTTGCAAATTGCTTTAGTCACCGCCTACCAAATAGCGGCAGCCAACGTTTAAAGCAATCTTGCTGTACAACCCTTAGTCTTATCACGTAATAAAAAAAGCAGCAGTACAAATTTAAATGACTGCTGCTTTTTTATAGTGTTATTACCTGTAAACCCGCTAGACAATACCCTGCGCTAACATAGCATCAGCTACTTTTACAAATCCCGCCGTATTAGCACCTTTAACATAGTTAACCCTGTCGTTTTCTTTGCCGTAGTTAACGCAGGCCGCATGAATGCCTTGCATAATACTATGCAACTTAGCGTCCACCTCCCCGTCCGTCCACAGTAAGCGCATAGCGTTTTGCGTCATCTCCAAACCACTGACAGCAACCCCACCCGCGTTAGAAGCCTTACCCGGCGCATATAAGATGCCAGAGTCCTGAAACAAATCAATCGCCGCCAGCGTAGAGGGCATATTGGCGCCCTCAGCAACACAGATACAACCATTTTTAATCAGGGTCCGTGCATCATCAACGTTCAGCTCATTTTGCGTTGCGCAAGGCATAGCGATATCACACTCAAGCCCCCAAGGACGTTGTCCAGCCAAAAATTGCGTCCCAAATTCCTTCGCCATCTCTTCAATACGTCCACGACGCACGGTTTTCAAGTCCATCAAATACGACCACTGCTCGCTAGTCATTCCCTTTGGCATATAGATAGTGCCACCAGAGTCCGATAACGAAACCACCTTTCCACCCAGTTCAATAACTTTTTGCGCTGCATACTGAGCTACGTTACCTGAGCCCGAGATTGCCACACGCTGGCCTTCAAAACGGCGCTTGATACTCTTGAGCATTTGCTCAGCAAAGTAGACACAGCCATAACCAGTCGCTTCAGGACGAATCAAACTACCGCCATAGGTCATGCCTTTGCCGGTAAATACTGAAGTAAACTCATTGGCTAGACGTTTGTACTGACCAAACATATAACCCACTTCGCGCGCACCCACACCAATATCCCCAGCGGGGACATCCAAGTGTTGCCCAATATGGCGATAAAGTTCATTCATAAAGGACTGACAGAAGCGCATCACTTCTTGCTCAGACTTACCCTTAGGGTCAAAGTCCGCACCACCCTTACCACCACCCATAGGTAGTGACGTTAGCGAGTTCTTAAATACTTGCTCAAAAGCCAAGAACTTAAGTACGCCAAGGTTTACCGAAGGATGAAAACGAATCCCACCCTTGTAAGGTCCTATCGCGCTGTTCATTTGTACGCGATAACCGCGATTCACATGCACCTTACCCGCATCGTCTACCCAAGGCACACGAAATAGAATCACCCTTTCCGGTTCAACCATACGTTCAATAATACCCGCCTGCATATAGCGCGGGTTTTCCTGTAAAAAAGGCCATAATGAACGCAACACTTCCTCCACCGCCTGATGGAATTCAGGCTGTTCTGGATCGCGCTGTTTAATATCATTAAGAAAGGTATCGAGGGAGTAAGACATAAATAGTTCCTGAGCACGAAGACGCCAACTACTCTTGTAGTTACATCTGCGCAAATAATGATGGGGCTATTGTAAATTGCTACAAGTCGACTAGCTAGTCCCGTGAAAAAAAACTATACTTTCGCACGCAGGAGAGCGGTGACATAAACGCACCCGCCGAAGGCGCAAACTCCCATAAACGCTCAGGCTCATGTACTGCACTACCATTAATACGCCAACTGGAGAGCGGTTGCTCGACAACCCACCGAAGGGGCAAGCAGCATTGCTGCATAAACTCTCAGGTAACAGGACAGAGGGAGGGGCATTACAGACTGCAGGTGCTTTCTGATGCTTTCCTATATCTTCGTTATAGCCATTACCGCTGAAGCCATGTCCGGAGCACTAGCTGCTGGGCGGCGCAATATGGACTTGTTTGGCGTTGCCTTCGTCGCCTTTCTAACAGCTCTAGGCGGTGGCACAGTGCGCGACATGCTGTTAGGCAACTACCCTGTTACCTGGACTCAACACCCACTTTACATCTACCTCACCATCGGTGCTGGCATGTTCACAGTAGTGATTGCTAAGTATATGCGCCGGCTAAACCGCCTGTTTTTACTTGTCGACTCAATGGGCTTAGTGGCTTTCACCATCATTGGCTGCAATATCGCTATAAAACTGGATTACCACCTCACCGTTGTCCTTATGGCAGGCATGACCACAGGTATTTTTGGTGGCATCTTGCGCGACATCATGTGTAACCGCACTCCACAAGTCCTTCGTCACGAGCTATACGCCAGCGTGTCGTTTATGGTCGCTATTTTATACTTGGGGCTTATTTACTTGCAGGTGAATGAAAACATCAACCTGCTCATTTCCTTTGTTTTTGGCCTCACCCTGCGTTTATCTGCCTTAAAATGGAAGTGGTCTCTACCTGTATTCTCCTACTCACCTGGGCGCTGGAATGACTAAATCATAGCAACTCGACATGAGCAGCATCATTTCCGTTATCTAAATTACAATAAACCGCACACTTAAAACTTTTTAATGTCTAAAAATTACGGTTAAGTTATTTAGCAGCAAAAAGGAGCGTTAACATACTATTTGCCATCTACGTGGTGTCTACAGGGCGCATATGCGTTGCAGCCCTTAATATGAAAAACATAGACGCCGTAACGGACGCTATAGTAGAGG